>JANYGT010000206.1 GCA_025362355.1 Lacisediminihabitans sp. | reverse complement strand
GTTCACCAGCCGAAGCACGAGGTCACGATCGGGCTGGTCGGCAAATACATCGACCTTCCGGATGCCTATCTCTCGGTGACCGAGGCCCTCCGCGCCGGCGGGTTCGCGCAGCAGACGAAGGTGCTCATCCGCTGGATCCCGTCGGATGAGTGCGAGACGCCCGAGGGGGCGGCGAAGCTGCTCGGTGACGTCGACGGCATCTGCGTTCCCGGCGGCTTCGGCGTGCGCGGTATCGAAGGCAAGCTCGGCGCCCTCCGCTTCGCACGGGAGAACAGCATCCCCACGCTCGGCCTGTGCCTCGGGCTGCAGTGCATGGTCGTCGAATATGCGCGCAACGTGGTCGGCCTCGCCGGAGCATCCTCGTCGGAATTCGACCCCGACACGGAGTTCCCGGTGATCGCCACCATGGCGGAGCAGGTCGACATCATCGCCGGGGGAGACCTCGGCGGAACCATGCGTCTCGGCCTCTACCCCGCCGATCTCGCGAGCGGATCGATCGCCGAAGCCGTCTATGGCGCGTCGCGGGTGTCGGAACGCCATCGCCACCGCTACGAGGTCAACAATTCCTATCGTGGCCGCATCGCGGAGGCGGGCCTCTGGTTCTCCGGTGTCTCACCGGACGGAAATCTTGTGGAGTTCGTGGAGCTGCCCCGAGAAGTGCATCCGTATTACATCGGTACCCAGGCGCACCCGGAACTGCGCTCCCGGCCGAATCGCGCGCATCCACTCTTCGAGGGCCTCATCGGCGCCGCCCTCCGTCGTCAGGAGGCGACGCGCCTCTTCGAAGTGACCGAGGGATGACCGATGGCTGACCTGGCCGATGATCCATTCGAGGTGACGGTGCGCTCGAGCGAACGGGTGTACGCCGGACGCGTCTGGGATATCCGACGCGACACCTTCGACTACGGGACCGGTTCGATCTCGAGGGAGTACGTCGATCACACCGGCGCGGTTGCCGTGCTCGCACTCGACGATGCCGGCCGAGTGCTGCTGATCAAGCAGTACCGGCATCCGATCGGCAAGCGCGACTGGGAGATCCCGGCCGGCCTTCTCGACATCAGTGGTGAGCCACCGCTCGTCGGTGCGAAGCGCGAGCTCGGAGAGGAAGTGGATCTGGCTGCGGCGACCTGGCACCTCCTCGCCGACTTCGCGACCTCTCCAGGCGGGAGCAACGAGCTGCTCCGCGTCTACCTCGCCCGTGATCTGACCCCGACGGAGCGGCCGTACGATCGCTCCGAGGAGGAGGTCGACATCGAGAAGCGCTGGGTGGACCTCGACGACGCGGTGACGGCCGTTCTCGAGCGCACCGTCTCGAACGCGATCCTCTCGCTGGCGCTGCTGGCGGCGCAGGCCAGCCGCGCGAATGGCTGGGCGAACCTCGGTGACGCCGATGCGCCGTGGCCGCGACAGCCGGGTCGACGGGATCGTGACTAGTGACACGACGCCCTCGCCGCTGACCAGGGCGGTCGATCGCTATCTCAGGCACGTCGCAATAGAGCGCGGACTCTCGGGCAATACCGTTTCTGCCTATCGACGCGATCTCGTCTCCTATCTCGCCGTGCTCACGACCCGTGGGGTGACGACGCCGGAGGGCATTTCGCAGTCGGACGTGACGGCGTTCGCGGTGGCTCTCGGGTCTCGCGAGGAACGGGCCCTCACCGCGTCATCCATCGCCCGGATGCTCTCCTCGGTTCGCACGTTTCACCGTTTTCTGCTCGATGAGGGCCTGGTGGCGGTGGATGTCGCGACCGACACGAAGCCGCCGAAGCTCGCGAGCAGGCTGCCGAAAGCGATCACCGTCGACCAGATGGCGACCGTGCTCGACGCCGCCGGGGGAGACGATCTCCAGTCGCTCCGCGACAGGGCGCTGCTCGAGCTGCTCTACGCGACGGGCGCACGCATCTCCGAGGCGGTGGACCTCAACGTCGACGACGTCATCGGCTCGGAAGGAGGGAGCGTGGATGTCGTGCGGCTCTTCGGCAAGGGCGGCAAGCAGCGCATCGTGCCCCTCGGCAGCTTCGCGCGGGCGGCGATCGACGCGTATCTCGTTCGGGCGCGGCCGCTGCTCTCGCCACGCGGACGATCGACCCCGGCCCTCTTCCTCGGACTTCGCGGCCAGCGAGTCTCCCGCCAGAACGCCTGGCTCATCATCCGGGCGCGGGCGGAGCAGGCCGGACTCGGCATCGAGATCTCGCCGCACACCTTCCGGCACTCGTTCGCAACCCATCTCCTCGAAGGTGGGGCCGACGTTCGGGTGGTGCAGGAGTTGCTCGGCCATTCCTCCGTCGCGACGACGCAGATCTACACCCTCGTGACGGCGGACACCCTGCGCGACATGTACACGACGGCGCATCCGAGAGCGCGCGGCTGAACTGCCGGGTTCTCCCGTCGGGCCGGGAGTGTCCGGACGGACCTCGGCGCACCCCGCCGGTAGACTCGTGACGACCGGAAGCGGTCATCGGAGAGTCACACGCTAGACCTAAGGAATGTCGGGATGACAGCGATGCGGAAAGTCGGAGCGACACAGCTCCCGGGGCTCGAGGCTCCGGTCAACGGCCCGACGAACCGGCCGAGGACAGACTTCCCCATACCGGCGAAACTCGCCTCCCATGGGCCCGCCCGCATCATCACCTTCTGCAACCAGAAGGGCGGTGTCGGCAAGACGACCACCGTCATCAGTCTCGGTGCGACGCTCGCCGAGTACGGGCGCAGGGTGCTCGCCATCGACTTCGATCCGCAGGGCGCGCTCTCGGCCGGACTCGGTGTTCCGAGCCATGACGTTCCCAACATCTACGACCTCATGCTCGGAACCGTGAAAGATCCACATGACGCCATCCAGCCGACATCCGTTCCGGGACTCGACGTGATCCCGGCGAACATCGACCTGTCGGCGGCCGAGGTGCACCTCGTCAACGAGGTGGCGCGCGAGCAGATCCTCGCACGGGTGCTTCGCAAGGTCAGCGACGAGTACGACGTCATCCTGATCGACTGCCAGCCGTCGCTCGGGTTGCTCACGGTCAACGCACTGACAGCCGCCCATGGCGTGCTCATTCCGCTCGAGTGCGAATTCTTCGCTCTCCGCGGGGTCGCGCTGCTCGTCGAGACGATCGACAAGGTGCGCGATCGGCTGAACCCGGCGCTCCAGCTCGACGGGATCCTCGCGACGATGTACGACTCGAGGACGTTGCACTCGCGGGAGGTGCTCGACCGGGTGGTCGAGACCTTCGGCGACCGGGTCTTCGAGACCGTCATCGGGCGAACGGTCAAGTTTCCGGATGCGAGCGTCTCCGGCACCCCGATCACGCAGTTCGCTCCGGAGAACAAGGCGGCCGAGGCCTACCGGCAGTTGGCGCGAGAGCTGATCGTCCGTGGCGCTGTCGCCTGAAGCGGTGGTCGTCGACAATCTCGAGCCGGCCGGATTCTCGGTCACGCTCAGCAATTTCGACGGACCGTTCGACCTGCTGCTCTCGCTGATCGGCAAGCACGAGCTCGACATCACCGAGATCTCGCTGAGCGTCGTCACCGGCGAGTTCATCGCGTATCTCCGGCACCTCGATTCCCTCGAGGAACTCGACCAGGCGACGGAATTCCTGGTCGTGGCCGCAACGCTGCTCGACCTCAAGGTCGCGGGGCTCCTCCCGCAGGGTGAGCTGGTGGACGCGGAGGATGTGGCGCTGCTCGAGGCGCGCGATCTGCTGTTCGCGCGGCTCCTGCAGTATCGCGCTTTCAAAGAGGTCACCACCTGGTTCTCGGCCAAGCTCGACGAGGAATCGAAACGGCACGTGCGATCCGTGCGCCTCGAGGAGAAATACCGTCGCCAGGTGCCCGAACTGGTGTGGACCCTCTCCGCCGACGACTTCGCAGCCCTCGCGCTGCTCGCCATGACGCCGAAGGAATTGCCGACCGTCGGACTCGACCATCTTCACGCGCCGCTGGTGAGCATCCGGGAGCAGGCGGCCACCGTCGTCGCGCTTCTGCGTCGCGGAGAGCCGATGACCTTCCGCCAGCTCGTCGCCGGCGTCGAGGCGAAAGGCATCGTCGTCGCGCGATTCCTCGCCATCCTCGAGCTCTTCCGTGGATCGGCGATCGCCTTCGAACAGCTCGAGCCGCTCGGGGAGCTGACGGTGCGCTGGACGGCCGAACACTGGTCGGACGAGAGCCTCGCCTCATTGGGAGCCGACTATGGAAATTGACGAGCTTTCGACACTCGCGGGGCTCGAGGAGCGGCCGATGACGGTCGACGTGGAGCGCGCCCTCGAGGCGATCCTGATGATCGCGGACGACCCGCAGAGCCTCGTCTCGCTCGCGACATCGCTCGGCGTTCCCGTCGCGGCGGTGAGGCAGTCGATCGAGCGACTCGTGTCCGACTACGACGGGGTCGAGGGAACGGTGCGCCGCGGCTTCGAGCTCCGCGAGGTCGCCGGTGGCTGGCGCATCTACGTCCGTGGGGAATATGACGACGTCGTTCGCGACTTCGTGCTGACGCAGAATCCGACGCGCCTCTCCCAGGCGGCCCTCGAAACCCTCGCCGTCATCGCCTACAAGCAGCCGATCAGTCGGGGGTCGATCGCCTCCATCCGTGCCGTCAACGTCGACTCGGTGGTTCGAACACTGCTCGGCCGCGGCCTCATCACGGAGGCGTATACCGACAGCGAGACCGGGGCCATCCACTATTCGACGACCGACCTGCTGCTCAGCCAGCTCGGCATCAACACGATCGAGGAGCTGCCGTTGATCTCACCGCTGCTCGCCGACGGA
>JANYGT010000304.1 GCA_025362355.1 Lacisediminihabitans sp. | reverse complement strand
GCCCCGCGGGGCGCGCGCCGCGAGCGATTTCGGGGGCAACGCCCTCGTCGCGACGAAGAATGCGAAAGATCCGGCGCTCGCCGCCAGCTTCCTGACGTTCATGACGGAGGAGGCATCCATGCGGGCATTCTGCGAGAGCGCGTCGCTGCTTCCGACCCGTCGTGATCTCGTCGCGAGCGGCATCCACTATTCGGTGCGACCGGAGCTGTCGCCGATCTTCGTCGGACAGGCGAGCACGGTGAGGGCCTCCGACTCCAGTCAGGTGGCCTCCCCGAACATGGCCGCGATCATCACCGTCCTGAAGGACGGGCTCGACCAGGCGTTCCAGGGGTCCGGGAACACCGACGCGACTCTCAAAACCCTGTCGGATGGAATCGCCGCTGCGACCAGAGTGGCCAAGTGACAGCGACCACGACGTCGGCAGCGCCGTCGACGAGGTCGGAACTCGCGCCAGCACCACCGCCGACTCGGCCATCCACGAGGAAGAGGTCGAGGCAGGAGGCATCCACCGCCTGGGCGCTGCTCACCCCGAATCTCTTCATGCTCACGCTGTTCGTGCTGATTCCGATCGTTTGGGCGATCGTCGTCAGTTTTCAACGGACGGACGGATTCGGCGGCGGCACCTTCAGCGGCCTCGCCAACTATCAGCGACTGGTGGCCGACCCCGTCTTCTGGCGGTCCGCTCTCAACACCGTTCTGTTCACCCTCATCGTGACTCCACTGTCGATGGGTCTCGGCCTCGGTGCGGCGGTTCTGATGAACTCGGTGCTGCCCGCCCGCAAGATCTTCCGCTCGATCCTGATTCTGCCGATGGCGATCTCCGGAATAGCCACCGCCCTCATCGGTGTGCTGCTCTTCGACGAGAACAGCGGCCTCATCGACAAGCTCGTTCGGGCGGCCGGCCTTCCCGGTGTTCCCTGGCAGTCGAACGGGCCGGCGGCATTCGTGTCGATCGTCTTGGTCACCCTCTGGTCGCGGGTGGGGTTCAACATGCTGATCTACCTGGCGGGCCTGCAGGCGATCAGCCCGGAGGTGTACGAGGCCGGACGACTCGATGGTGCGGGCGGCTGGCAGAATTTCCGTTTCCTGACGGTTCCGCTCGTCGGTCCGTCGTCGTTCTTCCTGCTGATCCTCAACGTGATCTATTCATTCCAGGTGTTCGACCTCGTCTTCGTGATGACCGGGGGCGGGCCGGGCAACGCGACGTCGGTGATCGTCACCTACGCGTACGACCAGGGGTTCGTCACCCGCGACCAGGGCTACGCCGCGGCCATCGGTGTCGTGCTGCTTCTCGTGATGCTCGTGTTCACCGCCGTGCGCTGGCGTACCAGCCGATCCCGCGACCTGGTGGAGTGAGGAGGACGACATGGCATCGATACCGATAAGCCTCGAAGAATCACGCGTGCGCGCACCACGGCGGGCATCTCGTCGCCGACCCGGGCGCCGATCGCTGATGATCCGACTGCTGCTCGCGATCGTCATCTCGATCATCGTGATCTTCCCGCTCTACTGGATGGTCGTCGTCGCATTCTCGACGCGGGCCGACTTGCTCGGCGGGGCATTGCGCCTCTGGCCGACCACGTTCACGCTCGACAACTTCACCCGGGTGTTCACCGCGTTCCCCGTCGCGACCTGGTTCGGGAATTCGACGGCGATCGCGCTCGTGGTCTCCGTGATCACGGTGACCATCAACATCCTCGGTGGTTACGCCTTCGCCAGGCTGAAGTTCCGTGGTTCGAGCGCGGTCTTCCTGGTGGCGCTCGCGACGCTCATGATCCCCGTGCAGGTGATCATGGTGCCGCTCTTCTCGCTGGTGACGAATCTGAACCTGTATGGCACCTACTGGGCGGTCATCCTGCCGACGGCAGCGTCGGCATTCGGACTGTTCCTCGCGCGGCAGTTCATCCTCGGCATCCCGACGGAGTTGATCGAGGCGGCACGGATCGACGGCGCGAGCCACCTGCGCGTGTTGCGGAGCATCGTCCTTCCTCTGTCGAAACCCCTGATAGCGGTGCTGTTCTTCATGAGCCTGCTGCAGTCGTGGAACGACTTCTCCTGGCCGCTGATCGCTCTCAAGCAGAACGAGCTCTTCACGCTGCCGATCGGCCTGCTCTATCTGCAGGGTCAATTCGGTTCGGACTTCGGCGGCACCATGGCGTTCGCGCTCATCAACGTCGCTCCGATGGTCGTGCTCTTCCTGATCTTCCAGCGCTACTTCGTGCAGGGATTCGCGCGAAGCGGCATCCGCTGACCTCAGCGCGAGGCCAACGCGGCGAATTCCGGCAGGTCGAAGCGGATGGCGTCTTCCCGGAGCCGTGCGGTGAGCGATTCGACCAGCGGCGAACCCTGGTGGGTGGCGACCTGGATACGGGCGAGGTCGACGTAAGCGGAGACCCAGACGTAGCGATCCTGGATCCGGTTGCAGCGGGTTCTCGCGTCGTCGATCCACTCCTCGGCCGAGTGGATGTCGCCCGCCTTCAGCGAGAGCAGAGCGAGCGATCGCGCCGCCATCCCCTCCCAGCACGGATCACCCAACTCGCACGCGAGCGCGAACGCTGTCTGAGCGACCTCGCTGGCTTCTTCGTCACGGTCTAACTCGAGCAGCGCGTTCGCGCGCCACGACTGTGGCCAGGGGAGGAAGACATTCCACCGCTCGCGCTCGCACAGCCGGATACTCGCATCGGATGCGCTGAGCGCGCCCTCGACATCGCCACCGAGCAGAAGTGACCGGGCGAGCACCCCCAGAGACCATGCTTCCTGACGTGGACGATTCGCCTCGTGTGCGAGATCGACCGAACGGCGCAGTTTCGCGGCGGCCTCGGCGTGCCGTCCCTGGTCGGCCACGTTCATCCCGGCGATGGCAAGCACTCCCGCGGTGAGAGCGCGATCGGCACTGACATCGGCGATCGCGGTCGCCTCGCGGATCGCTCGTTCCGCCGAGCTGTGACGTCCGGCCTGAACGTCGATGAAGGCGAGCTCGCGCAGGCATTCTGCGACCCGCAGGTCATCGTCGCGGCTGCGGGCGATCGCCATCGCCCGGTGAAGCGTGATGGCTCCTTCGCCATCGAAACCCCTGGTCGCGTGCACGAGGGCCGCACCGAGACGCATCAGTACGTCGACCTTCAGGCTCTCATCAGACGCGAGAGCCGCTTCGTCGGCGGCTCGGCGCAGGGTCTCGATTCCCGCGTCGACACTTCCGGCGTCGATCGCATCGCTGCCCGCGCGAAGGAGGGAGGATGCCACCACCCCCGCCTGCAGGCGTGTGCGCGGTCGATCGTCGACGAGCCGTGCTGCCGCCCTGAGCGCGGGGGATACCGTCACTCCTTCGCGTGCGAAAGTCGCCTCGCAGGAGGCAAGGTGCACGGCCGCAAGCCCTGGTCGCGAAGCGGCGACCAGCGAGCGCAGAAACAACTCCTGCGCGTCCTGGTCGAGCGGCTCGAGCGCCGCGGCGCGACCGGCGACGACACTCGCGCGCTGCGGTTGCTCCGCACCGAGGTAGGCGAGAGTGACGCGCCGAAGCTCCTCGAGCGATCGCGCGCGCATGTGCGCCCGGGCCAGGAGCAGCCAGGTGTCGAAGCCCGGAGCATCCCGCAGAGTGACGCCCTCGAGGAGATGGCCGCCGATCTCGTGCTCGCCGAGCGTTCCCTCGATGAGCTCCCAGGCATCCACCGTCATCCCGTCTCGTGGGATCGACAGCAGTTCTCCTCGAAGAAGGTCGGGGGCCGCGAACGCACGGCGGAGGTCGGCAAGGCACCAGCGAAGGGCGCCCAGGGGATCATCCGCCTCGGTGAACAGTTCGTCGACGAGGTGCCGGCGCGAAACCGGCCGTTCCGCGAGTGCCACCCTGGCGAACAACGCCCACGACTTCTGCCCGCGCGGCGACGGGTGCGACTCCGGAAGGCCCACAATTCGGGGAGTGCCGAGAAGTCGCACCCGCGGCATCATCCCTCAGCCCGCGAGAACCGATGCCGTCGCACGGCCCTGCAGCGCGTGAACGTCGGCGGTCGTGAGCGCGTTGCCGCCGATGCCCCAGTCTCCGCTCTGAACCTCCTCGACGATGACCGTCGTCACCTGGCGAAGATTCTCGCCCTCGATGTCGACCATCGTCTCGGTGATCCTGCGGATCATCTCGCTCTTCTCTTCCGAGGTGAACACTCCCTTGATCACCTTAACTTCAACTAGCGGCATGGTGTCTCTCCTTTATCTCGTGGAATTGCCGGACACCATCAGGGTCGCGTCAGTGCGTGTGAGACAGCGTGTGAGAGTGGAGTGCCCGTCTGACGGCGTCGACCGTTGCGGCGACGTCGTCGGCGTCCGTCGACCAGTTGCTGACGGAGATGCGCAGAACGTCGCGGCCATGCCAGCGTGAGCCGGACATCCACACGTCGCCGTCCTCGATGAGGAGGCGAGTGACCTCGCGGGTGCGTTCGTCAGACCCGAAGGTCAGGCAGACCTGCGTAAAGGCGACGTCATTGAGGACGGAGACCCCGGCAGGGTCGCGAGCTCCGACGCGAGGGCCTGTGCGTTGTCGACGAGACCGTCGATGAGGGAGGCGACTCCGGCACGCCCGAGTTGCTTCAGGGCAGCCCAGACGGGTACCCCGCGAGCCCGCCGAGACATCTCCGCCACGAGATCGTACGGGTCGGGAGCGTCTCCGGATGCGCGGATCAGGTACGCGGTCTGTGTTCCGAGCGCCGCCCGAGCGGCACCCGCGCGAGCGACGATCGCAACGCCGCAGTCGTAGGGGACGTTGAGCGTCTTGTGGGCATCGGTCGCCCATGAATCCGCCGTCTCGATGCCGCCGAGCTGGGCACGAAGTGACGGGCTCGCGGCCGCCCAGAGTCCGAAGGCACCGTCCACATGCACCCACGCGCCGTGATCGTGGGCGAGTTCGATAGCCTCGGCCATGGGGTCGAACGCGCCGGAGTGCAGATTACCGGCCTGGAGGCAGAGGATGACCGGCCCGTCCGCGGCGTCGAGGGATTCTCGGAGGGCGTCGATCCGGATCCGTCCCTGATCGTCGGACGCCACCGGGTTCGGTGCGCCGAGGCCGAGATAGCGGAGGGCGAGGTCGACGGAGGCATGCCTCTCGTCGCCGGCGCGAACCGTGATGCGTGGCGCGCCCTGCAACCCGTTCGTGTTGACGTCCCAGCCGACCTGATCGAGCAGGTATCCGCGGGCTGCCGCAAGCCCGGTCCAGTTGGCCATTGTCGCTCCGGTGGTGAACCCGACATCCGATCCGGGTGGGAGCCCGAGAATGTCGAGGAGCCACTCGCCGGCCACCTGTTCGATCGCCGCCGTTGCCGGTGACGCGTACCGCATCGCCGCATTCTGGTCCCAGGCGCTGACCAGCCAGTCGGCGGCCATGGCGGCGGGCAGGGTGCCTCCGATCACCCAGCCGAAGAATCGCCCGGAGGGCATCGCCATCAGCCCTGGCTCGGCGATAGCAGCAAGGGTGTCGACGACTTCTGACGGATCCGTTCCCGCCGCGGCGAGC
>JANYGT010000169.1 GCA_025362355.1 Lacisediminihabitans sp. | reverse complement strand
CAACACCGGCAACGTCACCCTGACCGGCGTGACCCTCACCGACACGAAGGCCGGCGTGACCCTGCCGACCATCACCTGGCCGGGCACGGCGGGAACGCTCGCACCCGGTGCGCAGGCCACGGCGACGGCGACCTATCTCGTGAAACAGTCCGACGTCGACGCGGGATCGGTGACCAACACGGCGACGGTCTCCGGCACTCCGCCGACCGGTGCGGCGGTCACGAGGCAGTCCGCGCCCTCGGTCGTCACTCTCGCGACCGCCGCTCCGTCGATCGCGACGACGAAGGTCGGAACGGTCACCGATGGGGGTGTCGTCGGCGACACCATCGACTATGCGCTGACCATCACGAACACCGGCAACGTGACGCTCACGGGTGTCGCCCTCGCGGATCCGCTTCCCGGACTGTCGACCCCGGTGATCACCTGGCCGGCGACCGCCGGAATACTCGCTCCCGGAGAGGTCGCCCGCGCGACGGCGACCTACCCGCTCACCCAGGCGGATGTCGATCGCGGATCGGTATCGAACACCGCGACCTCGACAGGAACCTCCCCGGGCGGCTCAGTGGTCACCGGCGCGGCGACCGCGGTGAACGCGACGGCCACCGCGACGCCGAACGCGGTGTTCACGAAGTCCGGAGTCCTCGCCGCCGGTCAGACCCCGGCGGTCGGCTCGGTCGTCAACTACTCCTTCTCCTTCCAGAACACCGGAAACGTGAGCCTCACCGGAGTGTCGATCGCCGACCCGCTGCCGAACCTCTCCGTGCTCGCCTTCACCTGGCCGGGCACCCCTGGCACGTTGCTCCCCGGCCAGACGGTGACCGCGACGGCGACTTACACGCTGACCCAGAGCGACGTCGACGCGGGCGCCGTCTCCAACACCGCGACCGCCACCGGCACCTCGACCCAGGGTGGCGCCCTCAGCCGTTCTGCCTCGAACACCGTCACATTGGCCCCGACGATCAGGATCACGATCGTCAAGAGCGGCGCGATCGTGAGCCCCGGCACCGGCGCGGTCGGGGACACCATCCACTACACGTTCCTCATCCGCAACCGCGGAAACGTCACGGTCAACAGCATCACCCTCACCGATGCCATGCCCGGTGTGAGGCTCGATCCGATCACCTGGCCGGGAACGACCGGAACCCTGTTGCCCGCCCAGTCGGTGACGGCAACGGGGGACTACACGATCACCCAGACCGATGTCGACAACGGCAGCGTGTCGAACACCGCGACCATTGACGGCCTGACCACTAAGAACGTCGCGGCGACGGCGACCTCGCGTCCGTCGGTGGTCACCACGGCCGCCGCCGCTCCGTCGATCACGACGACGAAGGTCGGCGTCGCGTCCGGCACCGCCTCCACCAACGACACGATCAGCTACACGATCACCGCCAGGAACACGGGCAACGTCACGCTGACCGGCGTCACGTTCGCCGACTCCCTTCCGCGCCTGTCGTCGCTGGCCTACGGCCCCTGGCCGAGCGGCACGACCGGAACGCTTGCCCCCGGCCAGACCGAGACCGCGACGGCGACTTACACGATCATCCAGTCGGATGTCGACGCCGGCATCGTCACCAACACGGCGACGACGAGCGGCACGCCACCGACGGGCACCGCTGTCACCTCCTCTGCGCAGTCGAACGTCAGCACCGTCAACGACAGTCCGTCGATCGTCGTCACCCACGGAGGATCGCTCGCCGCCGGCTCCACCGGAACGAAGGGCGACACGGTCAACTGGACCTACTCGCTGCGCAACAGCGGCAACGTGACCCTCACGAATGTGTCGCTGAACGACCCGCAGCCCGGACAGACGAACTTCGCCTACACCTGGCCGTCGACGCCCGGGACGCTCGCGCCGGGCGAGACCGTCACCGCGACCTCGAAGTACCTTCTGTTGCAGTCGGATGTGGATGCCGGGTCGGTGACGACGACCGTCTCCGGCACCGCGAAGCCGCCGACCGGCGCGAACGTCACCGGGTCAGCCCCTGCGACGGTGAACGTGACGGCCGGACCGGCTCTCACCGTCACGAAGAACGGCGCATTCCGAGCCGGATCGGGCTCGGGTAACGCCGGAACGATCATCGACTACACCTTCACCATCAACAACGTCGGCAACGTCACGCTCTCCCTGATCACCCTCACGGATGCGCTCGGCGGGGTCTCGAATCCGGTGATCACCTGGCCGGGCACGGTGGGACAACTCGCGCCGGGCACGACGGCCACCGCGACGGCGAACTACACGATCACCCAGACCGACGTCGACCGCGGAACGGTCTTCAACACCGCGACGGCCACCGGCAAACCGCCGACCGGTGCGACGATCTCTGCGACCTCGGCGCGCTCGAGCGTCACCACGGCCCCGGCGGCTCCGGCGATCGTGACGACGAAATCCGGTGTCGCGAGCGGAACCGGCGCGGTCGGTGACGTCATCACCTACTCGCTCTCGGCCAGGAACACCGGCAACGTGACCCTCACCGGAGTCGCCATCACCGATCCGCTCCCCGGCCTCTCGCCGATCGGCTACGGAGCCTGGCCGGAGGGCACCGTCGGCACGCTGGCGCCCGGCGACACCGTCACCGCGACGGCGACGCATACCATCACCCAGGCCGACGTGAATGTCGGCTCCGTGAAGAACACGGCGACGTCGACCGGTACCGCACCGTCCGGCTCGACCGTCACCGGGGCATCCCCACAGGTGACCGTCACGACTGCCGCGGCCGCCCCGGCGATCGTCGTCACCGACTCCGGTGCTCTCGCCGCCGGCGCCACCGGGAAGGCGGGCGACACCGTCATCTTCAGTTACACGCTGAAGAACACCGGCAATGTGACGCTGAACCCGTCGTCGGTCACCGAGTCGCTTTCGACCGCGACGGCACCGAGCTACACCTGGCCTGGAGCCGTGAACGTGCTCCAACCCGGTCAGACGGCCACCGCAACGACCAGCTTCGTGCTGAAGCAGTCGGATGTCGACGCGGGCAGCGTCTCGAGTTTCGTGACCGGGAACGGAACGGCGCCCTCCAGCGTTGTCGCCAGTGCGACAGCCTCGGCGACGGTCCCGCTCGCTCCGTTCAGTGCGATCGGCGTCGTGCAGGCCGCGTCGATCGTGGCTCCGGGAATCGGTGCCGTCGGGGACGTGGTGCGCTTCGATCTGACGGTCACGAACAACGGAAACGTGACGATCACGAACGGCGGCCTGGCTGACCCGCTTCCGGGTCTCTACGGTGTCGTCGTCAACTGGCCGGAGGCCGTCGGCCAGCTGAATGCCGGCCAGTCGCTGACCGGGTACGGCTTCTACAAGATCACGCAGGCGGATGTCGACCACGGGTCGATCGTCAACACCGCCTCGGTGACGGGCACGACGCCGAAGGGCGCGACGGTCACGGGGGTCTCCAACCCGGTGACTGTTCAGACGGTGTCGCCGCAACCGTCGATCACCTCAGTCAAATCCGGAACGGTGTCGGGCGGCGGCGTGGTCGGCTCGACGGCGACGTTCACGATCGTGTCGAAGAACACCGGGAACGTGACGTTGACCGGGGTTTCGGTGTCGGACGCACTCACCGGCATCTCCGCGGTCGGCTATGGCGCATGGCCGACGGCGGATCACACCCTCGCGCCGGGCGAGTCGGAGACGGCGACGGCGACCTACCTTGTCACCCAGGCGGATGTCGACCGCGGGTCGGTCTCGAACACGGCGGTTTCGACGGGCACGCCGCCCACCGGGGCAGCGGTCTCCGGCACGTCGAACGTCGCGACGGTCTCCCTCGCGGCCGCGGCCCCCACCATCACGGTGGTCAAGAGCGGCAGTCTCCCGCAGGGTGCTGCAGGAGTCGCGGGTGATGTGATCACCTGGCGGTTCTCGCTGGCCAACACCGGCAACGTGACGCTGACCGGGGTGGCGCTCAACGACCCACTCGCGCCGATCCAGCCGCTCGACTACCAGTGGCCGGGTGCGCCGAACGTGCTCGCGCCGGGCGCGACCGTCACCGCGACATCCACCTACACGCTCACCCAGGCCGACGTCGACGCCGGCGCGGTCGCGAACACCGTCACCGGTATCGCGACACCACCGACCGGCGCCAACGTGACGAAGCAGGCCGCGGCGACGGTGCCCATCACTCAGATCGCGTCGCTCGCCGTCACGAAGACCGGAACCATCGCGAGCCCGGGAACAGGACTCGCCGGCGACACCGTGAAGTACGCCTTCACCGTGAAGAACACCGGAAATGTCACGATCACGCAGGTCACGCTCGTCGACTCGAAGCCGGGTGTCTCGGCTCCGGTCATCACCTGGCCGGTGGGAAGCATCGGGCAACTGCTTCCGGGCGCGACAGCGACGGCGACGGCGACCTACACGATCACCCAGGCGGATGTCGACGCCGGCTCCGTCAAGAACATCGCGACGGCCTCCGGCAGGTCGCCGAACAACGCGGCGGTCACCGCAGATTCGCCGCAGTCCACCGTCACCACCGCGGCGGCATCCCCCGCCATTCTGACGACGAAGTCGGGCACGATCTCGGGTGCGGCGGGCGTCGGAGCCACCGTCACCTGGACGATCGTGTCGAAGAACGTCGGCAACGTCACGCTCACCGGTGTCGGGATCACCGACACGGCCGCACGCCTGTCCGCGCTCTCCTACACCTGGCCGGGCACGCCGGGCACTCTCGCCCCCGGACAGCAGGTCACCGCGACAGCGACCTATTCCGTGCTCCAGTCGGATGTGAACGCGGGATCGGTAAAGAACACCGCGACGTCGTCGGGGGTCTCGCCCGCGAGCACGACGGTGACGAGCACCTCGGCCGAGGCATCCGTCTCCACCGCCCCGGCCCAGCCCTCCGTCGTGGTCACAGACGCCGGAGCCCTCGCTGCCGGCTCGACCGGCAGGGTAGGCGACACCGTCAACTGGTCGTACTCGATCCGCAACTCCGGCAACGTCACCCTCACCGCCTCGGCGCTCTCCGACCAGCTGCCGAACGTCTCGGCGCCGACCTACTCATGGCCCGGACTCGCCGGAACGCTGCAGCCGGGGCAGACGGCGACCGCCACAGCGACCTACACGCTGACGCAGACGGATGTCGACGCCGGAGCCGTCTCCGGACGGGTGACCGGCACCGGCACGCCGCCGACCGGTGCAGCCGTGACGTCGGACGCGCCGGCGACCGTGCTGGTCGGATCGGCCGCAGCCATCTCGGTGACCAAGGTCGGAACGCTGAACGGCACGGGCCGGGTCGGCGACACCATCTCGTACCCCTTCGCCATCCGCAACGGCGGCAACGTGACGCTCCACGGCGTCGTACTCGGCGACACCCTCGCCGGGCTCTCGACGCCGGTGATCACCTGGCCGACGGCATCCGCTCCAGGCCGACTGCTGCCCGGTGAGACGGCGACGGCGACGGCCAGCTACACGATCACCCAGGCGGATGTCGACGCCGGCTCGGTCAGGAACACCGCGACCGCGACCGGTACGCCACCCACTGGCGCGGCCGTCACTGCGAGCTCCGCGGAGTCCGTGGTATCCGGCGTCGCCGCGGCGCCCGCCATCACCACGACGAAGGTCGGTTCACTCGCGGGAACCGGCGCGGTCGGCGACGTCATCACCTACACCTTCGTCGCGAAGAACACCGGAAACGTCACGCTCAACGGCGTGACGATCTCCGACCCGCTTCCGCGCCTGTCGGCGCCCGTGTATGTCAGCTGGCCGAGTGGCGTCAACGGGCGACTCGCCCCCGGCGCGTCCGTCACGGCGACGGCGAGCTACACGATCGTTCAGGCGGATGTCGATGCGGGCTCGGTCAAGAACACCGCGACCTCGACCGGCACGACGCCCGTCGGCGGCACGGTCACCGGTGCCTCGCTCCAGTCGATCGTCGCCACGGCCGCGGCTGCCCCCACGATCCTCGTCGCGCACGGCGGCACCCTCGCGGCGGGCTCGACCGGCACAGTCGGCGACACCGTCAACTGGACCTATTCGCTGCAGAACACCGGAAACGTGACCCTCACCGGCGTGACGCTTGCCGACCCGCAGCCAGGCCAACTCGGCTTCACCTACACCTGGCCAGGGACGCCGGGTACGCTCGCACCCGGCCAGACCGTCACCGCCGTCTCGCACTACCTGCTCACCCAAACGGATGTCGACTCCGGCAGCGTCACCTCCACCGTCACCGGTACCGCAAAGCCGCCGACCGGCGCGAACGTCACCCAGACCGCGCCGGCGACCGTGAGCGCCACACCGACGCCCGGACTCGTCGTGACCAAGACAGGCGCGATCACCAGCCCGGGCACCGGCATCGTCGGCGACACGATCGACTACACGTTCGGCATCCAGAACACCGGTAACGTCACGATCTCGGGCATCGCGCTCACGGACGCGAAGATCGGCGTCTCCACCCCCGTCGTGTCCGGGCTCGCCGCCGGCGCGTCGCTCGCACCCGGAGCGACCGCCACAGCCACCGCGAGGTACACCATCACCCAGGCGGATGTCGACGCGGGCTCGGTGAACAACATCGCGACCGCGAGCGGCACGACGCAGACCGGCACCCGGGTCACCGGAACATCGCCGCAGTCGACGGTGACCACCGTCACTCGCGCACCCGCGATCACGACCACCAAGTCGGGTGTCGCGGCCAACGGCGGAACCGTGGGAAGCACCATCACCTGGAC
>JANYGT010000161.1 GCA_025362355.1 Lacisediminihabitans sp. | reverse complement strand
ATCTGATCGTCAGCGGCTCCGTCACGGTGTACCCGATCGAGGTCGAGCGAGTGCTGGAGCGGCATCCACTCGTGCGGTCCGCCGTGGCGTTCGGGGTCGCGGATACCGAGCTCGGCTCGCGAATCCACGCGATGGTGGATGTCGCCGAAGCCGCCCTCACCCCCGACGACCTGCAGCTCTGGCTCTCGTCGCGGCTCGACCATGAGAAGCTGCCGCGAGTGATCGAGATCGTGCACGACCCCCTGCGGGATGACGCCGGCAAAGTGCGCCGCGGCCTGCTCTCTCGCGAACGGGCGGCATCCCACTCCGTCGCCCGGACCGCTCGAAACTAGAATGTCGGGCATGGCTGTTACGAGACTCGCAGCGGTCGCGGCCCACTTCGGGCGCGACATCGACCGTGCACTCGTCAAGATCGAGGGCATCATCGGTGACGCCCGCGAAGCCGGAGTCTCGCTGCTCGTGCTCCCGGATGCCACGCTCGGCGGCTACCTCGCCGACATGGAGCATCCCGACCCCGCGGCGCTGCCTCCCGCCGTCTCGATCGACGGACCGGAGCTGCGGCGGGTCGCCGAGCTCGCCGGCGACATGGTGGTCTGCCTTGGCTTCACCGAGGAGGTGCCCGGGGATTCCGGCATCCTCCGCTATAACACGGCGGTCGCCCTGAGCGGCGACGGCGTGCTCGGCACCCATCGGAAGGTGCACCAACCGCTCGGCGAGTCGCTCGTCTATTCGCCCGGCGACACCTTCGAGGCGTTCGAGACGCCGGTCGGTCGCCTCGGAATGCTCATCGACTACGACAAGACGTTCCCCGAGGCCGCCCGCTCCCTCGCGCTCGGCGGCGCCGTCGTGATCGCCTGCCTGTCGGCCTGGCCGGCCAGCGTCACCGATCGCGCCGAGCGACTGCAGCAGGACAGGCAGTCACGGCTCTTCGACCTCTACGACTGCGCCCGCGCTGCCGAGAACCAGGTGATCGTCGTCTCGTCGAACCAGACCGGCGTCACCGGCGGGCTCCGCTTTCTCGGACAGGCGAAAGTCGTCGGACCGGGCGGCGATGTGCTCGCCCGCACCGGATCACGCGGCGCGCTCGCGGTCGCCGCCATCGACGTGCACTACGAGATCACCCGCGCCCGTCGCGTGCTCCACCACCTCGACGAGCGGGTGCTCGACAGCTACCACAGCGCCCTGACCAGCCCGATCCCACGGCGCTGACGGCAGCCACCCCACCTCGATTTCGGGGGACAAAACGCCCCGTCCACCCCTCCTCCGAGGGATAAATCCCGCAACGACACGCCCCCCTTTCGCGGGTCATTATCGGCCGGAAACCCCTATTTTGCTTGTAGCAGGGTGTTGGCGGGCATACCGTTGACGCAGGGCCCGTCGTTCGGGGTACGTGCCCGGGGGATTCGGGGGAATCTGCAATGAAGCGTCTGGCGGCTCTCACCACTGTCCTGACGGTCGTGCTCGTGCTGCTGCTGCCGTTCATCGGCGGCGGAGGACCGTCCATCGGCACGAACGTCTTCTCGGCGACGGCTAACGAGTCGAGCCTCCCCGTATTCGCGTCAGTCCCACTGCCCGCAGCGCCTGCGAAGGTTGTCAGCCACGCGAGCCCCACCGCGATCGAGGGCGCGCAGGCGGCGGCGGCCGACTATCTGAAGACCGACACCGAGCACCTCGCCCAGAAGCCCGTGCCGATCCCGGCGCCTCCCGCCCCTCCCGCGGCGGCACCGACGGTGGTCACGACGACCGTGCACGGCCGAACCGTGCGCACGAGCTCGAGCGCTGCAGCGCCGAGCCGCCAGGCGACGCTCGCCGCGGCCGGACAGTCCTGCCCGGCCGGCGGCGGTGGCGGAGGAAGCGCCCCCGGCGGGTCTGACGGGCGAGGCGCGAGCGGCACGACGACCTCCGACATCCAGTCGTTCTCCGCGACCTTCAACGCCATCCGTTCGGCCAACTGCCTCGCCGCGATCCCCTCAGGCAACTTCCGCTACGACTCCTGCATGGAACAGCGCCTGTACTGGATGGCCGAAGATCCGTCGACCGACCCCGGCAACACCTGGGGCCACTCGGGTGTCCACAGCCTCGCGCCGGCGGCCGACGGAACCTACTACTCCGACACGACTCCGAGCCGCGGATGTGACGGAAACCTGGCCGGCGGATCGGGCAACAGTGGGGCAACGGTCGCCCAGAAGTGGTGGGACTCCAGCCAGCACCGGCTGGCGCTCTACAAACCGAGCTACGCCGGAAGCACCGCGGGCGTCTGCATCTACTTCGCCATGACGCACGGCGGCCCGGGCGAGTCGTCCGGCTTCACCCGTGCGGCGGCTCGCTGGGCCGGCTGCTAGCTATTCTTGTCTCAGCGTGGACGACTCGGTCAACGCTGAAAGGGAGACATGTCGGCAGAGATTCGCTGGGGTATCCTCGGCACCGGTGGCATCGCCCACATGCAGGCCGACGATCTCGTGAAGAACGGATTCGCCGTCACGGCCGTCGGGTCGCGAACTCTCGAGTCGGCCAGGGCCTTCGCGGCTGAGTTCGGCATCCCGAACGCCCACGGGAGTTACGAAGGACTGGTGGCCGATCCGGAGGTCGATGTGATCTACGTCTCGACGCCGCATCCGTTCCACGCCGAGAACGCACTCCTCGCGCTCGAGGCCGGAAAGCACGTGCTCGTCGAGAAGGTGTTCACCGTAACGGCCGCCGATGCCCGTCGCGTCGTCGAAGCTGCCGAGGCGAAGAAGCTCGTCGTGCAGGAGGCGATGTGGACGCGCTTCCTTCCGCACATGATCCGCATCCGAGAGATCATCGCCTCCGGGATGATCGGCGAGGTGCGCACGCTCATCGCGGATCACAACCAGGACCTTCCGAAAGATCCGGCCCACCGCATCAACGACCCGGCACTCGGTGGGGGAGCGCTGCTCGATCTCGGAATCTACCCGGTCTCGTTCGCCTTCGACCTTTTCGGGTCTCCCTCGACGGTGTTCGCCATCGCGGCGAAGACCGAGACCGGCGTCGATCGCCAGACCGCGATCGTCTTCAGCTACGCCGACGGCCAGCAGGCCGTCCTGCACACCGCGCTCGACACCCTCGGCCCGAACACCGCCGTCGTCATCGGAACGCGCGGTCGCATCGAGATCGATCCGGTCTGGTACACGGCGACCGCATTCACCGTCTTCGACAGCGAGAACAACGAGCTCGAGCGTTTCGAGCAGACGGTCTCCCAGCGCGGAATGCAGTTCCAGGCCTGGGAGGTGGAGCGGCTGATCCGCGCCGGACTCATCGCCGGCGACATCCTCTCCCCTCGGCAGAGCCTCGACATCATGGAGACCCTCGACGAGATCCGCCGGCAGATCGGGCTCAGCTACCCGGGGGAGTGACCACCCACTCCGGCGGGCCGGTGGATGCGGCGCACTTGGATAGCATGGGGGCGTGAGCGAGCCAGTGCAGCCGACCCAGCCGGCATCCGGCGGAGGACTCGGCGCAGTGTTCGCGAAGCATCCTCGTGGGTGGATCACCGCGGCCGCGGCCGTCGCCTTCGTGCTGCTCGGCACCGGAGCGGTCTTCGCCGGTGCCGCTGTGGGAAAGACGACGACCACCGCGACCGCCCCCGATTCGCCGAACGCCGTGACCTCGCCGAGCGCGTCGCCGACCCCGACCGCTCGGCCGACGCCGACGGCACTCGCCGCCCCAACGAAACTCCGCACCTGCTCGATCGCCGGGCTCGCGGCATCCCGAAACCTCGGAAAGCTCGGCGCATCGGTCATCAACGCCACCAGCGGCGAGGTGCTCTTCGACCGGGCAGGAGGCACCGGAGTCGCGCCGGCGAGCGTGACGAAGGTGTTGACGGCTGCCGCCGCGCTGTCGATTCTCGGGCCGGACTACCGATTCTCGACCACCGTCTACGTCGGCGCGACGCCCGGCCAGATCGTGCTCGTCGGCGGAGGGGATCCCACTCTCAGTGCCCTCCCGGCCGGCCAGCAGAGCGTGTATGCCAATGCGCCGAAACTCTCGGAGCTCGCCGCAAAGGTGCTCTCGGCGATGAACGACCAGCCGATCACCTCGATCGTGCTCGACTCCACGATGTGGGATCCGAGCGCCGCCGACACGTGGGATCCGAGCGTGCCGATGACCGAGCGCACCCAGGGCTTTCTGCCCTACGTCACGGCCCTGATGGTGGATGGCGACCGGGCGAATCCGAGGGTGCTGACGAGTCCGCGAAGCCTCGATCCGGTCGCCGCGGCGGGGGCGGCGTTCGTCTCGGCCCTCGGGCTCGACCCTAAGAAGGTCGACGTCTCGAAGGGAAAGGCGGCCTCCACCGCGAACCAGCTCGGACAGGTTCAGTCGCAGCCGCTCTCGACCCTTATCGGGCAGATGATGCCGGTCTCCGACAACACTCTCGCCGAGTTGATGGCGCGGGTGTCGTCTGTGAAGGCGGGCAACGGCGGGGGGATGGCGTCGATCGCGCCGACCATCCAGACGGCGATCGCCGCCTACGGGATCGACACCGCCGGTCTCGTCGCACGGGACGGATCGGGCGAGAGCAATCTCGACGCCATCCCGCCGGCGATGATGGCGAAGTTCATGGTGCTCGTGCTCGGCGGGACGAAGAATCTGAAGATCATCTACGACTCGCTGCCGGTCGCCGGGGTGAGCGGCTCGCTCGCGAAGCGCTTCACCGGCGCGAGTTCGATCGCCCGCGGGGCGATCACCGCGAAGTCCGGCTACATCCTCACCGCGTTCACGCTCGCCGGCGTCGTTCGCGCGAAAGACGGGACGACGCTGACCGTCGCGTTCTTCGCCGAGGGGCGGCTGTCGCCGAGCGCTGCCTACACCGCACTCGACGCGCTTGCCGCCGGCGTGTTCACCTGCGGCAACAATGTCGCCAACAACTAGTCGGGGGATTCACGGATGACTCGCGCGCTGTTCATCATCGACGTTCAGAACGACTTCACCGAGGGTGGCTCCCTCGGGGTGCACGGCGGGGCGGCGGTCGCGGCGGGCATCTCGCGGTATCTCGCGGCG
Source organism: Lacisediminihabitans sp. (assembly GCA_025362355.1). Lineage (GTDB taxonomy): Bacteria > Actinomycetota > Actinomycetes > Actinomycetales > Microbacteriaceae > Lacisediminihabitans. Next base: position 5,188 of record JANYGT010000161.1, on the reverse strand, counting down.
AATCCGGGGCGGTACGACAGCGTGTTCGCGTCCCGAGACTGGCACAGTGCTACCGGAGACAACGGTGGGCATTTCGCGTCGACCGAGGCTCCGGATTTCGTCACGACCTGGCCGGTGCACTGCGTCGCAGGCACGACCGGGGCCGAGTACCACCCGCAGTTGGCGACCTCCGGGGTGACCGTTCACGTGCGGAAGGGTCAGGGAAAGCCGGCCTATTCGATCTTCGAGGGACTCACGGATGACGGGGAGACGGTGCCGGCGGCGCTCGATTCGCGCGGGGTCGACGAGATCGACGTCGTCGGAATCGCGACCGACTACTGCGTGCTCGCCTCGGCACTCGGAGCCCGTGCGGCCGGCCGTCGGGTGCGCGTGTTCACCGACCTCGTCGCGGGAGTGGATGCCGCCTCGAGCGCCGCCGCCCTCGAGCAACTCGCGGCGGCCGACGTGGCGCTCGAGCACTCCTGAGTACCCAGCGCGCGCCCCGTCCCCTTTCGCAAAAGTAGGATTGTCGGCATGACCGCGTCAGCCGAATCCGACCTTCTCGCCAAGGTGCCCCACCAGCTCTTCATCGGCGGTGACTGGGTCGATTCGACGTCGGGCCGGGCGATCGGGGTGCAGGATCCGGCGACCGGACTCGTGATCAAGACGATCGCGGATGCGTCGGTGGCGGATGGTGCGCGCGCCCTCGACGCGGCCGTCGCGGCGCAGGACGGCTGGGCATCCACTCCGGCGCGGGTGCGCGGCGAGATCCTGCGCGGCGCGTTCGACCTGCTGCAGGAGCGCAAAGAGGAGTTCGCCCTGCTCATGACGCTCGAGATGGGCAAGCCCCTCGCCGAGGCTCGCGGCGAGGTCGTCTACGGCGGCGAGTTCCTGCGCTGGTTCAGCGAGGAGGCCGTGCGCATCGGCGGTCACTACGGCGCGAACCCGGAGGGCACCGGACGGATGATCGTGACCAACCTCCCCGTCGGCCCGTCGTTCCTCATCACCCCGTGGAATTTCCCGCTCGCCATGGCCACCCGCAAGATCGCACCGGCCATCGCGGCCGGCTGTACCGCCGTCGTCAAACCGGCGGAGCTCACGCCGCTCACCACCCTCTACCTGGGCAAGCTGCTCGAAGAGTCGGGCCTGCCGAAGGGCGTGTTGAACATCATCACGACCTCGACATCCAATGACGTCTCGGCTCCGATCATCGCCGACCCGCGCCTTCGCAAGCTCAGCTTCACCGGCTCGACACCCGTCGGGGTGCGGCTGCTCAAACAGGCGGCCGACGGCGTGCTGCGTACCTCGATGGAACTCGGCGGAAACGCGCCGTTCCTGGTCTTCGAGGATGCCGATCTCGAGAAGGCGGTCGAGGGCGCGATGCAGGCGAAATTCCGCAACATCGGGCAGGCCTGCACCGCGGCGAACCGGTTCATCGTGCACGAGTCCGTCGCCGATGAGTTCGCGAGACTGGTCACGGCGAAGGTCTCCACCATGACGATCGGGCGCGGAACCGAGGATGGCGTGACCATCGGTCCGCTCATCAACGCTGCCGCCGTGCAGAAGGCCGTCGACCTCGTCGGCGATGCCGTCGCGAAGGGCGCGACCGTGCTCACCGGCGGATCTGTCGTCGAGGGCGACGGCACCTTCTACGAGCCGACCGTGATCTCAGGGGTCGCCGCGGACAGCGACATCCTGCGCGAGGAGATCTTCGGTCCGGTGCTGTCGATCACGACCTTCACCGACGAGGCGGATGCTGTTGCGAAGGCCAACGACACCGAATACGGGCTCGTCGGGTACGCCTATACGAAGGATCTCGCCCGTGCTCAGCGACTCATCGAGAGCCTGCAGACCGGCATGATGGGCCTCAATGTCGGAGTGCTGTCGAACGCCGCGGCGCCCTTCGGTGGCGTCAAGCAGTCGGGGATGGGCCGCGAGGGCGGCACCGACGGCATCCGCGAGTACCTCGAGACGAAGTACATCCTCACGCCGAATCCGTTCGCATAAGCCGGCTGCCGCGTTTGTCAACGCCCTTTAATCAGCTGGCTTAGTAAATGTAGAGTTGGCTCATGAAGCGAACTCCGACCTGGCTGAGAATCGTCGTTCCCGCGGTGCTCATCGCGATCTGGTTCGGCCTCGGGAGCGTCGGGGGGCCGTATTTCGGGCGCGTCTCCGAGGTCTCGTCCAACGACGCGACGACGTTCCTCCCCGCCAGCGCCGATGCGACGAAGGTGCAGAAACTGCTCGTCGACTTCTCGGACAGCAGCGCCATCCCGGCCATCGTGCTGCTGACGAGGGATGGCGGGCTCACGACGTCCGACAGGGATGCTGCTACCCGAATCGTGTCGTCTCTGGCACTCACCCCCGGGGTCGCGAAGGGTGTATCACCGGCGATCGCGTCCCGCGACGGGAAAGCGATCGAAATCGTCGTGCCGATCGAATCAAAGGATGCCGGCGTCACGGTGAAGGCGATCCGTGCTTCCCTTGCCGCGGACGCGTTCGGAGGATTACGGCACTACGTGACCGGTCCGGCCGGATTCACGGCCGACCTCACGGCCGCCTTCGGGGGTATCGACGGCGTGCTGCTCCTGGCGGCCCTCGGCGCCGTCTTCGTCATCCTCCTCATCGTCTATCGGTCGCCGCTCCTGCCGGTGATCGTGCTCCTCACCTCGGTCTTCGCGCTCTCGGCGAGCATCCTGGTCGTCTGGTGGCTGGCAAAGGCGGGGGTGGTGACCCTGAACGGGCAGGTACAGGGGATCCTGTTCATCCTCGTCATCGGTGCCGCAACCGACTACTCACTGCTCTACGTCTCGCGCTATCGGGAGGCGCTCCGCGATAACGCGCGGCGTTGGGAGGCGACGCTGGCGGCCCTCCGCGGCAGCCTCGCACCGATCGCCGCATCCGGTGGGACGGTCATCGTCGGACTGCTGTGCCTCCTGTTCTCGGACCTCAATTCCAATCGAGCGCTCGGACCGGTGGGCGTCATCGGTGTCGCGCTCGCCGTGCTGGCCGCGCTGACTCTCCTACCCGCACTGCTCATGGTGTTCGGGCGGGCCGCGTTCTGGCCCATACGCCCACGCTTCGGATCAGAGCATCCGAAACTCGTGGGAGTCGGGGCTCGTGGCCTGTGGGCTCGAGTCGGCCGCCTTGTCTCCCGTCGCTCGCGAATCGTCTGGGTGGCGTCGGTGCTCCTTCTCGTCATCGGCGCGGGCGGTCTCCTTCAATTGAATGCGACCGGGGTGTCGCAGAGCGACCTCATCCTCGCGAAATCGGAAGCGAGAGACGGACAGAATGCGCTCGGCACCCACTTTCCGGGAGGTTCTGGCAGCCCGGCGATCATCGTCGGAAGCGCTGCACACATCACCGGGCTCGCCGATGCAGTCACCACCACAGAAGGGGTCGAGTCCGTCGCCGCGGTCGCGAAGGGCAGTCCGACCGGCACGCTCCCGCTCGGCGCAGCGGGCAACGTCGCCCTGTACGGCGGAGCAAAGCCGACCATCTCCGGCGGGCAGGTGATGCTGCAGGCGACCCTGTCGAGCGCGGCCGACTCTGCGAAGGCGGAGAGCACGGTGGTCGCATTGCGTGCCGCCGTGACGAAAGTCGATCCTCACGCGCTCGTCGGCGGTGTCACGGCGACGGCCATCGACACCAATCAGACGTCGATCGACGACCGGAACAAGATCATCCCGATCGTGCTCGCCGTGATCCTCGTGATTCTCATGCTGCTGCTCAGGGCGGTGATCGCGCCCCTGATTCTGATCGCAAGCGTCATCCTCTCGTTCGGAGCATCGCTCGGGGTGTCGGCGCTCGTCTTCACCGGTATCTTCAACTTTCCCGGTGCTGATCCGAGCGTCCCGCTCTTCGGATTCGTCTTCCTCGTCGCGCTCGGGATCGACTACAACATCTTCCTCATGACGCGTGTGAGGGAGGAGAGCGTGCGCTTCGGGACACGCCCCGGTATCGTGCGCGGACTCGGACTCACCGGCGGGGTGATCACCTCGGCGGGAATCGTGCTCGCGGCGACCTTCGCGGCGCTCAGCGTCATCCCGATCCTGTTCCTCGTGCAGATCGCGTTCATCGTCGCCTTCGGCGTGCTCGTCGACACGCTGCTCGTGCGGTCGCTGCTAGTGCCAGCCCTCGCCCATGACATCGGCCGCAGAATCTGGTGGCCGTCGAAACTCGGCAGAGTCGACGTCGTGCCGGACGAGGAGGCGACGCGTCGGTAAACTCGGCAGCATGATTCCCGGGTGCCGACCGCTCGACACACGGTCGTCCGAGCGACGGGTTTCCGCGCCGCGACAGCTCGACTGCGCTCTGTGAGCGTCATCCGGATCGCCAACCTCGCCGATCCTCGCCTCGCCGACTACTCCCACCAGACGGATGTCGCGCTCAAGAAGGCGCGCGGAACCGAGCACGGCCTCTACATCGCCGAGTCGGCCCTGGTGCTCGAGCGGGCGCTGAGGGCCGGACACGTTCCGCGATCCGTGCTCGCGCTCGGCACCACGGTCGAGGAGGCGCGTGCGCTCGTCGGCGATGACGTCCCGATTTTCTCCGGTCCGAGCGAACTGCTCGAGCAACTCACCGGGTACCTTCTGCATCGCGGCCTGATCGCGGCGATGAACCGGCCGGCGCTCCCGACGGTCGAGTCGCTGCTCGCCTCCGCCCGACGCGTGATAATCCTCGAGAATGTGTCCGATCCCACGAACGTCGGGGCGATCTTCCGGTCGGTCGGCGCCATCGGGGCGGATGCCGTGCTCGTCACCGAGCGTTGCTCCGACCCGTTCTACCGCCGAGCGATCCGCGTCTCGATGGGGACGGTGCTGCAGGTGCCGTGGACCCGTCTCGGGGACTGGGCGTCGACGCGCGCGCTGCTCACGGCATCCGGGTTCCAGATCGCTGCGCTCGCGCTGTCGGAGGATGCCGTCTCGCTCCGCGATTTCGTGGCGCCGGCGAAACTCGCGCTCGTGCTCGGCGCCGAGGGGGATGGACTCACCCCCGAGGCGCTCGCCGCCGCCGACACGATCGTGCAGATCCCGATGGCACACGGCATCGACTCCCTGAACGTCGCTGCCGCAGCAGCCGTAGCGATGTGGTCGGTGGCCGGGTAGCTCGCTGATCGCGAACGTTGTGCCTTCCCGTGGACATTGTGCCGTCCATGGCGCCTACAACGTCACCGCAGTGTCCCAACGTAGGGGCGGGGCGGCGGGGC
>JANYGT010000154.1 GCA_025362355.1 Lacisediminihabitans sp. | reverse complement strand
GTCGGCTTGGGAGTCGGGGTCGGGGTCGGCGTCGGTGACGACGACACGACCGGTGTCGGGGAAGGCGACGGGGTTGAGGGTGTGTAGACCGACGCGGAGGGGCTGGGGGAGGGTGCAGGCGACGAATCCGCTGCTGGCGTCGGCGAGGGAGACGCGCTTTCAGAAGCCTGTGGCGTCGGTGCACCGCCCGGGTCGCTCGACGTCGCTGCTCCGGCGCTGGAGATGCCGACGGCGGAAAGCCCGATCGCGAGGACTATCGCGGTGACGGCTGCCAGAGATTTCTTCACTTTTTACTCCTGGGTGGGGAGATGTAACGTCTGCACTCCGGCGGGTGGTCAGGTCGCAGTCATACCCTCGCATGGGGAGGCGGGGGCGTGATTCTGTAGAGACGCCGGGGTGCGTCAGGAATTACACGGGGTCGGGTTGGGTGATTGCCACTGGTCGGGTTTCGGGTCCGTTACCAGTAACGCGTCCAAAGGTAACACGGGGATCGCCGAACCGATGGCCCCCGAATGGGGGTCAAATACTCAGTGTACGTATTCCAGAAGGTCGGATCCGACCGTTCTCATCGCGTCGATCACCCGCAGTCGGGTCGTCAACTTCGCATCTCCGAACTGCACTGTCACGGCGTAGGCGACGCCGGTGCGCGGTCCGCTCAGCACGCCGACCTCGGAGCGGAGGCCGACATCCGTTCCCGTCTTGTTGATGAGCTGGATGCCGTGGTCAGGTCCGCGATGCGACAGCGGGTCGAGCCCGAACGCGCTGGCCACCAGCGACAGGTCGGCGTTCTGCGACAACCAGCCGAGCACCCGGTGACTCGTCACGTGGTCGACGACCTCGCCGCGCGAGAGTGCGGCGAACAGACCGGCGAGCTCCGAGGTCGAACCGACGGAGAGCTGCGGCGCGTCATCCGGTCCGCGAACGGTGCGAACCAGGTCGAGCAGCGCTGTGCGTGCGAGGCCGAGCGACTCCGTTCGGGCCCGCACGGCATCCAGCCCGACCTGTCGGAGCAGTACGTTCGTCGCGAGATTGTCGCTCGTCGCGCCCACCAGGGTCGCGAGGTCGGCGACCGGGAGTGCCGGCGCCTGCAGCTGCCTCCAGATGCCGGAATCGGCGATCGCGTCGCCCGGCGTCTTGTCGAGGATGCCGTAGCCGGCGAAATCCCGCGCCGTGATGCGGGCCGCCACCTCGATGAGCAGCAGGATCTTGCCGACACTCGCGGTCGGCAGCACGATGCGGTCATCGATGGAGAGCAACGCTGTGCCGCTGCGAAGATCTGTCGCGTTGGCCGAAACGCGGGCGCCGGAGTAGGCGAGCTTGCCGAGCGCGGTGAAGGAGGCGCCGAAGTTCTCGGCGCTGCCCGTGCCGCGGTGTCGACCCTGGCGAAGTGCGCGAAGGTGATCGCGACGTTCGTGTACCCGGGTCTCCACTACCAAATAGTCACGCGTTCTTCCCGCGGAAGCCAGAGCTGATCCGACTCCGTCACCCCGAAGGTGTCGTAGAACTCGTCGATGTTGCGCACGATCTGGTTGCAGCGGAACTCGTTCGGCGAGTGCGGATCGATAGAGATCAGGCGGATGACCTCCTCGTCACGCGCTTTGAGCTGCCAGGCCTGCGCCCACGAGAGGAAGAAGCGTTCGGCCCCGGACATGCCGTCGATCTCTTCGGGTTCGTTGCCGCCGAGCGAGATCAGGTACGCCTTCCAGGCGATCGAGAGGCCGCCGAGATCGCCGATGTTCTCGCCGATCGTGAGAGCGCCGTTGACATGCTGCTGCGGCACCTGGCGAGGTGCGAGCACGTTGTACTGCTCGATGAGCGATGCCGTGCGCTTCTCGAACGCCGCCTTGTCTTCTGCGGTCCACCAGTCGGTCAGGCGCCCGTCGCCGTCGTACTTCGCACCCTGGTCGTCGAAGCCGTGACCGATCTCGTGCCCGATGACCGCGCCGATCGCTCCGTAGTTGGCTGCGGCGTCCCGCGTCTCGTCGAAGAACGGGAACTGCAGGATCGCGGCCGGGAACACGATCTCGTTGAACCCGGGGTTGTAGTAGGCGTTGATGGTCTGCGGGGTCATGAACCACTCGTCGCGGTCGAGCGGTTTCCCGATCTTGCCGAGCTCTCGCTGGAACTCGAATTCGCTCGTGGCCCGGATGTTGGCGATCAGGTCGTCCGCAGAGATCTCGAGTGACGAATAGTCCCGCCAGCGCACCGGGTAACCGATCTTCGGGGTGAACTTGTCGAGCTTCTCGAGGGCGCGGGTGCGAGTGGCATCCGTCATCCATTCCAGGGTTGCGATGCTCTGGCGGTAGGCCTCGATAAGGTTGCCGACGAGGATGTCCATGCTCGTCTTCGCGGCTTCGGGGAAGTGGCGCGCCACGTAGATGCGGCCGACGGCCTCCCCCATCG
>JANYGT010000146.1 GCA_025362355.1 Lacisediminihabitans sp. | reverse complement strand
CGCGCACGCCGCAGGCCGAGCCCGCGGAATAGGCGATGCACCCGAACGACATAGCCGTACTGAACACCCTCGAGTTCGCGCAGCCCGGCGATTTCCGCGAGTGGATCGTCGGCGAGATCCTCTCCGGACGCAAGCGTGGATCGACCAATCTCGAGGTCGCCTACCGGATGGCGCTGCTCCCGATCCCCGAGGTCGGAGAAGTGCGCGCCCTCGTCGACTCGACCAACCGCCGCGTCGCGCTAGTGCGGTATTCCGAGGTGGTCCGCACCTCGTCGGCCGCGATCACCGAGCACCTCGCCCTGCGGGAGGCCGAGTCGGTGGAGGCCTGGCGCGCCGTGCACCGGGACTTCTGGATGACGCTGGCGCCCGGCATCCGCGAATTCCTCGCTGACGACGACTGGCAGCTGACCGACGACGAGCCGGCGATCAGCACCGCGTTCGAGCTCGTGGAGACGATCGCCGCACCGCCGTCCCTCGCCTTCATCGGTGCCGGATTCCACGCCTCGACGAACCTGCTCCCCGCCGCGGTGCTCGGCGGAATCCGTATAGAAGCGCTCGCCACGAGAAATTTGGCCGGATCCCGTGCAGCGCTTACCCGCTTCGGCTCCGACGGCGTGCCCTACGACGACGCGAACGACCTGCTGCAGAATCCGGCCATCGACCGGGTCGTCGTGGTCGCCCAGCCGGCAGACCAGGTTCGCCTGGCCCTCGCCGCGATCGCCGCCGGCAAACACGTGCTCGTCGAGAAGCCGCTCGGCTACTCCGCGACGGAAGCCAGGCAGGTCGCCGATGCTGCCGGGAGCGCGGGGGTGTCGTTGAACGTCGCCTTCATGAAGCGTCACGCCCCGGTCTATCGCAGGCTTAAAGCGCTCATCGACGACGGCACTCTCGGTCGCGTCCGATCATTCCAGCTGACCTTCGGATGCGACAGCACTCCGTTCTGCGCGACCGAGGAGGACTACCTCAAGCTGGCTGCCATCCACGTCGTCGATCTCGTGCGCTTCCTCTTCGGCGAGGTCGTCGAGGTGCACACGGTCTCCGGTTCGGTCGGCGAATTGGTCACCCTCGCCGTGACGCTGCGGTTTGAATCGGGCGCCAGCGTCGAACCGGGCGCCAGCTTCGAACCGGGCGCCAGCGTCGAGTCGGGCATCATCGGCACGCTCGACCTCACCGGACTCCCCTCCTACTCGAGCGAGACGGAGTTGCTCCGCGTCGTCGGTGAGAGCGGGATCGCGACGGTGACGGATGTCGCGCAGCTGACCGTGCACACGCTCGAGTCGGTCGACATCAGGTCCGCGGCCGGCCACGACGTCTCAGAGCAGACGACGGTGTTCCGACCTGCCGAGAGCGCGATGTCGGGTGTCGACCGCGACCTGTACCTCCGTGGGTTCGTCGGTGAGCTCCACCAGTTCGCGGCGGGTAACCCGACCTCCACCGGCGCCGACAATGTGCTGACCATGGACCTCTGCGACCGCATCCTCTCGTCCTCAGCGGTCTCGACGCGGCCCAGCACTCCCTAACATCGGAATATGGCTATCGAATGGATCGAGCTCGGCTTGGATCTCCAGGCGTTCGACGAGCGAGCCGCCGCCGAGCGTCTCAGGCCGAAGGCGCTCGAGTCGTTCACCCTCGTGACTCTCGAGCAGCTCGGCCTGGGAACCGAACAGCAGCAGCACCTGTTCGAGCTCAATCGGGAGTGCGCGAGAGACATCCCTGATCGGGGCCGGTTCCACACCTTCCGGCAGTACGTCACAGAGCGGATCGACACACCGACGTTCGACCCGCGCGCCATCGTCATCGCGCTCTACGACGGCGAGTGGGTCGGGATGGCCGCGGCCTCCAGCCACCTCGATGACGGGTTCATGCACGACGAGATGACGGGCGTGCTGCGGGCGTTCCGGGGCCGCGGGCTCGCGCTCGCGCTGAAGGTCGCGAATATCCGGAGAATGCGGATGCTCGGCGCGACCTCCGTGCGCACGCGCCAGAACGCGGCGAACACGGCGGCGATCGCGCTGAACCGCTCGCTCGGCTACGTCGACCGCTGACGCGAACCCGGCGACCGCTGACGCTCACCCCGACTCGCGCATCAACGCTGCCGCGACAGGTCAACCCCTAGTCCGCGATAATTCGTCCGCCTACATTTGCGGGCATGTCGACCAGCGATCACTCCGCGTTCGGCGCGATCTCGCTCCTTCCCCTGCGTCCGGACAGTCCGTCGCTCCGGGCCGAGGTCGTGCTGCAGGCCCGACCGACCGCCGTGGATTCCGCCCTCGCCGTTGCCCGCAAATTGGCCGCAACGGGCGCACTGCCCGGCGTCGGCTCGACCCGTGAACTCTGGGAAGCGCTGGCGACCGCGGCATCCATCGACCTCGGAGCCGCCCGCGCGATCGAGCCGCATCTCGATGCCGTCGCCATCCTCGAGCAGGCTCGGCAGGCCGATCTCCCGACGGCGGATGCCGGCGACGAGACCTGGGGCGTCTTCGCCTCGGAGGGCGGAGATCACCCGGTCATCGCCGTGCGCGGCTCGGGCCGCTGGACGCTGAAGGGCACGAAACAGTGGTGTTCGCTCGCTGCGTCCCTCGATTCGGCGCTCGTGTCGGCGACCCGCGACGACGGACGACGGATGCTCTTCGCCGTCGACCTCCACGCCGAGCGGGTGCGGGTGGCGACCAGCGACTGGCACGCCCGCGGCCTCACCGAGATCCCGAGCGGCCCGGTTCGCTTCGACGCCGTTGCGGCACGCCCGGTCGGAGATGCCGGCTGGTACCTCGATCGCCCGGGATTCTCCTGGGGCGGCATCGGTGTCGCGGCCTGCTGGTACGGGGGTGCCGTCGCCCTCGGACGGTCGCTCTATGAAGCGGCGGACCGTGATCGCCCGCTCGTGCTGATGCACCTCGGCGCCGTCGACGAACTGTTGCAGGGTGCCCGTCGTGCGCTGCAGGAGGCAGCGGTGATGGTGGATGCCGGTACCGCCGTGGGCGCGGACGGTCGCCTCCTCGCCAAGCGCGTTCGCGCGACGGTCGCCCGGGCGGCGGAGGAGGTGCTCCAGCGGGTCGGCCACGCGCTCGGCCCGGCGCCGCTCGCCCTCGACGGGGTCCACGCGAAGCGGGTCGCCGATCTGCAGCTTTACCTCCGACAGCACCATGCCGAGCGCGACCAGCAGTCGCTCGGGTCGTCGGTTCTCGATGCCGGGCTCGCGCCGTGGTGACGTTCGATTCCGCGCTGGAGGGCACGCCGGCATCCACCTGGCGTGGTGATCCGAGACTGACGGATGCCCCGGCTCTCGACCTCGCCGGCATCGGGCACCTCGTCGTCATCTCGGCGCATCCGGATGACGAGACCCTCGGCGCCGGCGGACTCATCGCCGAGTGCTCGGCCCGCGGCACCGAGGTGACCGTGGTCGTCGTGACGGATGGCGCGGCCTCCCACCCAGGGTCGCCCACCCCCCAGGGAGAGCTCGCAGAAATCCGTTCCCGGGAGGTCGTAGCCGCGGTAGCGATGCTCGCGCCCTCCGCTCTCGTGACTCAGCTCGCGTTCGCCGACGGCGGGACGCGCGAGCAGAGGGCTGAGATCTCCTCGGCCCTTCGGGTCGTGCTCGCCGACTTCCCGACCGATGGCACGCTCGTCATCGCCCCGTGGCGCGGCGACGGACACCGGGATCACCGTGTCGTCGGCGAGATCGCTGCGCTGCTCGCGGGGGAGTTGGGGTTGGCGCTCGTCGAGTACCCGATCTGGATGTGGCACTGGGCGTCTCCGGATGACGACGCCGTTCCGTGGGAACTCCTGCGGTCGGTCGCTCTCGATGAGAATGCGCGACGGGCGAAGGCGAGGGCCATCGCGGTCTTCGAGTCGCAGGTGCGGCCGCTGACGGCAGAAGAGGGCGACTCGGCGATGCTCACCCCCGAATTCCTCCAGCACTTCGAGCAGGATACGGAACTGTTCATAGCGCCCGAAGCGCAACGACTCCGTGCCGGCTATTTCGACGACCTCTACGAGCGCCACGACGATCCCTGGGGGTTCGCAACCCGCTGGTACGAGCGTCGAAAGCGGGCTCTCACGGCGGCGGCCCTCCCCGACGAGCGCTACGGTTCGGTGCTCGAGATCGGCTGCTCGCTCGGTCTGCTCACTCTCGATCTCGCCTCGCGGGCTGATCGGCTGCTCGCGGTGGACATCTCGCAGGCCGCCGTCGACCGCGCCAGGGAGCGGCTGGCCGGGCATCCGAACGTGACCATCGAGCGGATGGATGTCGCCGACTCCTTCCCCGCCGAACGGTTCGACCTCGTCGTGCTCAGCGAGGTCGGGTACTACCTGGATCTGGCGGGACTGACCGCCCTGCTCGACGACATCGTGGCATCGCTCGCCCCCGGCGGAACGGTCGTGCTCTGTCACTGGCGGCATCCGGTGGCCGACTACCCCCTGTCGGGCGACGAGGTACATTCCGCAATGAGCATGCAGCCCGGCGTCACCAGGATCTCCCGGCACGAGGAGACGGATTTCCTGCTGGATGTCTACTCCCGCGACCCCAGATCGGTCGCCGAACGAACAGGGTTGGCCTGATGCGCGCCGGCCCGATGCGCGCCGTGACCACGGTCGCGGTCGTCATCCCGGCGCGGGACGAGGAGGAACTCGTCGGTGACTGCCTCGAGTCCGTCGCGCACGCTGTGACTGTCGCGCGCCGACGGTACGGCTCCCGACTCGCCGTGACGGTGGTGCTCGTCGCCGACGGGTGCACCGACGGCACGGTCGCGATCGCGAGGGCGATCGAGGGGGTGCAGGTGGTCGAGACATCCGGTTCGAATGTGGGAGCCGCCCGGAAGGCGGGAGTGGATCACGCGCTGGCCGGGGTGGCGGGGCCGGCCGATCGCATCTGGATCGCCAATACCGACGCCGATTCCGTCGTGCCGCCGAACTGGCTGACGGAGCAGCTCGAGCTCGCCGCCGGCGACGTCGACCTGATGATCGGCACCGTGCATCCGACCTTCAACGAGTTGTCGGCCGCCCAGGTCGCCGCCTGGCGGAAGAACCATCGGCCTGGCGTGCCGAACGGGCATGCTCACGGGGCCAACCTCGGCATCCGGGCGAGCGCGTATCTGCGGGCCGGCGGATTCCCGGCCATCCCGGAGCACGAAGACAACGACCTCGTCGACCGGGTGCGGGCATCCGGTGCGCGGATCGTGGCATCCGATCGCTGCGACGTCGAGACATCCGGCCGTCGGGTGGGTCGCACCGATGGCGGGTACGCTCGATTTCTGCACGGCGGTGAACTCGAATCCCGCGCCGCCGGCGCGAGAGCCGTGGAGGAGAGACCGGTTGCCTGACGACAGACCCGACCCGACGCAGCGATCATCCGGTTACGCACCACTCCGCTCCTATGCCGCCATCGGCGACGGCCGAACGGTAGCTCTCATCGCACTCGACGGCTCGGTCGACTGGCTGCCGATTCCGAAGCTCGACTCCCCGCCGGTCTTCGCCCGTCTCCTCGATGCGGTGGATGGCGGATCCATCGATCTGGCCCCCACCGAGCCGTTCACGGTGACGCGTCGCTACATCGCCGGAACCAATGTGCTCGAGACGACCTTCACGACCAAGAGCGGGAAGGCGAAGGTCACGGATGCCCTGGTCACCGGCATCGCCGGCCGGCTCCCGTGGGTTGAGCTCGCGCGACGCATCGAGGGGATCGACGGTGCGGTGCACTTCCGGTGGCGGGTCGCGCCAGGCACGATGCTCGGGGCCGCGAGCCCGTGGATCGATGAGACGGTGCACGGGAAAATCATCCGCGCAGACGGTGTCGCCCTGGCGGTCAGGGGCAGCGCGCACGGACCACGTGGGGGAGGGGACCGCACGATGCGCGGGTCATTCACGACCGCCGCGGCATCCCGCCACCTGCTCGTCGTGTCGGGCACGGCGGACGAGCCGCTGCACATCCCGGAGCCGGATGCGTCGGACAAGACGATCGACCGCACCATCTCCGACTGGAAGGAGTGGTCGCGCGAGTTCAGCTACTCCGGGCCCTGGGCTGAGGCCGTTCAGCGCAGCGCACTCGCTCTGAAGCTGCTGATCTACGCGCCGACCGGGGCGATCGCCGCTGCGGCGACTACCTCCCTTCCGGAGACTCTCGAGGGCGACAAGAACTGGGATTACCGCTTCGCCTGGGTGCGGGATGTCGCCTACATGCTGAATGCGCTCATCCGTTTCGGACTGCGCGAGGAGACCCATGCGGCCGTGTCGTGGCTGCTCACGACGATCAAGCGGAACGGCCCGGAGCTGCACATCTTCTACACGCTCGACGGGCGCACGCCGCCCCCGGTCGAGGAGAAGGATGCCCCGGGTTGGCTCGGCGTCGGTCCTGTCGTCGACGGCAACCCGGCGAAGGGGCAACTGCAGCTCGGCATCTACGGCGACCTGCTCAACGTGACGCGGCGGTATGTCGAGGCCGGGAATGTGCTCGACTCGGCGACGGGAACGCTCATGGCGACGATCGCGGACCGCACCTGCGACTCCTGGCGGAAGAAGGATTCCGGCATGTGGGAGCTGCCAGAGGATCGCCACTACACGTCGTCGAAGATGGGATGCTGGGCCGCCCTCGACAGTGCGATCCGGCTCGCGGAACTCGGCCAGGTGCTCGGTAGTGTCGACCGCTGGCGGGTCGAGCGCGAGGCGATCCGCGAGTGGATAGGCGAGCACTGCTGGTCGGAGAAGCAGCGGGCCTATGTCGCCTGGCCCGACACCGAGAAGCTCGACGCCTCCGTTCTGCTGCATGCTACGAGCGGTTTCGATCGCGGAGAGCGGATGTCGCACACCATCGATGCCCTCCGCAGCGAGCTCGGCCGAGGCCCGCTGCTGTACCGCTACTCGGGTGCCGAGAAGGAGGAGGCGACGTTCGTCGCGTGTGCGTTCTGGGCGGCAGGGGCTCTAGCCTGCGTCGGGCGCCCGGCCGAGGCATCCACTCTGATGGACGAGCTGGTCGCCCTGGCGAACGATGTCGGTCTGTACACGGAGATGATCGATGAGCGGGATGATTCGTTCCTCGGCAATACTCCGCAAGGGCTCAGCCATCTCGCGCTGATCACGGCGGCGCTGACGATCGAGGAACTGACCCCCTGATCCGGCGCTGACTGCGCGGCCAGCATCCCCCAATCGCGCCCCACTCGACGTTAGTTTCTCCGAAGAAACGCGCTGTCGGACAGTGGATGCCGCGGATGCCGCCACGATTCGCGCACGGATGGATGGCTGGTATAGTCGTCAGGTTGGGTTTTGCCCGACGCATGCGCCCGTAGCTCAGCGGATAGAGCAATTGACTACGGATCAATAGGCCGGGGGTTCAAATCCCTCCGGGCGCACCACCAAAAAACGGGCCTTACCAGCACTTCTTCCGAAGTGCGGTCGGGCCCGTTGTGCTTGCTGCCCACATCCTGCCCACGCTCGAGGATTTTTATAGCCGATTCTGCGATGAATATCGACCCGTCGAGCGCTCTCGATCCCAATGTTTGCCTTGGCCTTGGCCCTTCATACGAAGTTGACCAATTGACCTCCCATCACTCGGCCAATTTCGGTCACGTCGAGCGTAAGAAACAAGCTTGCTTGCATGAAACCGGGACGGTTCACAACGCCTACAACTACCGTGCAGACCCAATCGTCATATTCAGTTGGGCTCTTGGTGTGAATGATTCTTTACACTTTCGTATGACGTGTAAAAAATAGGGCATATTTTTTAAACGTCACGATGACATGTCAGTACTCTTTACAGATGACGTGGAATCCCGCCGGCCCATATAACTCGCTGCCTGAACTTCCACCGGCCGAAGATGTCGAGTCGCGGAGAATATTGAAGGCAACTGTCGAAGCGAGGGCGGCTGTCGCCGCGCTGGACCAGGCCGCGCGGCGAATGACGAACCCAACCGTCCTCATCAACTCACTTCCGCTGCTGGAAGCACAAGCCAGTTCTGAAATAGAGAACATCGTCACCACCGCTGACGATCTCTTCACATTCGCACAGGATGAATCCGCCGCGACCAATCCCGCGACCAAAGAGATCTTGAGCTACCGGAAAGCCCTATTCACTGGAATTACCCTCATTCGGGCGCGCCCACTATCCGTAAATACGGCGACGGAAGTCTGTTCCATCGTCAAGGACCGCCAGATGGATGTTCGCAAGCTGTCGGGAACTTACATCGGTAATCCAGCGACGCACGCGGCGATATACACCCCGCCTGTCGGGGAGGGCGTGATTCGAGACAAGCTGAGCAATTGGGAACGTTTCATTCACGAATCTCCCGGGATAGACCCACTCGTAGTAATGGCAATTGCGCACTACCAGTTCGAGGCTATCCATCCATTCGAGGATGGAAACGGCCGCACGGGCCGAATTGTCAACGTGCTGATGCTGATGAGTGCTGGCCTGATCAGTGAGCCGATTCTCTACCTCTCGCGGTACATCATCGAGAAGAAGGACGAGTACTACCGTCTGCTTTTGGAAGTGACGCGGGACGGTAACTGGGAAGACTGGATTGCCTTCATGCTCGCGGGGATTCGAATCACCGCGCTGAGCACTATCTCAAAGATCGACCAGATTCAACAGCTGCAGGACGAAATGCTCGGCGAGATCCGAGCGGCCACATCGGGCGCCAACGCAGATCTGTTGGCTGTGCTGTTCGAGCGACCCTATTGCCGCATCTCGAATGTGGTTCAGAGATGCGGAGTATCCCGGCCGACTGCAACCAATTGGCTAAACGCTCTAGTCGAGATAGGAGCGCTCCTAAGCATCAGGGCTGGACGTGAGCGCATCTTCATCAACACGAAGTTCTTCGAACTGCTTATGCGCCCTGAATCTGCGCCAGCAGAGTTGACCCCGCCAACACTGTTCTAACGATCACTCGTGATGCGTCGCATCGCCAGAAGCATGCGCATGACCTCACTCCACCCTTGCGTAACCGGCGCGACGGCTTAGAGGACCGGCCAGTCTTTAGCCTTTGACGCGATTGATGCGAGGATCGTTTTTCCTCGGGCTAACTTCGGTAGGGTCAAGTCCCTGGTGCTGGAATTACAACAGACTGCGGCCCGTGAACCGCATGAATTTGAGAACGAAGACGTCCGCAGTGACGTGCATCACGTGCTTATCCTTGGTGTTGGGCGACCCCCCAACAAGCTGAGGAATTACCCGTCTTATGCAACTGACCGATGACAGCCAGCACTACGACCTCGTCGTCATCGGGGCAGGGCCAGCCGGCACATCCGCGGCGATTCGTGCTGCAGAGTTGGGCGCTCGAGTGGCTGTGGTCGAGGCGTCCCGCACCGGGGGAACCTGCGTGAACACCGGCTGTGTGCCGACGAGAGTGCTGGCAAAAACGGCCAGAATCGTGCGCGAAGTGCGCCTCGCCCACGAGTACGGCATCGCGATTTCGGCGCCGGAGGTGCAGTGGGACGCGACGGTGACTCGCGTGCGCGCGACAGTTGACAAGGTGCGTTCGCTGAAAGACGAGGCCGGGCGGTTCGCGGCGTCGGGGGTCGAGCTCATTCTCGAGGGACGGGCGCGGTTCGTCGATGCGAATACCCTCACCCTCGACAGCGGGAAGCAGATCACGGCTGAGTCCATGATCATCGCGGTGGGTGGGCACTCTCGGCGACTGCCCATGCTGTTGGCGAGAATGCGATCGAGGTCGTGCAGTCTGTCACCACCGCGATGGCTGCCGGCATCGACGTTTCCACTCTCGCCGGAGTGAAGTTCGCGTATCCCACGTATAGCGCGGTCATCGGGCTTGCGGCGCGCGCGCTGCTGGCACAGGGCGCGGAGACACAAACGAGTTCAGCGGCCGAGAACTGACCGCGAATGCTTTGGCGGTGGCCGCACTGAGAGGATGAAGACATGGATGCACCCCGCGTACTCATCGTCGGCACCGGGATATCGGGGATCGCGTGTGCGCGGGCGCTGCGTAGCGCTGGCATTGCCCCACGGGTGGTGGACCGCGGCCGGCGACCGGGAGGGCGGATGGCGAGCCGGACGATCAACGGTCGGACCGTCGACATCGGCGCGGCGTACTTCACGGCCCAGCCGGGGACGCCATTCCACGGTGTGGTGATGGACTGGGTCGAGCGGGGTCTCGTGAGGAGATGGACCGACACGCTCGCGGTGGCAGAGGCGGATGGCATCCACGACTCCACCACCGGCCCCGTGCGCTACGCGGCCCCGGGCGGCCTGCGTGGCCTAGTGGTCGACCTCGCGCGCGGAATCGACGTCGAGCAGGCCATCACCGTGCGGCACGTGGCGCCGGGCGTCGCGGACGGCGAGCATTACGACGCCGTCGTGCTGGCGATGCCTGACCCGCAAGCGAGACGGCTGCTCGACGGGCGCCCCCCGCTGGATGCTGTGTTGGACACTGTCTGGTCGCCGAGCATCGCGGTCGTTCTCGAGTGGGAGACTCGTAATTGGGATCCGTTCCGGGCGGCATTCGTAAACAACGCGCCGGAGGTGCTCACCTTTGCCGACGATGGTGACCGGCGCGGTGACAATGCTGCAGTGATTGTCGCCCACACCACCGAACAGTCGGCTCGCGAACACCTCGACGACCCCGATGCTGCCATCGCGCCCACGTCCGTCGCGGTGCAGCGGCTGCTGGGCTTAGCGGATGCTCCAACGCGGACGTTTGCGCACCGCTGGACTTTCGCGCGCCCGACTACGCAGCACCCCGAACCGTTCTATTGGGGCGATGGCATTGGAGTCTGTGGTGACGCGTGGGGTGAACGGTCATCCGTGGGGACGGCATGGGCTTCCGGCGATGCGCTGGGCGGAGCCATCGCAGTCGCTCTCCACCGGGGGTGACTCGCCCTCTCGAGTACGGATCAATAGGCCGGGGGTTCATATCCCTCCGGGTGTACTCAAAATACCTGGTGAGAAGCATTTTTTCGACGGTTTGATTGCGTCTCGGGCGCGTCGTGTCAACACTTGCCTACACCTTGCCCACCGGTTTGGTGAGCCGCGCGGCTCCGCGGCCGGATATTGGCCGGTTGACCTTTGAACACTTGCGCATCCGCGCAGAATCTACAGTCAGGATGCGGGTAGCGGGTCTCTCAAATCCCGTCGACCTCATGAGTCGGTGCATTCTCGTAGGTCGGCAATCCGACCGGGACGCGGTCAGCCGCTAAGAGTGACGACCGAGTCGGGGAGCGGCCCCGGAGTAGCCACGGGCCGGCACGGGAGAGTGGTATTCGAGCGCGGGTGATTTCAGGGTTGCGGCACGCGCTCTAATCGGGGAGGACTTCCCGTCTCGACGGCGAACGGGCTTGTTCCGCCGCCAAAGCGTCGTGCCGAGATCGAGCAGGAGCAAGACGATGCCGACGGCTCCGACTGGATATCCGATCAGAATGAGAATTCCTGCTCCGATGTTCGCATCGGGGGCGTGGGGATCATTGATGGCCCAGGCCCCCGCGAGGGTGACGAATCCGATCAGAAGCAGGATTGTTCCGACTGTTCTCAGCATGGTGACTCGTTTCTGCTCCGACGATCGGATAGCAACTGGACACAGTCCAACCCCTGACCTCGGGGCACAGTCAAGCGGGTGGACCAGAAACTTGACCATGCCTCCGGGGCACGGCCGTGAGTGCTCGCGCCGTTCATGGACCCCGGCACCAACGTGACCGATCGCGGAGCGACCAATCGGCACTTGACTCGGCCCCGAGGTCATGGTTTCTCATGGCCCTATGCGAAACGATCAGCCGTCCTCACACATTCTCCGATTCCTGCGAAAGCCGTTCAGCATCATTCGCGCGAACCTTCGCGTCTACCTCATCATCAACGCCGGCGTGTACGGATTGGTCATCATCGGATTCATCTTGGCGATGATCTTCCCCGCCCTGGGCGCCAGTCGAGTGGCTTCGCTGGAGGGCGACGGCAGCGCGGACCTCGCCCGTTCCCTCTTCTCTCAACCCTGGCTGTTCGCACTGGTGATCTTCGGCGTCAACGTCTTCACCGTCGGAGCACTCAATATTGTGCTCCCGTCGTTGCTGATTCCGTTTGCCGGCGTCGGCATCTTCGCCTACCGCGCTTTCACCCTCGGGGCGGTTCTCGCTCCAAGCACGGACATTGCTGCCGTCGGCCTCATCCCGCATTCGCTCACCGCACTTATCGAGTTCCAGGCCTACTCGCTCCTCGTGTTCGGGGCGTTCCTGCTTGCGAGGTCCTGGATCTGGCCCTCCACGGCCGGTGCCTCGAACCGACGTCGAGGATATCTCGGCGGCCTGCGACAGCTCGGATGGCTAAGCCTGCCTGCACTTGCTCTGTTCATCATCGGAGCGATCTGGGAAGCGTTCTCACTCCGTTACCTCGTCTACCCTCTGACGGAGTTGCTGCTGTAGCACGAACGTCAGGTCCGACTGACATGTGGCCGGTCGTCGCGGCGCGCTCCGCCGGCTTGGAACTGAGGCACCTGGGATTCGGAGGCAGCGCCCCCCTCGACTCCTTTATGGCTCGAGTCATCAGAGATGCACCTGCTGAAGTGATCAGCACGAAGATCGGAATCAATATCGTCAACCTCGACTCGACGCGAGTGCGTGCCTTCGTCCCGGCGCTGCATGGCTTCCTCGACACAATCAGGGACGGCCACCCGACCACACCGATTCTGCTCGCCTCGCCGATCTTCTGCGGCATCCACGAGACCCCCCCCGGGCCCGGGTCGATCGATGTCCCCAGTCTCGGAACGGATCAGGTGCGGTTCACAGCTACCGGGTTGGATGGTGACACCGCCTCCGGGCGCCTGACTCTCCGGGTGATCCGCTCCGGGATGGAGACTCTCGCCGCCGGCAGAATGGAGCCGAACCTGCACTACATCGACGGGCTCGACCTCTTTGGGCCAACCGACGCAAAGTCTCACCCGCTGCCGGATGCGCTGCATCCCGATACCGAGTCTCACGCGCTCATCGGGAAACGGTTCGCCCATCATCTCTCGCATCAGCTCGCGTGAGAGGCTGCTCGACCTGCCGAGTCCGAGTGGCAGGAGCCACGGCCCCTTGCCCACACGGATGATGCGGAGCGCCGCAGCACCTTGCGCAGCTAGGGCGGGAGCGGTAGGCCTTGGGGCATGCCTCTTAGCGATTTCTCAATTCGTACGTCTGTTGCAGTGTCCGAGATCGAACGAGCCGTCAGTTTCTATGAAGGAATGCTGGGGTTGCCCTTGGCGCACTCCGGCCCAAGCGCGAACATCTCCGACGGCAGCCGCGTCTATCGATCCGGGGGCGAGTTGGCGCTCAACATATTTCAATCGGCAACCGCCGGGAAGTCAGAGGCGACGGTGGCGACCTGGTATGTCGACGACCTCGACCTGATCGTTGACGAACTCACAATCGCTGGTGTGAGATTCACCCGCTACGGTCAGCTCGAACACGACGCTCGCGGCATCACTGAAAGGGCCGACGGCGGACGAATTGCATGGTTCCAAGACCCTGACGGCAACACTTTCGCAATTGAATCCGACGTGTGACGGGGAAACATTCGAATACCGCGCCACATTTCACGCACACTTATGGAACATCGGGGTCAGTTCTCGTCATGGGGGTTTGACGAATTGACCTCTCCGAAGGCCCTCAACTGCGGGGGATCCGCGCCACGAACAGCAAAACCGAAAAGGTCACTGAGCCCTTTCCTCGTGAGAGTGGGTAGCTACGGCAGGTACACGAGCCGCCCGTGGTCATTCCAGGTCGACGCAATACTCGCGAGCGTGCGCCTCTGGACATCCACTTCGATGACTCCACGCGCGGCGAGGTCCAGCGCGGCGTCGGCAAGATCGCGGCGTCGCTCGGGCGAGTACGCGCCGGCGCCGCTTCCCCAGATGTGCAGGTCCGCCATGCGCAGGAGTGTCGAATCCAGGGGTACGTGCACCCCGTCCAGCGCGCCGAGGTTGACCCAGTCGATTCGATGTTGCGGATGCGGGGCCGAATGAGCGATCGCGGGGATCGCTATGTTGGCCGTATCACCCCAGAGGAAGTCGAGTACGACATCCACTCCGTCCGCGCCGACCCGCGCAAGTGACGACCCGAGGTTGCCGTCGAGCGGGATGATCTCGTCGGCTCCATGGTCGGCTGTACGTCGAAGAGCGTCACCCTCGCGTCCGACCGCGATCACGTGCCGGGCACCGAGATGCTTCGCAATCGAGACAGCGACTGAACCCGAGGCCCCCGTAGCCCCGATGACGACAACGGACGGCGTAGCGCCCGGCTCGAGGATGCGGGTCAGCGGCATCCATGATGCGAAGGCCGCGTTGACGACGGCCGCGGCCTGCGCCGGATCCAAGCCCTCCGGCACAGGCCGGACCGCGGCGCTTTGTACCGCTGCACGTTCGGAGAGGGTTCCCCAGGGAGAGCGCACGCCCGGCACATAGACGAGTGACCCGTCGGCGAGCTCGGCTACCCCGTCGAATCCGGCGACCATCGGCGGCTTCGCGGCGCTCGAGTAGTGTTTGCCCGCCGCGATGAGTCGCGCGATGTTGGAAACAGCTGCCGCCCGCATGGCGACAAGAACCTCGCCCTCGTCCGGTTCGGGCTCCGCGAAGTCGCCGTACTCCGGTGCTTGACCGAACTCGTTGACTACTGCTGCCTTCATGATTCAGATCCTCGCTGCGTTGACAGACACACCGGCGACCCAGACGGCACGAATGCCGCGGGTCGCAGATATGTTGTCGAGCGGGTTCTCGTCCAGGAGCACAAGGTCGGCGCGGAGGCCAGGAAGGACGCGACCCCGATCAGCGAGATCGAAGTGGTCGGCTGGCAGCGATGTAGCGGCGTCCAGGGCTTCTGCGGGCGTGAGTCCGGCATCGACGAGCAGCTCGAGTTCGTGATGCAGGCTCTCGCCATACGGCGGCTGCGATGGAGCGCCGGGCGCGACGTTCGCATCGGTTCCTGCCAGGATCGGCATGGCCGCGGCATGGGCTGCGGCGACGGATGCCCGGGCGGGCCCGAAGGCAGGACCCGGGAGTCCCGCCCGCTTCAGCCCCTCAACGAGCCCCTCCATCATGGTGAGGGTCGGCACGATGATCACTCCGGCCGCCACGAGGGCCGCTGCCTGTGCAGCGTCCATCGGGCGATCGAGCGGCGCATGGGTCAGGATGTCAACGCCGGCCGCCTGCGCCATCGCAACGGCATCCGACCTCGAGGCGTGGGCGACAACCTTTCGGTCGCGGGCATGGGCTGCCGTCACCAGGGCGTCGACGGTCGCCTGGTCGAAGCCGGGCAGGTCGATGACGACCTTGATGTAATCGGCTCCCTCGTCGACACGGGCGGCGACCCAGGTGTCGGCATCGCTTGGCGACGCGACGAGCACGGCGGTGTCACCGTGCATCCGCTCGGCATGTGCGCTCGTCGGTGAGGTCGACACCACCCCCGCGGCGCGTAGATCGGTGACGCCGGGCACTCCGCGAAGGGGCGCGAGCAGCGACATCGGATTTCCCATGTCGAGAGCCGTCGTGACTCCGTAGCGGGCAAGGGTCTCGAGGGTGTCTAGATCCTGGATATGCACATGGCAGTCGATGAGGCCTGGAATCAGATATCCGCCGGTCGCCGCGTCGAGCGCGCCTGCGGTATCCGTGCCGATGAGGGAGCCGTCGATGACCACGTCTTCCGGGTCGCCGAAATCACCGTCTCGGTAAACGCGAACACCGCGCACCACGCTCGACGCCACCGTCAGGCCCTGACTTTCGCCGACTGGCGGGCGAACGCCAGCTGCGAGTTCTGGAATTCGTCGCTCGGCAGGTGGAAGTCGATGCAGTGGCCTGCGCCCAACTGCAGCTGCGCGTCGATGGACGGTGCTGACGTGAAGCCGGCGGCGTATTCATCCACCTCGCCCTGGTTGACCACCCAGAGGTGATCGAATTCGGCCGACCGGTGATGCACCGGCACTGCGACTACCGCACAGGTTTCGGCGCGGCGCTCGATCCAGGCACCGGTTATGTCGAGCAATTCGGCCTTCGGGACGAGGGTGTTCGACGGGTAGCTCGCGGCGGGCATTGCGTCGTCGTAGGTCTCCGGCAGGCCGAACATGAGCTGGTCCTTGAGCGGAACGGGCAGGTCGATCATCGGGATGGGCGGCAGTTGGCTCCAGGCCTCGGCAGATTCGGCGGGCACCCTCACCAGGCATCCGGATGTCGCCAGCCCGAGCAATGGCCAGGGCTGTTCGGTCGCGGCGATGATGGTCGCGATCGCGCCACCGATCGAGTGCGCGACGAGTACGACACCGGCGGAGTCTCCGCCGTATTCGGAGAAGATCGAGCCGATCGCGTCACTGAGAACCGTTGCGTTGTCGGCGATGATCGAGCCCTCCGACACAAGCGGGCTCGACCCGATGTAGTTCGGCCGGTCGATCGCGATCACCCCGATCCCCTGCCTCGTGGCGTTATCCAGCAGCGAGTGCCCGGGGATGTCGAAGTACTCGGACGAATAGGTTCCACCGTGCAGGGCGATGAGTACTGGGTCGCCAGGAGCCGGGGTCACCTCGGCGAGGTTGCTGCGTCCGGTGAACGAGAACCCGGCCGCTGCGCCGGATCCACCGACAGTGTGGGTGAAGGGTGTAGACATCATTGTCCTTTCGAGTGCGTAGTTATTTGCAGGTATGCGTTACGGGGTTGGCGCGGTCAGCAGGTAGCGAACGCTCGCACCGACGGTGAGCGCTGCAGCGAGATCCCGGTCATCGGCACGCCGTGCGAGGATGGCGGCGCCGCGCGAGTCGGGCGGTAGATCGGCGCCGCGCGCGATGACCAGAAAGTGGAAGTGCGGGTAGTTCTCGCCAAAACTCATGAAGTAGGTGCCGATCGCCCCGGTCGCCGACTGGATCGCTGCAGCGAGCTTTTGAGAGACCGGACCGAAGCCCGAAAGCTCTTCAACTGTCGGCCCGGCCCAGCCCTCGGCATGGCGGCGGAGTCGGAGGATGAACCAGCCCGGGACGTCATAGCCGTCGGCGATTTCGCACGACCAGGTCTCGTCCCGGTAGATGATCGCGGATGATTCGGCCGCCTCGAGGTCGCAGGGAAGACAGTCGCTCATACCCGGCCGCCTCCTCGCTAGTCGCTACGATATATCCTGCATGCTAGAGGGGCCACCTGCCCGTCCACAAGCTTTCTTGTCGATCAGTCCTGACCCAGCGGGGCGATGTGTTTGCGAATTCGTTCCTCATTCGCGAGCAGGTGATGATGGAGCGCTTCAGCCATTGAACGAGCGTCGTCGGCGAGTGCCGCGTCTCGCAGCACGCGATGGGTCTCGTAGCGGCGCTTGCGCTCTGCGTCGGTAATCTGAGTCGGATCAAAGACCAGGTGGGTATATCGCTCCGCGGCAAACCACAGCGTGTGCAGAACTCGCCCGTCCCACTCGTTGGCAGCTGGATGCACGAGCGCCTCGTGAAAGTCGTAGTGCGCCTGCCACGCGACATCCGGATCGACATTGCGACTCAACTCGAGGAGTTCGTTGAGCTGGGCGACTTCTGACGGATTTCGTCGGCCGGCCGAGGCCCCAGCCAGTGGAAGCTCGACGACGTAACGGAGTCGGTAGATCGCATCGAGGTCGGCGACGCTCAGGGGCGCGACACTCGCGCTTCTCGCCTGGGGCAGCAATATCAGGCCCTGGGACTCGAGGCGACGCAACGCCTCGCGAATCGGGATGTGGCTGACGCCCAGTTGCTCTGCAAGGTCACGAATCGAGAACTGTTCCCCGGCGGCAAGGGTGCCGGTGAGCACGGCTCGCCGGATCTCGACGGTGACGAGGTCGACGGCTGAGCTGTTCGAGGATGCGACGGAACGCACCTGCCCTTGCAACGTCATCCCGTCTCCTTCTGGTCCCGTCACATAGTGTCACGACACCGGCAGGCGTCTCTTCGACCGCTTCTTGCATTTTCTACTTTATAGGATATATCTTCGTCCTAGAGAAGGGGTGCCATATGGATTTGCGCGAACGACCGGTGGGCGGCGTCGATCTCGCCGTGCTGTCGGTCATCGAGCGAAAGGTGCTCTGGCTGTCGACCGCCATCATAGACGCGGCCAATTCAATCGTCCGCAAGGACCCCGACGGTTTGAAGGTGGGCGGTCACCAGGCATCGAGCGCGTCGCTCGCCACGATCATGACCGCCCTCTGGTTCACGACCCTTACCCGCGACGATCGCGTCTCGGTCAAGCCACACGCCTCGCCCGTGCTCCATGCCATCAATTACCTCCTCGGCGAGTTGTCGCCGTCCGATCTGGGAACACTTCGCGCCTTCCACGGCCTTCAGAGCTATCCGAGCCGCTCAAAGGATCCGGATACCGTCGACTATTCGACCGGTTCCGTCGGCATCGGCGCGACTGCGCCGATCTGGGGCGGCATCGCGCGACGCTATGTCGCCGACACTGTCGGAATTCCTCGCAGCACCGGGCGTCAGTTCAGCCTCGTTGGCGATGCCGAACTCGATGAGGGTGCGATCTGGGAAGCGCTGCTTGATCCGATGGTGGCGGACCTCGGCGAACTCGTCTGGATCGTCGATTTCAACCGCCAGTCGCTTGACCGCGTCGTCCCCAACATCTCGGCTACCCGATTGCAGGCCATGTTCGCAGCGGCTGGGTGGCAGGTGATCGCACTCAAATACGGGAGTCTGCTCACCGAGCTCTTCGGGCGTCAGGGAGGCGCAAACTTGAAGCGCCGCATCGACGAGATGTCGAATCCCGAGTACCAGCGCCTGCTGCGTTGCTCGGCGGCGGAACTCCGCGACCGGTTGCCGGGTGACGGCGATGGTGCCAGCGCAATCACGTCGTTGCTGGCCGAACTCACCGACGACCAGGCGCTTCGCGTCATCCGCGGACTAGCCGGCCACGACCTCGATAGTCTGATCGGCGCGTTTAGCGAGATCGACGATACGCGCCCCACCGTTATTTTTGCCTACACGATCAAGGGCAACGGGCTGCCAAGTGCTGGGCATCCCCAGAACCACTCCAACCTGCTGAAGCCGGCACAGCTGGCCCAGGTCGCAGCTGACCTGGGTGAAACGGTCGATGACCCGTGGCGGGGACTGGAGTCAGACTCGCTCGAGGCTGAGTTCTGTGCGATGGTCGCGGAGCGCCTTCGCCGACCGGCCGTTCCGGAGTCTCGGCCGATTGCCGTGCCGAGGGACTTCGATCGAGCGGTCAAGGGTCACTTGTCGACCCAGCAGGCACTTGGTCGGTTGCTACTCGATCTCGTTCGCGTTGCTCCGGATGTCGCTCGTCGTGTCGTGACCGTTGCCCCGGATGTTGCATCCAGCACCAACCTCGGCGGGTGGGTCAACCGCGTGGGGGTGTGGTCGTCGAGTGCGAAGCACGATTGGTTCGCCGACGATGCAGAGACGATTCTGCACTGGGACGAGCGGCCGTCCGGCCAGCACATCGAACTCGGCATCGCCGAAGTGAACCTCGTAGGGTTGCTGGGCGAACTCGGTGCGACCTGGAGTAGATGGGGCGAGTCGTTGCTGCCGATCGGCACCATGTATGACCCGTTCGTCACTCGCGCGTTAGAGCCGTGGTCGTTTGGCGTGTACGCCGGCGGCCAGTCGATCCTTGTCGGAACGCCGTCCGGCGTCACGCTTGCGGCCGAGGGCGGAGCGCATCAGTCGATCATCAGCCCATCAGTCGGCATCGAGCAGCCGGGCGTAGTCGCGTTCGAGCCGGCGTTTGCGCAGGACTTCGAGTGGTGCATGCTCGACGCTCTGTCTCGCCTCGGCCGACCGGATGGCTCGGGCAGCTACTTTCGTCTGAGCTCGCGCGTCATCGATCAGTCTCTCGCTTCGATCCCGACCGATCCCGCCGCTCGGGAACGCCGCCGTCGACACGTGGTCGCGGGCGGGTACGCACTGCGTCGGGTCGAACATCCCGTCGTCACCTTAGTCGGAATGGGCGCGCTCATGCCCGAGGTTCTCATTGCCGCCGAACGGCTTGAACACCTCGGTATCGCCGCGGACGTGGTGTGCGTCACGAGCGCCGATCGGCTTTACCGGGCGATCCGCGCGCGAACGGGACACGGCGATGGCGATGCCGCCATCCTCGATCAGGTCTTCCCCGCTGATCGTGCCACCCCGATGGTCACGGTCCTCGATGGTCACCCCCACACGCTCGCTTTTGTCGCCTCGATCCGCGGCGTGCGCGGCGTCAACCTCGGCGTTACTGATTTCGGTCAGACCGGAACGCTGCAGGAGCTTTATAAGCTGCACGGCATCGGCTCCGATGCTCAAATTGCTGCGGCGCTCGACCTCGTCGGCGCAACACACTAAATTCCAACCGACTCCACCACCCATCTCAAAGAGGAGAAAATATGCCAGAGAACATGGCCAAGGATCGCCCGTCCAGGCCGCCGAAACTCCATCACACCACCTTCACCACATTGCGGATGTCGGAAATGGTCGCGTGGTACGGGTTGGTCTGCGGCCTCCAGCCGGTTTTCCAAAGTAATGAAGCATCGTGGCTCACCAACGATGAGGCGAATCACCGCATCGCCCTGCTCTCTCCTCCCGGCCTGAAGCACCCGACCGATAAGAGTCACGAGACGGGCATCCATCACACGGCGTTCGAGTTCGACACCTTCGACATGTGGCTGAACAATTACATCCGCCTGCGCGACAAGGGTGTGCTGCCCTTCCTGAAGCTCGATCATGGCATCACGATGTCGATCTACTATCAGGACCCGGATGGCAACGGAGTCGAGATCCAGGTCGACGGCTTCGGTGACTGGGCAGACTCGAAGGAATGGATTTCAAGCGCAAAGGAATTCGCCGAGAACCCGATCGGAACATTCTTCGAACCAGAGAAGCTGGTCGAGGCGCGCGACGCCGGGCTGTCGTTCAAAGAGATTCACGAACGCACCCGCGCGGGTGAGTACCTGCCTGACGTCATCCCCGAGAACATCTTCCTCCCAGAGGTCTGGTGACGGACACCCGGACAGATGACCGGCATTGGCCGGTTGTCATCATCGGCGGCGGCCCGGTCGGGTTGACTGCGGCGCTCGAGCTCGCCTTTCACGGCGTCGGCTCGCTAGTCATCGAGCCCCGCTCGATCGTCGAGCACTCGCGGCCCCGGGC
The DNA here is from genome assembly GCA_025362355.1 of Lacisediminihabitans sp. Lineage (GTDB taxonomy): Bacteria > Actinomycetota > Actinomycetes > Actinomycetales > Microbacteriaceae > Lacisediminihabitans. The sequence goes on along the minus strand of JANYGT010000146.1, from coordinate 13,475 downwards.
GAAGACCACCTCGGCGCGCACGATGGAGCTCTACCGGCGCACGGGCGCCGCCGATGAAATCCGGAGGCGTGCGCCCATTCCGGCGTCGTGGTCAAACCAGGTGAGGTTCTGCACGACCGCGACCGGCCACGAGATCACTCGACTCTCGGGCATACTCGGGCTGGACCTTGTCGACTCCGATCTGACATCCGAGGGTGCACAGCAGGTGACGCAGCCCATCGTCGAAGAGGCGTTACGCGCGCTCCTCGAAGCGCGTCCGGAAGTGACGACGGAGTTCGGCAGCCGGGTGGTCGATGTCGCGCTGGATGATGGACGACCGCGGGTGCACATCGAAGGCCCCGACGGTGAGCTCTCCACCGTCACCTGCGATTACCTCATCGGTGCCGACGGCTCGCGCAGCGTTGTCCGGGAAGCGCTCGGCGCTCATTACGTCGGTGCGGTGGGTGGTCGCCCCAACGTGAACATCACCTTCCGATCGAACCGGCTTGCCGAACTGCTGGCCGACCGCTCGGCCATCCACCACTGGGTGCTCAACCCCGAATTTCCAGGCGTGATCGGACCGCTCGCTCTAGACGGAACATGGTGGGCTATCGCGACAGGCACGGAGTCGATCGCGAGCGACGATGAAGCCGTCGCCCTGGTGCGCGGACTGGCAGGAGCGGACATCGACGTCGAGATCCTGGCGACCGATCCCTGGCAGGCCAGGCTGTTGTTGAGCGACTCGTATGGTTCCGGTCACGCCTATCTCGTCGGGGATGCTGCCCACCAGAACCCGCCCTGGGGCGGTCACGGGTTCAACACGGGAGTCGGCGACGCCGTAAACCTCGCGTGGAAGATCGCGGCCGTGGTGAACGGCTGGGCGACGGCGGAACTGCTCGAGAGTTACCACACCGAACGCCGGCCGATCGCGCAGCAGACGATCGATCTGGCCCAGACCAACATGCGTGCGCTGTCATCCGACCTCTCGTCCCCCGAACTCATGGCCGAGGGGGCGGTGGGCGAGCGAGCACGCGCGACCGCGGCCGAGGTCGTGCAGGAGGCGAAGCGTGCCGAGTTCTACAGCCTCGGTCTTGTGCTCGGCTACGGCTACGGACCCGACAGCGCGCGGCAATCGCCGACCGCCGGGGAATACGCGCCGATCGCGGCGCCCGGCAACCGGCTGCCGCACAGCCGCAACGCGAACGGCGACTCCCTCTTCGACCTCCTCGGGCCGGAGTTCACCCTGCTCGGACCGGCCCCGACTGCCTGGCGTATGGCTGCTGCTCAACGGGGTATTCCGTTCGTGATCGTCGACCCACCAGACCACGGATTCGCCGCGGTCGCGGCCGACCGGCTCGTGCTCGTGCGGCCCGATCAGCACATCGCGTGGGTCGGGTCGGTTTCGACCGATCCGGGCAGCATCCTCGATGAAGCCCTTCGTGGGTTTTCGATTACTCCCTAGAAAAAGGCGAAATCAATGCGTACTGCCAACAATGCCGGCCGACTCTCGCTTGTGCATGACGACCGCATCCTCGACGTCGAGCGCGCGAGTGACGGACTGTTCACGGCCGACCCGATGCAGGCATTCGCTCGCTGGGATGAGTTGACAGCGTGGGCCGCCACGATCGACATCGACGCGCACCCTGGATCTTCGGCGCTTGCGGATGCCGCCCTGGACGCGCCATCGCCGCGCCCACCCCAGGTGATCGGTGTCGGACTCAACTACGCGGACCATGCCGCCGAGTCCGGGCTGCCGCTACCGACCGAGCCTGTCGTGTTCACCAAATTCCCTTCGTCGGTGGCCGGGCCTGATGTCGACGTGGTTCTCCCCGGGCCGACGGTCGATTGGGAAGCCGAACTCGTCGTCGTGATCGCGAGGGGCGGCCGCAACATCCCGCTCTCGGAGGCACGCTCGCACGTCGCCGGCTTCACCGTCGGGCAGGACCTGTCTGAACGCACTGTGCAGTGGCAGGGCGAGCCAGCCCAGTTCAGCATGGGTAAGTCGTTCGAGAACTTCGCGCCGATCGGGCCGGTCATCGTGACCCTCGACGAACTCGCCGACCCCGATCGGCTGGCCATCACGACCGTGATCGTTAGTGCAGACGGCGCCGAGACCGAGATGCAGAACGGCTCGACGGACCAGCTGATCTTCGGCGTCGACGAATTGATCGCACGTCTGTCGACGACGATCGAACTGCTTCCCGGCGACCTGATCTTCACCGGCACGCCACCCGGGGTCGGAGCTGGACGAAACCCGAAACGCTTCCTCGTTGCCGGAGAGACCCTCGTCACTGAGATCGGCGGGATCGGGCACATCAGGCAGCGCGTTGTCGGCGGCCAGCCGTGAAGGTCATCGCCCTCGAGGAGCACGTGCTACCCCGGGACATCATCGAAGCCGCGGGTATCGACATCGGGTTGCGCGCCAATAAGAAAGCCGCTCTGCTCGACGACATGGGCGAGGGTCGCCTGCGCATCATGGATGACGCTGGCATCGACATCCAGGTGCTGTCCGCCCTGAGCGCCAACGTGCAGAATCTCGAGCCCGCTCTCTCAGTCGCTGTCAATCGGCAGCTCAACGACCGTATGGGGGAGTCCGTGTCGACCTATCCGGACCGGTTCCGCGCGTTCGCCGCGCTGCCCATGACCGATGCTGCAGCGGCGGTTGTCGAGCTCGAGCGCTGCGTCAGCGAGCTGGGCTTTCTCGGCGCGATGATCCACGGTCAGACCCGAGGGGTATTTCTGGACCACCCATCGGTGCGGCCGATCCTGACCATGGCCGAGCGGCTCCGCGTGCCGATCTACCTGCACCCGGCGCCACCGCCGAAAGCCGTGAGCGAGACCTACTATTCGGGGCTGTCCGAGGAAGTCGAAGCCTGCCTCTCGACCTCCGGGTGGGGGTGGCACTCCGAGACGGCGATGCATGTGCTGCGGATGGTCGCCGGTGGCGTGTTCGAGGAGCTGCCCGACCTGAAACTCATCGTCGGGCACATGGGCGAGGGGCTCCCGTTCCACCTCGACCGGATCGAGTCGATGTTCACCCCGGTCGTCACCGGGCACGAACGGACCGTAGCTGAGACTCTGCGTCAGAACCTCTACCTGACGACATCCGGCTACAACACGGCCACGCCACTGCTCTGCGCGCTCGCGGCCTTCGGGGTAGATCACATCATGTTCTCCGTCGACCACCCCTTTGCGAGCAGCGAGCAGGCGACCACGTTCCTGCAGTCAGCGCCGGTGAGTGAAAGCGACCGGGAGAAAATCGCGCACGGCACCGTCGAATCTCTTCTCGGCATGTGAGGACTGCACCATGAGAACACACTTCATAAACGGGGAATGGACGGATGCCTCCGGCCCAACCTTCCCCGTCTACAACCCACTCAGCGACGAACTCTTCGAGGAGTGCGCGGCCGGCACTGCCGCGGATACCGAGGCGGCTGTGGCCGCTGCCGCTGCAGCTTTCCACGCATGGGCGAGTATGGCGCCAGGTGCACGGCAGGCGCTTTTCCTGAAAGCTGCGGATATCGTCGAGCGTCGTACAGAGGAACTCGTCACGCTGATGGCAGCCGAGGGCGGCGCCAGCCGGGCCTTCTCGACATTCCAGATCCGGCTGTCTGCTGCAATGCTGCGGCAGGCTGCAGGCTGGGGCTACCTGCCCCAGGGCGATGTGATCCTCAGTGATACGCCGGGCAGGACGGCGACAGTCACTCGCAAGCCACTCGGCGTCGTCGCCGGATTCACCCCGTGGAACGGCGCGTTCTACCTGGCTTGGCGCACCTTCCTACTGCCGATGGCCTTCGGCAACACGACCGTGATCAAGCCGTCGGAGCTTGCGCCGATTTCATCCGGCCTTGTGCATGCCGAGATCCTTGCCGAGGCTGGCTTCCCCGCCGGCACGTTCAATGTGGTCACCAACGCACCGGAGGGTGCGGCAGCGATCGCAGAGGTCTTCTTCTCCAGCCCGGCCGTACGCGTCATAAATTTCACCGGCTCGGACAAGACCGCGCGCATCCTCGGTGAGCGGGCGGGGCGAGCGCTCAAGCGCATGGTGCTCGAGCTCGGCGGGTTCAACCCCGCCATCATCCTGGACGACGCGGACGTCGAGGAGTCGATCAAAGCCGTGACCTTCGGCGCCTTCCTGCACCAGGGGCAGGTGTGCATGAACACACGCAAGGTCTACGTCGCTCGCTCGCTGCACGACGCATTCGTGGCAGGTCTGAAGGCTCGGGTCGAGTCATTGAAGATCGGGGATCCGATCGACCCGACCGTCATTATCGGCCCGCTCATCAACGACCGTGCCGTCGCGCAGATCGCGGCGCGGGTGAAGGATGCCCTCGATCGGGGTGCGACACTCGTCACCGGGGGGTACGCCGACGGTCGCCTGTACCGGCCGACGATTGTGACCAACGTGCCCGCTGACGCGATCTGCACATCCGGTGCCGACGAGACGTTTGGGCCGCTGCTCGTTATCGAGGCTTTCGATGACGCGGAGGAAGCGCTGCGGAAGGCCCAGGACACCCCGTACGGGCTGACGGCCTCGATCATGACCGGTGACCGTGCTCGCGGGCTGGCGATGGCCGACCGGTTCGACTCGGGCATCGTCCATGTGAACGGGCCGACGATGGCGAGCGAAGCCGCGCTGCCGGTCGGGGGAGTCAAGAACAGTGGATGGGGGCGTTCCGGTTACTACTCGATCGAGGACTTCACCGAACTGCGCCTCACCACCGTGAGCACCGAGCCCGGCCGGTATCCATTCTGATGAAGCTCACCGGCAACACCATTCTCATCACCGGCGGCGCCTCCGGGATCGGGCGGGGTCTCGCCGAGGCGTTCATCGCCCGCGGCAACACCGTGATCATCGCCGATCGCAATCGCGAGGCGATGGATGATGTCGTTTCCGCGAACCCCGGAATGCACTCGGTGTATCTCGATCTCGCGGACGGGCAGAGCATCGCGACGGTCATCCCGGCACTTCTGCGCGCGCATCCGGCCCTCAACGTCGTGTTCAGCAACGCCGGAATCATGTTCGCGGATGACCCGACTGAACCCATCGATGACGAGCGGCTCACGGCCATCGTCGCGATCAACCTTCTGGCGCCGATCCGTCTTATCTCAGCGCTCATCGAGCACTTGCGCGGGCAGGAGTCCGCCACGATCGTGGTCACGACTTCGATGCTCGGGTACGCGCCACTTGCCTCGTCGTCGATGTACTCCGCTACCAAGGCCGGACTCCATTCGTATGTGCTCTCTCTTCGCTACGCGCTGGGCGGCTCGCCGATCGACGTGCTCGAGATCGCCCCGCCATATACGCGAACCGGGCTCATGGACGTGAACCTGATCGACCCGAGAACGATGCCGCTCGAGGAATTTCTGGCTGAGACCCTCGAGGTCCTGGAGTCGGACGCGGTGGAGGTTCTCGTTCCGCGCGCTCGGGAGCGAGCCGACGAACAACGGCCGGATGAGGTCGGGATGACGCGCCGGTTCAACGACACGATGCGCGGTGACTGACATTCAGTCGCGAACCTTCATCGTGACGGGCGCGAATTCGGGCCTGGGGCTCGAGACGGCGCGACGCCTCGCCTCCGTGTCGTCCAGAGATACCGTTGTCCTCGCCTGTCGCGATCTCGGCAAAGCGGCGGTCGCGCAGCGCGACATCCAGTCGACCTCTGGCAATGTCAACGTCGCCGCAATGGAGCTCGACCTGTCGTCGCTGGCCTCCGTTCGCGGCTTCGTCGCCCGCTACCGTGAGACAGTGTTACGGCCGATCGACGCACTGATCTGTAACGCGGGTATCTCCGGCGGATCCCGGCAGACTGTCGACGGCCTCGACCCGGTGTTCGAGACCAATCATCTTGGGCACTTCGTGCTTGTCACGACTCTGCTCGGCGAAATGACCCCGACCGGGCGGGTGCTGTCGGTCACGAGCGACATGCACGAGCCTCCCGGGCGAAAGCTGGTGTGGCCGGGTACTGAGGCGCTGGCGAGCCCTGGTCGGGGCGCGCGCCAATATTCCTACTCGAAGCTCTGTAACCTCTACTTCACCTACGAGCTCGCCCGACGGCTTCGCGCTGCGGGATCGAGCATTCAGGCGGCCGCGTTCAATCCCGGGCTGATGACGGAGACCAACTTCGCGAGCATGCCGCGCCCGGTTGGTGCAGTGCTCAAACGCATCTTCTCGACGCGGGTAGGTTCCCTCGACGCATCGAGTGCCGCGCTCGCCCGGTTGGCCGAGAGCGCTGACGAGGTCGACATCTCCGGGCAATACTTCGATCGCGGTGCACTCGTGCCTGCGCGATCGTCCGACCTCTCTTACGACCTGGGAAATGCGATCGAACTGTGGGACGCCAGCGAGCGGCTGAGCGGGGTGTGCTTCTAAGTCCTCACGGGAGGGGATATCGGGGCGAGAATCGCCTGCACGCCGGGCGCAATGATCCCGACGAGCGATTCCCTATCCTGTTCGACGATGCCAGCCACATGGACTATGCGGCGACCGACGATCACGCCGATCAGCATGGATGACACGATCTCGACTCGCACTGTCATGTCTGGGTCGCGCGACGCAAGGTCATGCACCACTCGCGTCTGAATCAGGTCGCGGAGTTGGATGGATGCCTGCTCGTTGCTGATCGCCGCGCGGAGCATCGCGATGAAGGGCTCTGAGTCCTCCGGAGTCCCATCCCAGACCTCCAAGAACGCACGGGTCACCCGCTCACCCAGCGAATTCTGGGGACCTTCGAACGCGTCCGAGATGCGCGAGAGTGCACTCGGTGTGATAGCCATCACCTCGCGAAACAACTCGTCTTTCGAGCCGAAGAACTGCATCACAAGTGAGGCATCGACCCCGGAGTCCGTCGCAATCTTCCGAATTGTGGAGCCGGTGTATCCGTCCTTCGCAAACCGTGCTCGGGCCGCATCGAGGATGACCTGGCGGGTTCCATTGGAGCCTGGTCGTCGACCCTGCCGCTTCGGTGCGGCCGACACGTCCGTCTCATCCGCCATGACGAGAGTCTACGGATGCGGCGAGGCTGTCCAGGTGAACGACGGCCGCTCACGATTCTGGAACGCGCCGACCCCGATACCCATGTCGGGCCCGTCGATCATCCCTGTCCACGCATCGCTCCATGCCCTGTCGAGATGGGGAGCATCCGAAGTGGTCCGGCTGATCAAACTCTTCAGCGTGTGGACTGAGAACTGCGAATTGCTGAGCACGGTTGCGACGATCGCGGCACAGCGCGATTCGAACTCGCTGTCGGCGACCACTTCGGCAGCGAGCCCGAGAGCCTGGGCTCGGCTCGCGCTGAAGGTTTCCCCGGTGAACAGGATGTACTTTGCATTGGCGTCCCCCGTTTGACGGATGAGGCGCTCGATTCCCGAGCGTGGATAGACGACGCCGAGCTTTGCCGGAGTGATTGCAAAAACCGACCGTTCGCTAGCGACGATGAAATCGCAGGCCGACGCGATCTGCCAGCCGCCGCCCATGCAGGCACCGTCGACGAGGGCGATGATCGGCTTACTCACGGAGGCGATCGCGTCATCGGCGAGACTCAGGTGATCGACACTCGAGCCGTCCGGCTGCGGGTCCAGAAGCACGGAAGGAAGCTCGCCGATAGCTACGCCCGCAGAGAAGATCGTGCCCGATCCCCGGAGTGTGATCACGACGACATCGGGATCCGTATCGAGTCGCGGGATCAACTGCTGCAGCTCCACGCACAGGGGTTTCGTCAGGGCATTGCGCTGCGACGGATTGTCGATTTCAACCGCAGCAATACCGTCTGCAATGCGAACGGTGATCCGGGGGCCAGACGGTGACTCGCTCACGCCAGCTTCTTCTCACGTCTGAGCTGGTCGATCGAGTCATCCGAGTAGCCGATCTCCCGCAACACGTCGGTGGTGTGCTCGCCGAGCAGCGGGGGTCGAGACGTAATCTCGCTCGCCTCACCGTCGAGGCTCAGCGGGCCCCGAAGCATCGGAAGCTCGGAGTCGTCACGCCGGTGGCCGTGCTTCACGAGCTCCAGGGCCACGACCTGTTCGGAGGCGAAGGCGTGCGTGTAGTCGAGGATCGGGCCGCAGGGGATGCTCGCGCCGGAGAGGAGCGGAACCCACTCGGCAGCCGGGGCGCTCGAGAGCGCCGACTCGATTAGTGTTTTCAGCTCGTCGCGGTTTGCGAGTCGCTGACCGCCGTTGTTGAACCGGGCCTCCGAAGCGGCGTCGGGAATGCCGACGAGCTCGCAGAAGGTTCGCCACTGTTTGTCGGTGCCGACAGCGATGTTTATCGGTTCCGTCGCTGTCGCGAACGTGCCGTATGGGGCGATCGTCGGATGATTGTTGCCCTGCGGTGTTGGATTCACCCCGGTGCTGAGCGCGCTCTGGCCCTGGAACACGGAGAGGTTGAGCGCCGTCTCGAGCAGCGATGTGCTGACGTGGCTGACCGCATGTCCCGTACTGCGGCCCACCAGCGCCGAGACGATCCCGAAGGCGCACACGATGCCCGCGGTGATGTCGACGATGGGCACGCCGACCCGGTAGGTTTCTGCTCCCGAACCCGTGACCGACATGAGGCCCGACATGCCCTGCACCACCTGGTCGAGGCCGGCGTCATCTTTCAGGGGGCCGGTGAGACCGAAACCGTTGACAGACCCGACGACAAGAGTGGGGTTCAACTGGGCGAGCCGCTCGGTCGTGAGGCCGAGCTTCTCGAGAGTGCCGAGCTTGAAATTCTCGACCAGCACGTCGCAGTCGGCGATCAGCTTCTCGAGGATCTCCCTCCCCTCGGGAGAGTAGAAGTCGATGCACACCGACCGCTTGCTGCGATTCACAGCGTCGAAATAGAGGCTGTGCTCATTCTCGAATGGCGGCCACTGGCGCGCGGTATCACCTCCATTCAGACTCTCGACCTTGATGATCTCCGCCCCCATGTCAGCGAGAAGCGCTGTGCAGTATGGGCCGGCGAGCGCACGGCTGAGGTCGACGACCCTGATTCCCTCGAGCGGCGTGATCATGCAGCGATACCCTTCAGCGCATCGATGCACGACTCGATCTCTTCGGCCGACATTCCGTGAGGCAGCCCGGTCATCCGCACCGCCATCGGCGACATCCCCTCGCCAACCGCTACAAGCACGACGATGTTCGCGAGACTATATCGCTCACCCGCAACCAGGTCGGTGAAGAAGAAGTCGGCCAGCTCTAAGGTGACCTGCTGCACGACCCGCTGATGGCGCGGCAACCGATCGGACTGCTCGAACGCCGACAGCACGGCCTGATGGCGTTCCAGCATCTCGGGGCCAGCAGCGAGCAGCGAATATCCACACTCGCGCACTCGATCGAGCTGGGCGCGATTGATCTCCCGACGGGCGTCGCTGAGGTCGGGGGCTCGTCCGAGCCACTCGTCGATTGCGCTGTCCGGGGAGCTCGCCATGAAGACGGCGCCGAACGGGGGGATGAGGGGCTGCCGATGGCCAAGCGGAAATGGTTCGTCGATCGGCGAATGATTGGCCGCGAGAACCTGCACGGCGTCCCAGCCGATCCGTGCGAGCACGCTGCAGTTCACCCCGAACCGGACGCTGAGCTCCTCCACTTGGGAACGCATGGTCTCGGCGCCCTGCGCAGCCTGGATCAGCTCGGGATCGGGGGCTGCGATGAAGGAGCCGGGGGAGAACTTGCCGTATCCGCCCTGGAAGAAGAGCAGCGGCAACGTGGAGCGCTCGACGGCGAGGTCCTCGACACGGCCGAGCACGATGAAGTGGTCACCCGCCTCGCGCACATCCTCGAACGTGCACTCGATCCACGACACCGCGCCGTCGAGAATCGGTGATCCAAGGGGTGCAGGCTTCCAGTCCACCCCGTCGAACTTGTTCTCACCCGACGTTGCGAACTTTCGGCAGAACGGTTCCTGGTCGGATGCCAGCACGTTCACGCAGAATGCTTTCGCCGTGCGTACCTGCGCGAAGCTCCGCGAGGTGCTCATGGGGTAGAAGGCGATGAGCGGCGGATCCATCGAGACAGAGGAGAAGGTGCCGACGATCATTCCGACGGGGCTGCCCTCGTCTGCGATGGCTGTGACGACAGCCACACCGGTCGGATAGTGCCCAAGCGTTTCGCGGAATACCGCGGGATCGATGTCCCTGGACATGCAACCTCCATCAGACATGACGACGAACGACGGTGTTGGCGCCCGACTTCTGAATCAAACCAATACTTTCTAAACATGTCAACGGTTGTGATGGAATAGCCATCGGAGGATCGCCTTGACATACGTACATCGTCAGGCAACAATCGTAAACACCCGAAAGGTTAGGATGGTTTCGGCCCCGCACCAACTCTCAACGATGAGGATCAACGAATGAGTGAGACCGATGAGGAAGCCCTACTGCTTCCCGTCGACTTCCTCATCGTCGGGGCCGGTCCGGTCGGGCTTGTGACCGCCATACTGCTCGGCCGAAAAGGGTGGAGGGTCACGGTCCTCGAGAAGTGGCCTGCCCGATACCCCATGCCTCGGGCCTGCACGATCGATCACGAGGCCCTGCGAATCCTGCAGGGAATCGGTGTGATGCGAAAGCACGCCGACCTGTTCGAACCGTCGCGCGGCGAGCGGGGCGGCTACCAGATCCGGAATGGCGACGGCGTACTGCTCCGCGCGATCAACTGGAACCGCCCGGCCGAATCCGGTTGGGCCAATACGAACGGCTTCTACCAGCCGGACCTCGAGGCCGAACTCGAGTCGATGGCCCTCGAGTTGCCGACGGTCGAACTGCGCCGAGGATGTTCGGCCGTGGCCATCGAGCAGGATGAGAGTTCCGTGACGCTGACCGTCGAAGCAGGTGACGAAGGTCGCGAATCGCTGCGGGGCCGTTGGCTCATCGGGGCAGACGGGGCCAACAGCATCGTGCGCGAGCTCGCCGGTATCGACACCGTAGACACCGGTTTCGAGGCAGATTGGCTCGTCGTCGACTACAAACCGCTCGACAATCGGCCGTGGGATGCTTTTGTGACCCAGTACTGCGATCCGGATCAGCCCGCGACAGCGGTCAACAGTGGGCCCGGCCGGCGACGCTTCGAGTTCATGCGCAGGGCGGATGTCACGGTAGCTGAACTGAGTCGACCCGAATCCGCCTGGAAGCTGATGGAGCCGTGGGGGGTCACGCCCGACACTGCGCGCCTCGAGCGCCATGCCGTTTACACCTTCCGCGGTCGCTGGGCACAGGAGTGGCGCCGAGGCCGGATCTTCCTGGCCGGAGACGCAGCCCACCTCATGCCCCCCTTCCTCGGACAGGGACTCTGCTCGGGCCTTCGGGACGCGAGCTCACTCGCCTGGCGCTTTTCGCTTGTGGAGGGCGGCCGAGCGAGCCAGTCGATTCTCGATTCGTATGGCACGGAGCGTGGCGCACACGTGCGCGAGATCATCGAGGGGGCCGTTGCTATCGGCCAGGTGGTGTGCGAACTCGATCCGGAGAAAGCCGCCGATCGGGATGCGCGGATGCTCGCCGAACTCCACGATTCGTCAGCGGTCACCGTCGAGCCTCCCCACCCTGGGCTCGGCCAGCCATCGATCACCGACGCGACCGATGCGAACGCCGGCAGGTTGTCCGTGCAGGCGCGGGTCGAGTTCGACGGTTCCATCGGGCTTTTCGACGATGTCGTCGGCGGAGACTGGCAGCTCATCTCGCTCGAGGAAGTCGTTGTCGCTCCTGATCTGCTTGCGTGGTTCGACGACATCGGGGGCACGATCACGACTGTCGCCGATTTCCGCGACCTCGACGGCGAGTACGGGGCGTGGTTCCGCGCGCACAACTGCTCGATGGTCGTGTCTCGACCCGACTTCTACATCTACGCAACCGGCGCTGTCGGCGATGCCCCGCGCATCCTCGAGGGCCTGCGCGGTGAGTTGACCCACAGCAACGAGCTCATCGAGGAGAGCGCACTGACATGACCATGCGAGTGACGAGGATCGCTGACGCGGAGCCCTTTGCTCCCGTCGGGCACGAGGGAGTCGGCCCAGTGCGCCTGCAGGGCGGAGCATCCACCCCCACCACCGACTTCACGGTCGCGCTGTCCCATTACCTCCCCGGTGGGGCAGCGGGACTCGCACCACAGGAGGCCGAGACCGTCTACGTCGTGCTCTCGGGTGAACTGGTCATGATGGCGGAAGGCGCGGAAGAAACCCTGGGTGCGTTCGACTCCGTGCATTTCACGGTCGGCACAATGCGCACCGTCGAGAACCGCACGAACCTTTCCGCCAGCATGCTCGTCATCCGGGCGACGAGCTAGTGGGCGCGATGCGGATCGTCGGTGTCAAACAAGCTGACGGCACCGTGCTCGTCGGAGCTCTCAGCACCGACGGCAGTCAGGTCGTGACGTTCGGTGGCCTCGACGCGTTCTGGGCCTCCCCGCATTCTTTCGTCACTTCGGACCCGGCAGGTCCGACCTTGCGAGTCGACGACATCGAGCTCGTGCCTCCCGTCGTCCAAAGTGCCCGCGTGCTGTGTGTCGGGCTCAACTACTCCGACCACGTCAGTGAGGGCAGCTTCAGAGACGAGATCCTGCCGGAGATCCCCACCCTGTTCGCTCGCTGGCCGGCATCGCTGAGTGTCGACGGCGCCGAGATCCCTGTGCCCTCCAACGAGGAGGGTATCGACTGGGAGGGCGAGGTCGTCGCCTGGGTCGGTGCGCCCCTCGTCGACGCGACACCCGAAGAAGCACTCGCGGCTGTCATCGGGTACTCGACCTTCAATGACATCACGTCACGCCGCGCGCAGAAACAGACGTCGCAATGGATCATGGGAAAGAACGGGGACAGGTCCGGCCCGATCGGCCCGATGGTGCCGGCAGCGCAGGTCGGCGACCTTCGCGACGGGCTCGAAATCGAGACTCGCGTGAATGGCCAGGTGGTCCAGCACGCGAGCACTTCGCAGATGATCTACAGCGTCGGCGAGACGCTCGCCCACATCTCCCGGAGCTTCACGATCAACCCGGGGGATCTGCTCGCCACCGGCACCCCGTCTGGTGTGGGCTACGCGCGCACACCACCCTGGCTCCTCCATCCCGGAGACGTGGTCGAGGTCGAGGTCGAGCGACTCGGTATCTTGACCAACCACATCGTCGACAACACCTATCGTCACGCGGCAGTCGCCGTGCAGAGTGAAAGTGAGCATGTGTGAAAACCATCGAAGAGCTCAGCGCCCGCGCAGAAATCCATGACGCGCTCTTGCAGTATTGCCGCGGATTGGACCGCGTAGACATGAGTCTGGTTCGCGGCGTATTCCACCCCGACGCCTGGGTCGAGTTCCCCTCCAGCCTGCACGTCGGCTCCGTTGACGGATTCGTGGAGTTTCTCTCCGGCGAGATGCCGCGCTTCGTGCGCACGATGCACCTTCTCGGAAACAGCCTCATCGAGTTCGACGGACCGGATGTCGCCCATGTCGAGACCTACCTGAATGCCGATCACGAAGGCACGGACCTTCACCAGTGGGCCAACGAGAACGTCAAACTCTGGGCGCGCTACC
>JANYGT010000297.1 GCA_025362355.1 Lacisediminihabitans sp. | reverse complement strand
CCCGAGGACGACCAACTGGGGGAGGAAGTTCACGAAGGCGACGATGGTCGATGACACCGGGAACATCTCGCGAGGGAGATAGATCTTCTTGATCAGCGCCCCGTTGTCGACCAGTGACTTGGTGGAATTGGAAAACGATTCGTTGAAGAGGTTGATCACCACGAGACCCGAGAAGAGATAGATCGGGTAGCTCTGCATCGAATGATTGAGGCGCAGGAACACGCCGAGAGCGAGAAAGAAGACGAGGAATTGTGCGGTGGGTTTTACGTAGGACCAGAGCCACCCGAGAGCGGAGCCCCGATAGCGGATCTTCACCTCTTTCTTGACGAGAAGCGAGAGGAGGTATCGGCGCCGGAACACATCGAGGAGACCGGCTCCCTGGCCGGGCGAGACGAGTGGTGCGCTCACACTCGATGTCGTTACGGTCACGTGAGTTCCTTTGGCGCGGGCCGCGCGCGGGCCGCGACGCGAGTGAACCGTCCACAAGTGTAATCTGCCATGCCCCGAAGACCCGTCAGTCGCACGCCGTTATGCGGTAGAGCACAGCCGATCCGGCCCGGAGCACGGGGGTGAAACCGGGGGCAGTCGCCGCAGCCTGAAGGGCTGCAAAGGCTTTCGCCTGCGGATCGTTGCCACCCCAGAGTTCGCTGGGAGAGTAGTAGAGATAGTGCACATCGAGGCGTGCGAGCGCGGTGCAGACCGCAGGGTTGATGGATGCCGTTCCCAGATAGTTCTGCACCATCAGCCTGTCTGGGTCCCAGACCCCCGTCAGGTGCGGAAAGACCGGCTCACGCTGGGAGACGGCCCAGGTCAGAGCGGCTCCGTTCCACGGATTGCCGATGATCTTCTCGCCGACGGGAACGACGGTGTCGAGCTTGTCCAGTAGGTGGTAGTCGTCGCGATCGAGTAGGACCGGTGAGTCCGCGCGGCTGGTCACCGCATAGTCAGATCCGATCGCGGCACGCATCGCAGACATACCTCCGCCGAACCAGGAGGTCAGCATCGCGACAAGGACGAAAGCGCCGAACGCGCCGTTCGCCGCCAATCGCGGCACTCGAATCGAGAGAAGATGTCTGCCCTGCACGAGCGCGAGCGCCAACGCCGGCACCGTGATCACCGGCAGTAGTGATATCAATCGATATTTGTCTTTGTACCAGAGCCCGGTCGCCACCTTGGCGAAGTCGCTGTTCGATCCGGCGGCAAGCGCGTACAGCGCGACGACCAGCACGAAGCTCACGACGAGCCAGCGATGCGGACCTCGGGCGAGCAGCACCCCGAGCGAGATGAGCACGAGCACCGCCAACACGGGTGTGGCTGGAGCGGTGCCGCCGGTCGGCAAAGGAGGAGCCATCGCCAGTGCCTGCCAGACCGATTGACCGATTCCCTGCGTCGCGACGGCCGGGCCACCGTTGAGGTGGTCAGCGAGAGGACGAGCGGCCAGGTCATAGACCCGGGCCAGCACGAATGCTGTTGTCACCCCGACCAGCGCGATGACGCCCAGCGTCGCGAAGAGAATGCCGAGTGCGAGCGAGCGACGTCGTCCGAAGAGTGCGCGATACCACTGCGCCACTTTCCAGAGGATGAAGGGAGCGACGATCACCCCGAGACCGAAGAGTGAGCGCGGATGACTCAGCATCGCGGCGACCAGCCACAGTGCGAAGACCACGGACAGCCGTACCAGATCGAGCCGTCGGGCCACGGTGAACGCCATGACGATGAGCGCGAGCCCCGACGGGATCTCCGCGTAGGCGAGAAATGTCGGGAAAAGAGTGCCCCAGCTGAGAAGTAGAAACGGAAAGACACCCATCGCACTCGCGAGAAGTGCACTGACGACGACGGCAGCGCGGCGTTCGGGTCGCCCGCTCAGCAGGGTGTCAGTGAGTAGCGCGATCCCCGGAACCCAGACGAGAGCCGATACCGCTATCCAGCAGATCGTGCCCGCGGCCACGACCCCGACACCGCTGAGCTGCGCGGTGATCGCAACGAGCACATGCCACGCTGCGGGGTAGAAGTTGATGCCCGGCGCGTAGTGATTGATCCCGTAGAGATCGAGTGACGACGCATCGCCGGTGGTAAGGATGGAAGCTGCGGCGCTCTCGTGAAAAATACCGTCGTAGGTCTGGTTGACCAAGCGGGGATCGCCGACCGCCGCGATGGTGATCGTCGCTATCGCAATGGCTGAGACTGCGAAGGCGATGATCAGCGGGAGCGCGCGGCGCAGGGATCGGCGAAACGACGAGCGTGCCTGCCCGGAAGGTGCCGAGCGCCGACGGTGCACCAGCACGACGGCCGCAGCGATGACGAGAGCAGCGACCGCGATCGCCACAGCGCCGAGGCTGAAGCGGATCTTCGCACTACCGAGAACGATCCCGAAGCCTGCGAGCATGGCAAGGGATAACGGCCCGGCAAGCGCGAACGCGCGGAGACCGCGCAGCCCGCAGAGAAACGAGATGAGAAGACCGGGAACCAGCAGGATCGATGTGGCTGCGAGGAGCCCGACGGTCGCAACGGTGACCAGGGTCACCGACATTCACCGGGCCGCGACGACGCGGTCTCGAATCGCCATGATGTGTGGGGCTCGCAAACGGCTGCGCGCGCGCCCCGCGCTGGTTCGAGCCGCGGAGTCATCTGCACACGATACTAGATCCATGATCGACGAGCCCCTGTCCCGCCGACGCCGAATCGGCTGGCTGCTCGTGCCGGTCGTCGCGACGCTGGCGGCCATTGCCATCACGCTCGCGTTCAACCCTCGGTTCTACTTCGTAGACGACAGCCAATCGGCGGCCTTCGGCCAGTGGTTCGAGATCGGACGCCGGTTGCTCGGCGGCGACTGGTCTCTCCTCAATCCAACGGTCTGGCAGTCGGGCAACTATCTGGTCGAGACGTCATGGGGCCTCTACAGCCCGATCATCTGGATGGTGGGTCTCGGATCGCATCTCGCGGGTGATGTGCTCGTCTACGTCACACTCGTGAAAGTCATCTTTCTCGTTGCGGGCAGCATCGGTTGTCATCTGCTCGCCCGAAGTTTCGGAGCCAACCCCCTCTGGTCTGCGATGGCCGCGACCGTTGCGCCGCTCTGTGGGGCAACGGTCTATCTCGACTCGGCGTCGTGGGCCAACGGACTGATGGGGTGGGCTCTCCTGCCCTTCGCCTGGGCGGCGAACCGCGCGGTGGTAGTGCGAGGCCGAGCACCGATCGTGGCAATTCTGGCCTGCGCTGCCGTCATCTCGATCAGTTACGTGCACTCGACGCTCGTACTCATATTCGTGATCGCTGCAACCCTCGTCGAGGCGGTTACTCATCGGGACACCGGGCGAATCCTGCGGGGCGGAGTCATCGCGGTGAGCGCAGCAGCGATGGTGACCATCGTTCATCTCCCCGCACTGCTCACGGCGCCGGTGACCGGACGGTCACATGGCGTCTTCAACTCAGGTGTTCTCACGGTCAATCTCTCGGGCATCGCCTCCTCGGCGACCCCGACGGGTACCAGCCAGGTCGGACTCTTCGGCGTCGCATTCCCGGATGCCCCGCTGACCTACATCGCCTGGGTTCTGCCGTTGTTCGCCTTCGTGGATTTCACTCGATTCGGCCGCATCTTGGCAGACCGGTTCAGCATCGTCATCGCCTTGGCGATCGTGGTGGCAATAGCAATCGGCCCAAGCGATATCGGTCCACTGAGATTTCCCATCCGGATGATGCCGTTCGTGGCCATGTGCGTTCTCGTCGTGCTTGCCGTCGGGCTCTCGCTCGCGAGAAAGGAACACGCCAGACGAGGCCGGCTTTTCGCGGCGCTCGGTGTCGTGTTCGGAAGCGGACTGTTCGCTCTATTTCAAGGACCCCAGTACAAGTGGAAGATCGCGTTCGACTCGATCGGGATCGCCCTCGTCATCTGTGTCATATTCCTCCTGCTCTATCGTCAGGAGGCACTCGATCGATGGATGCAGAGCCTCTCCGTGCGGGTCACGTCACGCGCCCGTCGAGGAGCTGGTCAGCCTCGAGTGCTCTCCTTCCATCGCCATTCGACCGTGACGATCGTGTCGCTCATCATCGCGACGACGCTCGGCGTGACAGTCGTGCAGCACCAGACGTCCCCCGCATCGCCGCTGCGTGACTACGGACTCCCCACTCAGGTCACTGACTACACGCGACAATTGGCGGGGGCCAGGGGTGAGACCTTCATCGCCGGAACTCCATCCGGCAGTGCGAACGAGTGGAAGCAGACCCTCGTCGGAAACGCCTGGTATCTGCCGGACAAATCCGTACAGAATGCCTATTCCGCCGTATATTTCCCGCCCTATGCTGCCACGACGTGCATGGTCTACAACGGATCGACCTGCGGAGAGGTGTTCGGGCGCCTGTTCACGAAGCAGCCCACGACCGGCGACCTGCTTGTCGACCTGCTCGGAATCGATTCCGTGCAGCTGGTGAAAGCGTCAGCGAGCGTTGCCGACCTCGCCTTGATTCCTAACGGCTGGCACATCGCTTCCGACACGATCGTGGCACGGCTCATCGTTCGCGACCGTCTGCTGGCGCACCCGACCGGGATCGCCTGGCGCTCGGCGGGAGTCGAGACCTCAGACGAACGGGTCACGGCGCAGTCGATCTCGTTTCACGTCGATTCCGCCGGGGCAGACGGGGGGACCGTAGCCTTCCGACGCATCCCGTGGACGGGATACGCGACGTCGTACGGTTCGATTGCGACCTCATGGACCGAGGGGATGTTGCTTACGGTCGATCTGCCGGCGAACGCGGTCGGCAAGACCGTCGTAGTCAGTTTCGAACCGCCCGGGTATGGACTTTCCACCGTCGCGCTTCTCGTGCTGATCGTCGTCTCGATTCTGTCGACGGTGTTCTTCCCACTGCATGGTCGACGGCTCGCAGCCCTGAGGTCGCTCTCGCGTCGTCAGCGATCGCGCAAGCTTGACTGAGTAGGGTGTCGGAGTGACAAGGTCCATCGGATGACTCGGGACGAAGCTCAGCCCTCAGCGGCTACGCCCGCACCCCCGGCCGGAATGACGGGTGCTCCCGGGCTCCTCTTCCGGCTTGTCAAGGACCAGCGGATCGCGTTCCTCCTGGTGGGCGTCACGAACACCGTCGTCGGCTTCGTCTGGTTCCTGGTGTTCGACCAGACAGTCGGGCGCATCTTCGGATACATGGTGACTCTTCTCTGTGCCCACGTCGCGAGTGTGCTGTGCGCCTTCGTGCTCTATCGCAGGTTCGTGTTTCGCGTGCGCGGCAACGTTCTGATCGATCTCGCGCGGTTCGAGCTCGTCTATCTCGTAGCGCTCGGCATCAACGCGGCGCTCTTACCCGCGCTCGTAGAATTCGTGCACGTGCCGGTGCTCCTTGCTCAGGCGCTCATCGTGCTGGTCACGACTCTCGTGAGTTTCTTCGGCCACCGTGCGTTCTCGTTCCGACGGGCGTCGGGATGAGACGTCGGGTCGCCGGGGAAGCGATCGTGCTCGCTGGTAGAGTCGCATTCCATGATTGAACAAGAGTCGACGGCGTCGCAGCGGGTTCACATCATCTCGATCGTCGTGCCCGTCTACCAGGGCGAGAAAACACTTCACTCCCTTCTCGCCGAGATCGTTCCCCTCACCGAGCAACACGAGACCCCCGAGGGCGCACTCGTCAGGGTTGCCGAGGTGGTGCTGGTGCACGACAACGGCCCCGACCGCTCGGATGTCGTCATCCGAGAGCTCGTGGCCGCTCATCCATTCGTCCACGCGGTCTGGCTCAGTCGTAACTTCGGGCAGCATGCGGCCACACTGGCGGGCATGGCGAGTTCCGGCGGTGATTGGATCGCCACGATCGATGAAGACGGTCAGCACGATCCGAAAGACATCGACCGGCTGCTCGACACGGCCCTCGCCGAGCATGCCGGAGTCGTCTATGCCCAGCCGACGAACGCGTCTTCGCACGGGGTCTTCCGAGATGGCGCCTCCCGGGGAGCGAAGTGGGTACTTCGCAAGATCTTCGGCGGCGGGCGTTCGGCGGACTACCAGAGCTTCCGTCTGGTTCTCGGCGAACTCGGACGCAGCGTCGCGGCCTATGCGGGAACGAGTATCTATCTCGACGTGGCTCTGAACTGGGTCAACGGCAGAATGGCGACGACCGCCGTCGAGCTGAGGGATGAGGGCGATCGCCGGTCGGGCTACTCACTGAAGACACTGCTCTCGCACTTCCTGAGGATGGTCTTGTCGACCGGCACACGCGGCCTTCGCGCAGTGGCGGGCATCGGGGTGTTCTTCGCCCTGGCCGGTGTCGTCACCGCGATCTATTTCGTGATCCTGAGGCTCGCATCCGGCAATGTTCCGGCGGGCTGGACGTCGACGATCGTCGTGATCCTCCTGAGTTCAGGTGTGACTCTCTTCTCCCTCGGCGTCATCGCGGAATACCTCGGCGTCGCCGTGAACATGGCGATGGGAAAGCCCCTGTACCTCATCACCCGTGATCCATTGCTCGGGCCGCTCGGCGAACGTGGCGGGGTACGCCGACACGTGGATGCGACGCACCCATTACCGAGCCTGATCGAGGATGTGCCGACAAGCACCGAGCCGACAAGCACCGAGCCGACGAGCGTCCGGCCGCCCGCGGAACCTCAGATAACCGTGCGGAAGGATCGGGCGCACGCGACCACCTCGCTGGGCAAGAGCAAGAGCGACAGCCCAGCGCTGTGACGTCCGAACTCCACCTGGTCATCGGTGCGGGGGGCCTTCTCGGCAAATCTGTCATTTCGGAGTTGGCCGCTCGTGGTGCCGAGGTCATCTCGGCTCGGGTCCCCTGGTCTGTGCGCGATGAAGCGATAGCTGCCCTCACGAACGTCGTCGATGTCGCTGAGAGTATCTCTGCAGATCGGCCGATCCGCGTCTACTGGTGTGCGGGCGCGGGGGTCACCGCCACCGCCCAGGAGGCGCTCGACGAGGAGTTCGCTGTTTTCGCCGCGTTCCTCGAGAGGCTCGGCGCTCTCGCCGACACTCTGCCGCGCCGCCCGGTGGGACTCTTCCTCGCGTCCTCGGTCGGGGTCTACGCCGGTTCTGCCCGGCCGCCTTTCGACGAGGACACACAGACTGAACCCCTCTCGCCCTACGGCCATGCGAAATTGCGGGCGGAGGCGGCAGCCACCGAAGCGGCGAAATCCCACGGTTTTCGTGTGTTCATAGGTCGGATCAGTAACTTGTACGGTCCCAATCAGAATCCCGAAAAACCGCAGGGACTCATCTCGGTCATCGCGCGATCGATCGTCGTCGGTAATCCTGTGCCGCTCTACGTCTCTCTCGACACCATCCGGGATTACCTCTTCGCCGATGACTGCGCTGCGATGGTGATCGTCGGTATGGGTCGGCTCGAACGTTCTGGCGAGGGCATTGGTCCGACCGTCATCAAGATCCTCGGTGCCGGGCAGGCGACGACGATCTCTTCGCTTCTCGCCGATTTTCGACGTCTACGGCGCAAGCGGGTGCTCGTGGTGTCGAGCGCGCGCTCTTCGTCCGGACAAGCGCCAGACTTGCGTGTCAGATCCGTTGTCTGGCCGGAGTTGGACGAGCTTGCCGCTACGCCCCTCATCGTCGGGATGCGCGCAGTGCTCGACGCGGCATTCGCCTCTCGAGTTCGTCGAAATCCGATCTAGCTCCGAGCACGTGGTGCGGCGCCTCTGGTCAAAGTGGACCTGATCGCATACTCTGAGCCGGTGGGGAAGACATTTTTCGCGCGGGGGATTCGCGCGCCGGGCACTATCGTGCTCGCTTTGGCGTGCATCGTCGCGTCCCTGTCCTTTGCGACCGCTGCGGCTGCACCTGCGTCCGCCGCGCTGGCGTCGAACTTCAACCCGGGAAACATCATCTCGGATTCAGTGTTCTTCAACCCTGCTGCGATGTCCGAAGCAGCGGTGCAATCCTTCATGCAGTCGGTCGGTCCTCCGTGTCGATCGGGGTACACGTGCCTCGAGAACTACACCCAGACGACGACGAGTCGTGCGGCTGATTCACGGTGCGGCGGCTACTACGGGATGCCCAACGAGCGAGCCTCGACAATCCTGTGGAAAGTTGCGCAGTCGTGCGGCATCAATCCGCAGGTTCTTCTCGTGCTCATCCAGAAGGAAGAGAACCTCGTACTCTCGAGCGCGCCGACGACCGGGATGTACAAGATAGCGGCCGGCTACGGATGCCCCGACACTGCGGCATGCGACACGACGTTCTACGGATTCTTCAACCAGCTGTATTCGGCTGCCCGCCAGTTCCAGGTCTATGCGAACAGCGCGAGTTCGTTCGGATATCGCGCCGGACGCAACAACTACATCCAATGGAGCCCGGATGCGGGATGCGGCGGTAGCAATGTCTACATCGTCAACAAGGCGACGGCGGGCCTGTACAACTACACGCCGTACCAGCCGGATCCACCGGCTCTCGCAAACCTCTATGGCTACGGTGACGGGTGTTCGTCGTACGGCAACCGCAACTTCTTCACCTACTTCACCGATTGGTTCGGAAATACCCAGGGAAGCTTTCTGGCCCGCACTGCTTCTGATGCCACTGTCTATTTGACGACCGACACCGCAAAATTCGGCGTTCCGACCGGTGATCTCCTGGCCAACTTCTCTGCGCTCGGTCCGGTTCGCACCATTTCCCAGTCCTACTTGGATACGCTCGCCGCCGGAACCGCCCTTTCGTCGATCGTGCGGGATTCTGTCAGCGGTGAGATCTTCATAGTGACGGCAAACAACAAATACCGGTTCGCAAGTTGCGATCTCGTTGCTGCCTACGGTTTCTCCTGCGCGACGGTGGCGAATCTTCAGACGCCGCAACTTTCGAAACTCCCGACGGTTGGCAATGCGAGCCAGTTCGTACGCGTACCGGGCATAGACACCGTTTACTACCTGTCGAATGGGCAGAAGTTGCCAATCAACGATCCGGTGTCGTTCTCAGCTCTCACCGGTAATCAGCCGGTATCGATCACGCCCATCCAATGGTGGGTTGCCGCCAACATCCCAACCGGTCCGACAATTCTCGGGCCCGGCACGCTCGCGAAGACCGCCACGTCCACCTCGGTCTATCTCATCGATGGCGCGAACAAGAAGTTCTTCGTGCCGACGTCCGACATGATCACCTCCATCGGAGCAACATCGGTCAATGTCGTCTCCCAGGCGACACTCGACGGCTACACCACCTCGGGGACCATCTCGTCGCCGGCGGTCACCTGCGGCGGC
>JANYGT010000055.1 GCA_025362355.1 Lacisediminihabitans sp. | reverse complement strand
GACCTGACCTGACCTGACCTGACCTGACCTGACCTGACCTGACCTGACCTGACCTGACCTGACCTGACCTGACCTGACCTGACCTGACCTGACCTGACCTGACCTGACCTGTACCGCCCCATGCTGACCTGTATTACCCCGTGCTGACCTGGACTACCCCAGCTGGTCCGCGCGGCCCGAGTGATCGGCTCCCGCTCCGCCCCCTCAGTTCGCTGCCCTTACGCAACCCCGCGCATCCACCGCCCCACTTGAAACGCAGGAGTATCTCGGGATTTCAAGCAAAAGGGGCATGTTTTGCTTGAAACGGCGAGTATCTCCTGCGTTTTCGGAAGAGGGTGAGGCGGTCGAACTCGAGCACCGAAGATGAGCGCGCTCACCGAAGTCCACCTTGAGCGATGACCACCACCGACCGAACACCGGCTCGATCGACGACGAGCCGACCACCGAGCCCGCCACCCCGAGACGGGCGGAGGGCGAGTTACTTCCGCAGCTTCAACCAGAGCCCTGCGAGCGGCGGCAACGTCAACTCAGCGGACGCGGGACGACCACTCCACGGCTCATCCGTGGCGGTCACAGCGCCGAAATTGCCGACGCCCGAACCGCCGAAGTCGGCGGCATCCGTGTTGAGGATCTCGTCCCAGGTTCCGGTGAACGGCAGCCCGACTCGATACGGCCCGACGGTGTTCCCGGAGAAGTTCATCAGCACGGCGATCGGGTTTCCGTGGTTGTCCCAGCGAAGGAAGGAGACGACGTTGTGTTCGGCATCTCCGGCATCCAGCCACTCGAATCCGCCCGGATCATTGTCGCGTGACCACAGCGCCGGCTGCTCGCGGTAGGTGCGATTGAGTTGGCCGACGAGGTTCAGCAGCCCACGGTGGATGGGCTGGTCGAGGATCCACCAGTCTAGCCCACGCTCCTCGCTCCACTCCGACGGCTGACCGAATTCCTGCCCCATGAACAGCAACTGCTTGCCGGGGTGCGCCCACATGAATGCGAGATACGCGCGGATGTTCGCGAGTTTCTGCCACTGGTCGCCCGGCATCTTGCCGAGCAGCGACCCCTTCCCGTGCACGACCTCGTCGTGGCTGATCGGTAGCAAAAACTTCTCGGTGTACTGGTAGACCATGCTGAACGTGATCTCGCCGTGGTGATACGACCGGTACATCGGGTCTTCCTGCATGTACGACAGGCTGTCGTGCATCCATCCCATGTTCCATTTGAGCCCGAACCCGAGCCCGGGCGCATCGGTGGGTGCGGTGACTCCCGGCCACGCCGTCGACTCCTCGGCGATCATGATGATGCCCGGGTTGCGCTTATAGGCCGTCGCGTTGACCTCCTGCAGCAGCCCGATGGCCTCGAGATTCTCGCGTCCGCCGTTCACGTTCGGCTCCCACTCGCCCTCTTCGCGGGAGTAGTCGAGATAGAGGATGGATGCCACGGCATCGACCCGCAGACCATCGATGTGAAACTCCTCGAGCCAGTACAGCGCATTGGCGACGAGGAAATTGCGCACCTGCGAATCGCCGAAGTTGAAGACCAGCGTTCCCCAGTCCATCTGCTCGCCCCGCCGCGGATCCGAGTGCTCGTACAGCGGCTGGCCGTCGAACCTGGCGAGAGCCCACTCGTCTTTCGGGAAGTGGCCGGGCACCCAGTCCATTAACACACCGAAGCCTGCGTTGTGAAGCCGGTCGATCAGGTAGCGCAGATCGTCCGGATGACCGAAACGGCTGGTCGGGGCGTAGTAGCCGGTGACCTGATAGCCCCACGATCCGCCGAACGGATGCTCGGCGAGCGGCATGAACTCGACGTGCGTGAAGGCGGTCTCCTGCAGATAACCGATCAACTCATCCGCGAGTTCGCGGTAGCCGAGCCCCGGGCGCCACGATCCGACATGCATCTCGTAGACGCTCATCGCCGAGTTGTGAGGATCGCGCTTGGCGCGTTCGGCGAGCCAGTCGCCGTCGCTCCACTCGAAGAGGGTCTTGCCGATCTTCGAGCCGGTCGCCGGCGGAACCTCGGTGTAGCGGGCCATCGGGTCGGCGCGGGTCACCCAGTGTCCCGCCGCGGTCAGCAGTTCGAACTTGTAGGTGTTGCCCGGCGTGAGGCCCGGGATGAAGATCTCCCAGACCCCGTTCTCGTCGAGACGGCGCATTGCGTGCCCGGCACCGGCCCACCCGTTGAAGTCGCCGATGACGCGTACTGCCTGCGCGTGCGGAGCCCAGACCGAGAAACTGGTTCCCTCGATGCCCTCGTGCGGACGGAAATGAGATCCGAAGACCTGCCAGAGCTGTTCATGACGCCCCTGGCCCCACAGGAACAGGTCGACTTCGCCGACGGAGGGGACGAATCGATAGGGGTCTTCGGCCATCCAGTCCGGCGCGCCATCATACGTTGCCTCGAGCACGTAGGACTGTCCGCGCCCCGGCGCGAATCCCTGCCAGAGTCCTTGCTCGGCATGCGTCAGCGACACCCGCGTGCCATCGTGACGCACCGCGGTGACCGAGGAGGCCAGTGGACGGATCGCGCGGATGACGAAGCCTCCGTCGACCTCGTGCTGACCGAGCGCGTCGTGTGGTCGCGGATGGCGCCCCTCGACGAGCGCCGCGATGTGGTCGGGGTGGAGCTTCGGAAGCGACGAGGTCGCCGGCCGCGCTGCCGGAGCTTTCGCACCGTTCGTTTCGGGTTCCAGGGACATCAGCTGCCTTTCGGTAGTGTCACGCTCAAAATGTGCACGGGTTCGGTGAAGGCATCGAGCCGTACGAAGTTGTCGAGTCCCCAGGTGTAGACCTGCCCGGTGATCAGGTCGGTGACCTCGTACAACTGGCCGGCCGGAATACCGAACTGGCGGATGTCGAGGTGCACGAAGGTCTCCCTCACCGAGTGCGGGTCCACATTGGCCACGACGATGATCGCATCGCCGCCCGGCGTGAACTCCGGCGACAGGTATTTGCTGTAGACGAGGATTGCGCCGTCGTCACTCCAGTGCACAGCGAGGTTGCGCAGCTGGCCGAGGGCGGGATGCTCGTTGCGAATCTCATTGAGTCGCGTGACGTAGGGCGCGAGCGAACGCCCGGCCGCCTCGGCGCCCTCGAAGTCACGCGGCTTGTACTCGTACTTCTCGTTGTCGAGATTCTCTTCGGAGCCCGGTCGAGCGACACTCTCGAAGAGCTCATACCCCGCGTACATGCCCCAGCTCGGGCTCGCTGTCGCGGCGATGGCCGCCCGCACCTTGTAGCCCGCGACCCCACCGAACTGCAGGAAGGCAGTGAGGATGTCGGGGGTGTTGACGAACAGATTCGGACGGAGGAACGCCGAGGTCTCGTCTGAGATGCTGACGAGGAATTCCTCGAGCTCTTCCTTCGTGTTCCGCCAGGTGAAGTAGGTGTAAGACTGCTGGAAGCCGATCTGGCCGAGCCCCTGGAGCATCGCCGGGGCCGTGAAAGCCTCAGCGAAGAAGATGACATCCGGGTATTCGGTGTTGATCTCATGCAGCAGCCACTCCCAGAAGCGCAGCGGCTTGGTGTGCGGGTTGTCGACGCGGAAGATCTTCACGCCGAGCCCGATCCAGTACTTCACGATCCGAAGGACTTCGCGGCTGAGGCCCTCGAAGTCGTTGTCGAAGTTCAGCGGATAGATGTCCTGATACTTCTTCGGCGGATTCTCCGCAAAGGCGATCGTCTTGTCCGGAAGCGTGGTGAACCACTCCGGATGCTCGGTCACCCACGGGTGGTCGGGCGAGCACTGCAGCGCGAGATCGATGGCGAGTTCGAGGCCTTCGCGCTTCACTGCCTTCACGAAGAAGGAGAAGTCTGCGACGGTGCCCAGATCCGGATGGATGGCGTCGTGCCCTCCCTCGGCTGACCCGATGGCCCAGGGCGACCCGGGGTCGCCGGGCGCGGCGATCAGGGTGTTGTTCGGACCCTTGCGAAAGCTACGGCCGATCGGATGGATCGGAGGTACGTAGAGCACGTCGAATCCCATCGCCCGAACGGCGGGAAGTCGCTTCGCGGCGGTGCGGAACGTACCGCTCTTCCAGCTGCCGTTGCTCTTCTGCTTGGCGCCCTCCGAGCGCGGAAAGAACTCGTACCAGCTTCCGCGACCGGCACGCGCACGCTCGACTCGCAGCTCATGGCTCGCCGAACGGGTGAGCAGCGCCCGGAGCGGATTCTTCGTGAGCTCGGCCGTCACCGCCGGCGTGAGTGACGCTGCGAAACGCACATCGTCGGGGCTGCGCTTGGCCGCCATGGCCTTCGCCGCATCCGCCAGCACCGTGTTGGACGGGTCGGCCGCGAGGGCGCGCTTCAGCAGGGTCGTGCCGATGAGCAGCATGAGCGGGACATCCACTCCGGCGGGGATCTTCAACTCGGCATTGTGGATGTAGGTCGCCCATTCGTCGACCCAGGCCTCGATGTGCCAGTTCCAGGTTCCCTCCGTGTCGAGGAGGGCGTGCGTCTGCCAGCGATCGCTGCCCTCGCCGAGATCGACGAGCCGATGAAGCGAGCGGGTGCCGGCGGGAGTCGTCAGGGCGAGATCAGCGCCGAGGATGTCGTGCCCGTCTTTGAAGATGGACGCCGAGAACGGCACCACCTCCCCGGCGAATGCCTTCGCCGGCCAGAGGTCTTCGGGTTGGAGGGGAGAGAGGTCGCGGATCGGGATTCGGCCGATCCGTGGTTCGTATTCCATAGCCACACCTCGCAGAGTAGCCCGTCCGCCCCCGAAGCAAACCCCCTTGACCCTCCTCGTGTCACCGGTAAGGGGGGTGTCACGTCGATGGACGGCACCGCGTAACCACTCCGTAACCTCGAGCGTTTAGGGTTGAGCGGTGAAGGCAATACGACGATTTACCGTCCGCACCGTTCTCCCCGCTGCTCTCGGCTCCCTCGAGGAACTGGCGACCAACCTGCGTTGGTCGTGGAACCTCCCGGCCCGCAGTCTTTTCGAGCAGATCGATCCGATTCTTTGGGAGTCGACCGGCCACGACCCGATCGCTCTCCTCGGCGAGGTCGATCCGTCTCGCATCCAGGAGTTGGCGGATGACGCGGCCTTCGTCGAGCGCTCCAACGCGCTTCTCAGCGAGCTGCACACCTACCTCACCGAGCCGCGCTGGTACCAGCAGGCGCATGACGAATCGGCACCGCGCTCGATCGGATACTTTTCGCCGGAGTTCGGCATCGCGGCATCCCTTCCCCAGTATTCCGGGGGACTCGGAATCCTCGCGGGCGACCACCTGAAGAGTGCATCGGACCTCGGCGTGCCGATCATCGCGGTGGGGCTCTTCTACCGCTCCGGCTACTTCGCGCAGTCGATCACCCCCGACGGCTGGCAGCACGAGTCATACCCGGTGCTCGACCCCGACGGGCTTCCCCTCTCGGTACTCCGGCATCCGGACGGCACGGCAGCGCACATCGTGCTCTCCCTTCCGGGCGGTCGCGCGCTCTACGCGCGGGTTTGGCAGGTCGCCGTCGGCCGAATCAAGCTCCTGCTTCTCGACACCGACATCCCCGAGAACGACGACGACCTCCGCTCGGTGACCGATCGCCTCTACGGTGGAGGCGGAGAGCACCGCCTCCTTCAGGAGCTTCTGCTCGGTATCGGCGGCGTCCGCGCGATCAAACTGCTCGTCGAGCTGACCGGCGCCCCCTTTCCCGAGGTCTTCCACACCAATGAGGGGCACGCCGGTTTCCTCGGACTCGAGCGCATCAGCGACCTCATCGGCGGGGGACTCGCGTTCGATGAGGCGCTCCAGGTCGTTCGCGCCGGAACGGTTTT
The DNA here is from genome assembly GCA_025362355.1 of Lacisediminihabitans sp. Classification (GTDB taxonomy): domain Bacteria; phylum Actinomycetota; class Actinomycetes; order Actinomycetales; family Microbacteriaceae; genus Lacisediminihabitans. The sequence goes on along the minus strand of JANYGT010000055.1, from coordinate 6,000 downwards.
CACGACTCACACGCCGGTGCCCGCCGGGATCGACCGTTTCGATTCCGACCTCGTCATCCAGTACTTCTCCACCGACCTGCTCCCGGCGGTGGACGTCGTGGATGTGCTCGCTCTCGGAGCCGAGAACTATGAGGGCGGCACGGCCAACACCTTCAATATGGCGGTCATGGGGCTGCGACTCGGCCAGCGGGCGAATGGCGTCTCGAAGCTGCACGGTGAGGTGAGCCGCGGCATGTTCGGTGCGCTCTGGCCCGGTTTCGACGAGCCCGACGTTCCGATCACGTCCGTGACCAATGGCGTTCACGCGCCGACCTGGACCGATCCATCGCTCGTCGCTCTCGCGCAGGAGAAGTTCGGAACCCATGACACGACGGCCGCCGACTGGGCATCTCCGTCGGTCACCGATCTCGACCTCTGGAACGTGCGAAACGGCATGCGTGAGCAGCTCGTACAGGACGCCCGGCGTCGGGTCTCCGCGGCCTGGGCCGAGCAGAATCCCGGGGCAGGCGACCCTGCCTGGCACTCGCAATTGCTCGACTCGAACGTGCTCACGATCGGTTTCGCGCGCCGCGTGCCCACCTACAAACGACTGACGCTCATGCTCCACGATCCCGAGCGGCTGCGCTCGATCCTGCTCTCCGCCGATCATCCGGTGCAGATCGTCATCGCCGGCAAGTCACACCCGGCCGACGACGAGGGCAAGCGTCTCATCCAGAAGCTGGTCGAGTTCTCGCAAGATCCGGAGATCCGCAAGCGCATGGTGTTCCTGCCGAACTACGACATCGGAATGGCGCAGTTGCTCTACCCGGGAACGGATGTCTGGCTGAACAACCCACTCCGCCCGCTCGAGGCCTGCGGAACCTCCGGTATGAAGGCGGCGCTGAACGGATCGCTCAACCTGTCGATCCTCGACGGCTGGTGGGCCGAGTTCTACGACGAGGAGAACGGCTGGGCCATCCCGAGCGCCGACTCCGCCGGCGATTCCGCCGAGCGCGACAAGCTCGAGGCCGACTCCATGTACGACCTCATCGAGTTCCAGATCGCGCCTCGGTTCTACGAGCGCAACGACGACGGTGTGCCGACCCGGTGGGTCGAATCGATCCGCCACACGCTGTCGACCCTTTCACCGCAGCTCTCGGCCGATCGCATGGTGCGCGAGTACGTGGAGCGCCTCTACGTTCCCGCCGCCGCAGCAGCCCGCACCATAGCAAAGGCGAACTTCGCACCGGCTCGGGCGCTCTCCGCCTGGAAGCGCCGGGTGACCGACGCCTGGCCGCTCATCGCCGTCACCCACGTGGAGTCCGGGGGAGTGGATGCCGTCCCCCAGGTCGGCGACGAACTCCACGTTCGCGCGCAGGTCAACCTCGACGGGCTGACGCCGGCGGATGTCGCGGTCGAGGTGGTCTTCGGGCGCGCTCGCGAGGGCGACAACCTCGAGAGCCCGGAGCGGATCGAACTCGTGGCGTCGCCGGAGGACGCGGCGTCCGCATCCAATCCGCTTCATCCGGTGCAGTTCACCGGAACGGTGACGCTCACCCGTTCGGGAAGCTTCGGGTACAACGTTCGCGTCGTGCCACGCAATCCCCTGCTGGCGAGTCCGGCGGAGCTCGGGCTCATCGCTGTAGCGCAGTAGCAGCCTGAGTGAGGTCGGAACCGGTCATCATCCGGTCGTCTCACTGACCCTCGAAGTGGGATTACTCGGCGACAAGCCCGGAGACGTACGCTCTGGGGAGTAACCACCATCGGGTCTGCGGGCGAAGAAAACGCACCGTTTCGAGTGAACGCCGGAGGGCGAATCGCGGGATCGGCCACGACCCCGCAACCCTCTCACCGCTTCGGTCCCTGGCTACCTGACGGGAGGATCACTCGGATGAATGCGTTCCTCAAAGCGACGCTTGCCGCAGCCGTCGGCTCCGCACTCCTCGTCGGGGGAGCCGGCACACTCGCGCTTTGGAATTCGTCGACGAGCGTCTCTGGTGGCCAGATCGTCGCAGGAGAACTCACCGTCGGTATCGCAACGACCGGGTACTGGTCGGTGGCTCACGAGACCGCGGGATCGTACGCGGCCCCCGTCTCCCTGAGCCCGTCGGAGTTCGCGCATTTCCGGGCGGTACCCGGCGACAGGCTCGTGTTCACGACGACGGTGCCGATTACCGCGACCGGCGACAGTCTCACCGCGACCACGTCACTGTCGGCGGGTGCCGTCACTCCGTCGACGTCATCGGCGGCAGACCGGGCGCTCGCCTCCACGCTCACCGGGACCGCGACGACCACGCTGTCGGTGCCGGGAGAAGCGGGTGTCACGGGTGCGGCCCCGAACTACACGCTTACTCCGAACGGTGCGAAGATCAGCGCCGTCGCCACGCTCACAGCGACGATCACGTTCCCGCTCAACGCCGCAAACGGCTATCCCGACGTCAACGGGTCGGTCAGCTTCGCCGACATGGGCGTCGCGATCACCCAGACCAACTAGGAGACCGAGCGAGCCGAAAAGCGGCGCCGTGCGGTCTGCGCAGCTTCCGGCGATCGGCCGTTCCGGGGGACAGAAGCTTTCGGCGAGCCGATTATTCCGGGGCACAAACGAAGCGTGGAGAGCGCACTGCTCGAATGGCCCACTGATCGCGGATATCTCATCTTCAACGGATTCCGTCGTTTTCCGAGCCAAATCCAGTGAAGTGCGAAGCATCTTTGCGTGATTTGCAGCAATCGAGTCGTGAATCCGATATACCGGTGCGCCCCGGACTGGGGGTAGATGGAGGATAGACAGGCCTGTCTGTCGTTACTAATGTCAGTTGTGGGGAAGTTGCCCGGACATCGTCAGAGCAAGAACGACGAGACCTGGCGAAGCTTCGGATGGCGACATCCGGACCACTCAGACTCTGCGTCTCGCGCTCCGCGGGATGCCAGCCGCGGACGCGGCACATCACCACGACCGCGGACTTTCGTCCGCTCTCACCCGACATGAATGTGTCGCGAAAGGAATCATCATGAACAAGCTCCTCAAAGGTGCAATCGCCGGTGCTATCGGAATCGCCCTGCTCATCGGCGGTGCCGGCACCTTCGCACTCTGGAACTCCAGCGTCTCGGTCGCCGGCGGAACGATCGTCGCCGGTAACCTCCTCGTCACCGATGGTGCCGCGGGCGTCTGGACCGTCAACGGTGGCACGACCCCGATCTCCCTCTCGAGCTTCAAGGCCAGCCCCGGCGACGTGCTCAAATACACGAAGACGGTCAACATCACCGCTTCGGGCGACAACCTCGTCGCCACCCTCGGTCTCGGCACCGCCTCGATCACGCCGAACACGGCCGGCAACACGGCCGACATCGCGCTGGCGAGCTACCTCAACGCCAACACCGTCGTCGCTGCCACCGGCTCGGCCATCACCGGAAGCGGCTCGTCTTACACGGTCACCCCGGGCACCTCAGGGATCTCCGCCTCGGCAGTGACCCTCACCGCGACGATCACCTTCCCGAAGTCGGTAACGGCCGGAACCGAGAATGCGGCCAAGCTCGGTAGCGCGAACCTCAACAACCTCACCGTCACCCTCACCCAGAACTAGTCACCTGAGCGCGAGTGCCCGCCACCCGAAGGCGGGCACTCGTGTGCCATCACCCGGCTGTCACGCATCCATCTCTCCTTTTACCAGTCCTAAGGCGGTGTCTCGAATGATCTCCCCTCGCACGATCATCACCGCCGCCGCCGCCATCGCCCTCGCCGTCTGTGCCGCCGTCATCGCCACCGGCGGGACCTACGCCCTCTGGAACAACTCGCTTGCCGTGGACTCGAGTGCCACGCTCTCATCCGGCAGCGCGACGCTCGTCGTCTCGACCGCCCTCACGATGCCGACCACGCCGCTCTACCCCGGCGCGACGGTCTACGGCTCAGCCGTGGTCAAGAACACGGGAACTGTGCCCCTCACACTCCGCACTACCGGCCTCACAATCCCCACCTCGAACACCCTTTCCCAAGCGCTCACGGTGAAGTTCGCCACCGCGGCCGATGCGCCGAGTTGCGCCGCGGGAACAGTGACATCGAGTTGGGTGTCGAGCACTTTCGCCGCACCGACGACCGCCCCCGTCGGAAGTCCCGTCGCCGTCGGCGCCTCGAGTGTGCTCTGTGTCGCAGTGTCTCTCTCGTCGACCGTGGCCACGTCGGCGCAGGGTCAGAGCGCGCTGAACTTCGTCGCGGTCGTCGACGGGATCCAGTCCTGATGACGTCGCCACGGTCACACCGCCGCCCGCTGATCATCGGTCTGACGGTTGCGCTGTCCACCTTCCTCGTGCTCGCCGGAACCGGCATGGCGAGCGCCGTCTGGACGGCCGCGAGCTCCGGGCTCACCTCGACGGTCACCGCGGGATCGCTCACCGTCACCCAGTCGAGTTCCCCGACGCTCGACGCCACCTACAACGCCGGCAATCTCACCGACACCTCGCCTGTGACGATCACGAACACCGGATCGGTGCCGGCGACGTCTTATACCGCGCAGGTCATCGCGGCGAATGGAAACAACCTCTCCAATGCGACGACGGTCACCGGCTGGATCGTCGCAACGGCATCCGCGTGCACTTCCGCCTCGACCGTCCCGGTCGGTTCGCCGACGCCGACACTCACGACGGGACTGTCGTACACATCCAGTCTCGCCCCCGGCGCTTCGGTGATCTTCTGTGTCCGTACGTCGGTCAGTGCGAGCTACTCGGCTGCGCCAGGGGCGGCCGCATCCAACCCCCTGATGAAGCTGAGCTATTCGGCCGGGTCGTGGAGCGGCTCATCGGTCGCCTCGGCAACGCAGTCGTGGACCGATACGGTCGCGCCATCGACTCCGACGAACCTCGCGGTCACCGCGTCGAGCACGACGGCAACACTCAGCTGGACGGCATCGAGCGACAACGTCGCAGTGGCGACCTACGACGTCTACCGGGGCGGAAGCCTCGTCGGAAGCGTGACATCCCCGACCGTCAGCTTCACCAACACCGGTCTCGTGCGCAACACGGCATACTCCTATACCGTCGTCGCGAGAGATGCAGCCCGCAATTCCTCGGCCGCGTCCACCGCAGCTCCGGTCACGACGACCACCATCGACAACAACGGACGCTATTCGATCTCCAACCCGAACAGCGGGCTCTGCATCGATGCGGGAGCGGCAGGTACCACTCCGGCCAACGGAACGGCGCTCGTCATCAACGGCTGCGACACGTCTCGCCTGCAGTCATGGCAGTTCGTCGCGACGACCGGCGGAAACTACAAGGTGGTGGCGACCAAATTCGCAACCTTCGGGTGGGACATCGACCTCAGCAACGGCGGCGGGGCGAACAACTACCAGAAGGCGCAACTGTGGTCTTACGGCGCCGGCACCAACCAGCAGTGGCAGATCGTCGCCGAGGGAACGTCCGGCACACTCGTGCACTTCGTGAACCTGAACAGTGGAAAGTGCCTGGACATCAACGGCCAGTCGAAGACGGCAGGAACGCAGCTGCAGCAGTACGACTGCAACGGTACGGTCGCGCAGACGTTCTCACTGACGACGCTCCCGTAGTGAATCTGCATCACCCGCCTTCGTCATCGGCCACAATCAGATCGTGACCGACTCTGCTCTGCCGTCCCCCGGCATGCCGCCCATCGATGACCCGCCGCGGGAAAAGGGGCTGCTGCATTACATCGGGCTCGCCCTCAGCGGCGCGCTACTCGTGCTCGTCTTCGCCCTCGCGCTGCTTGTCATCGTGATCCCGAAAGTCTCCGGCGGCATCCCGCTCACCGTGCTCACAAGTTCGATGATCCCGCACTTCCCGCCCGGAACGCTGCTGGTCGACGTGCCCGTCACAGCGAAGAAGCTTCGGATCGGGGATGTCGCCACCTACCAGGTCGAATCCGGGAAGCCGGGGGTGATCACCCACCGGATCGTCGCCATCCAGTCGGATTCGAACGGAAAGCGCACCTTCCAGTTCAAGGGCGACAACAACACCCTTCCCGACCCGAAGATGGTGGTCGCGGCGCAGATCCAG
>JANYGT010000027.1 GCA_025362355.1 Lacisediminihabitans sp. | reverse complement strand
GCCGCAATCGGCTAAGACACCACCGATGATGACTGCCGCAACCCTTGCGCCAGCCACCACGAAGAGCGGCGCCGGGGTCTCCACACCCCGGCGCCGCAGCGTGGTCTGGCTCGGTCTCCTGCCCTTCGCCGGCTACGTGCTGCTGTTTCTCGCCGTGCCGGCCGTGCTCGCGGTCGGGAGCGGCTTCTTCACCAACACCGGGTCATTCACGTTCGCGAACCTCAGCGCCTTCGCCGACCCGAACATCCTCAAGGGCTTCGGTGCCTCGATCGGCATCTCCCTCCTCACCGCGGTGGTCGGCGCCATCATCGGAGCTCTCGTCTGCTTCGCCCTCCTCGGCACGAGATCCGACGGATTCCTGCGCACCGCCGTCGACTCGGCATCCAGTGTGCTCGCACAGTTCGGCGGGGTCATGCTCGCCTTCGCGTTCATCGCGACGATCGGGGTGAACGGGCTGCTGACGAACTGGCTCGTCTCGCTCGGCTTCACCGACAACATCTTCAGGAACTACAACAACGCCGGGCCCCTGCTGTACCAGCTCTCCGGACTGAACGTCATCTACCTCTACTTCCAGGTGCCGCTCATGGTGCTCACCTTCATGCCGGCGATGGAGGGGCTGAAGAGCACCTGGGCAGAGGCCAGTGCCACCCTCGGCGGTACGCGCTTCACCTACTGGACACGCATCGGGATGCCGATCCTCGCTCCCGCGTTCTTCGGAAGCCTCATCCTGCTCTTCGCCAACTCGTTCTCGTCGTACGCGACGGCGGCCGCACTCCTCTCCCAGGGCGGAATCGTTCCCCTCGCGATCAAACAGCAGTCATCGAGCGAGACGGTCGTCGGCGTCGCCAACGTGTCCGGCGTGCTCGCCCTCGGAATGGTGGTCATCATGATCGTGCTCATGACCGCGTACGCGCTGCTCCAGCGTCGGGCGTCGAGGTGGCAGCGATGACCGTCGCGAACGTGATGACGGATGATTTGCTCGCTCCGAAGACCCCGAGTCGCGGTCGGGCGGTCGGCCCGCGCAGTTTCGCGGCGGAGCCGGGGAGGGTGACCCGCACCGTCATCCTCGGCATCGTCGGGCTCGTCTTCCTCGTTCCGATCGCCGCGATGATCGAGTTCTCGCTGCGCGTCGGCCAGCCGGTGAACGGTCACCAGGCCTACGGCTTCCAGCACTACACCGCCGTTTTCGACCCGGTGAACTCCGCGGCCTACGGGGTGTTGTTCCAGGGCATCCTGAACTCGGTCGGCATCGTGGCGATCACGGTGGTCATCGTGCTGGTGCTGCTGCTTCCCACGATGATCTTCGTCGAGCTGAAGTACCCGAAGCTCCGCCGCGTGCTCGAGTTCATCTGCCTGATCCCGATCACCATCCCCTCGATCGTGCTCGTGGTCGGATTCGTGCCGGTGTACTCGGTCGTCGCGAGCATCTTCGGCAGCTACGCCTGGACGCTCTCCTTCGCGGTCGGCATCATCGTGCTTCCCTACGCCTACCGTCCGATCGCCGCGAACCTCCGGGCGATCGAGGTCGTGATCCTCAGCGAGGCGTCGCGGTCGCTCGGTGCCGGCTGGGGGAGCGTGCTCTGGCGGGTGATCCTGCCGAACCTGCGCCGCGGCATCCTCTCCTCCGTCTTCATCACGATCGCCGTGGTGCTCGGCGAGTACACGATCGCGTCGTTCCTCAGTCAGAACACGTTCCAGACCGCGCTGCTGCTCGTGCAACACACCGATCCGTACGTCGCCGTGATCTTCGCGTTGATCGCTCTGGTCTTCGCCTTCATCCTCCTCGTCGTGATCGGGCGCATCGGCGCCGGGTCACCGAAGCCTCGCCGCCTCCGCGGACCACGCGCCACCTCCGTCTCCGGCGCACCCGATTCCACTGCACCCGATTCCACCGCACTCACCGGGAGGACAGCTTGACCAACATCCGAAGCTCCGCACAGAAGACGGCCAGGACCACCGTGAATACTCCCTCGCCCACCGTTCCCACCCGGGAGGGCGCGGCCGTCGAACTGCGCAACGTCGTCAAGGACTATGCGGGTCACCGAGCTCTGACCGGCGTGAACCTCTCGATCGCTCCCGGCGAATTCATCGCGCTGCTCGGCCCCTCCGGCTGCGGCAAGACCACCGTGCTGCGCGCGCTTTCCGGTCTCGAGGCGATCTCCGATGGCCAGATCATGATCGACGGCTCGGATGTCGCCCAGCTGCCGGTCAACAAGCGCGACATAGGGATGGTCTTCCAGTCGTATTCGCTGTTCCCGCACATGACCGTCATGCAGAACGTCGAGTTCGGCCTGCAGATGCGCAAGGTGGATGCCGCCAGCCGCCGCGAGCGCGCCGTCGACGCCCTCGAGATGGTCGGCCTCGGTCACCTCGACGCGCGCTACGCCCACCAGCTCTCCGGTGGTCAGCAGCAGCGCGTGGCCCTCGCCCGCGCGCTCGTCACCCGCCCTCGGGTGCTGTTGCTCGACGAGCCGCTCTCGGCCCTCGACGCGAAGGTGCGGGTGCAGCTTCGTGATGAGATCCGGCGCATCCAGACCGACCTCGGCATCACCACCCTCTTCGTCACGCACGACCAGGAGGAGGCGCTCGCCGTCGCCGATCGCGTCGCCGTCATGCGCGACGGCAACATCGAGCAGATCGGCACGCCGGAAGACCTGTACACGCAGCCGGCCACCTCGTTCGTCGCCACCTTCGTCGGACTCAGCAACCCCGTGGACGGCATCCTCGTCGGAGACCGTGTCAACGTCTTCGGAACGAGTCTCCCGCTGCTCGGGACGGGACCGGCCGAGGGCGCGGTGACCGCCTATATCCGCCCGGAGGACATCACGTTCTCGTCGGTCGAACGCGGTAGCGGCGTGCCGGCGACGGTGGTCGTCTCCAGCTTCCTCGGGTCGCTTCGCCGCACCCAGGTACGGCTCGACGATGGCACTCTGCTCTTCGTGCAGCACGAGGTTCGGGTGCGCCCGGTGACCGGGGACAGAGTCGCGCTGACCTTCGATGGCCGGCCGGTCGCAGTGAGCGCCCGAGAGGCCTGAACACATGCGGCCGGGCGCATAAGAGCGACCGTAGACTGATCGGATGACGTTCGGCAGACGCGTGACATCCCGTGTGCGCAGTCGCGCCGCGGGTGTCACGTCGTCACACGAAACCGCTGCGTCGGGCGCCTCTGTGTCGATAGCATCCGTGTCGATCGCATCCGTGTCGATCGCATCCGTGTCGGTGAGCGACAGCATCCCGGTCGCGGTGCGGATCGCCGGTGCCTGGTCGTGGCGCATCCTCGCCATCGTCGCCGCGGTAGCCGTCTTCGTCGCGATGATCATCCTGCTGAAGGAGATCGTCGTGCCGTTCATGGTGGCGATCCTGCTTGCCGCGCTGCTCGTGCCGTTCGTGCACTTTCTTCGCCGTCACAGCTTTCCGAAATGGGCGGCCATCGCGATCGCCGAGATCGGACTGCTCGTCATCGTCGCCGGGCTCGTCGTCCTCGTCGTCGCCCAGGTGCGCAGCGAGCTTCCCGCGCTCCAGCGCCAGAGCGTCGCAGCGTTCGACAACCTGAGGGCGTTACTGCTCAGCTCCCCGCTGCACCTCACCGAGAAAGATATCAACGCCTATCTCGGGCAGGCACTCACCGCCCTGCAGGCCGACAGCCAGGTGCTGCTCTCCAGCGCCCTCTCCGTCGGATCCTCGGCCGGCCGCGGCGCCGCCGGGGTGCTGCTCACCCTGTTCGCCACGCTGTTCATGCTGATCGACGGGGTCGGGATCTTCGGATGGATGACGCGCCTCTTCCCGAAGAGGGCCCGCGCGGCGGTGTCGGGTGCCGGTCGCGCCGGCTGGGTCACGCTCACCAACTTCGTTCGCGTGCAGATCTTCGTGGCGTTCGTGGACGCGGTCGGGATCGGACTCGGGGCATACATCATCGGCCTCTTCTTCGGCGGCTTCCCGCTGGTCATCCCGATCGCCATCGCGGTGTTCCTCGGCTCGTTCATCCCGGTCGTCGGGGCGGTGGCCACCGGAGTGCTCGCCGTGGTCGTCGCCCTGATCTACCTCAACCCCGTCGCGGCGCTTGCGATGGCGGCTGTTGTGGTGCTCGTACAGCAGATCGAGGGCCACGTGCTGCAGCCCTTCATCATGGGAAGCGCCGTGCAGGTGCATCCACTCGCCGTCGTCTTCTCGGTTGCTGCGGGAGGCTTTCTCGCCGGAATCCCCGGAGCCCTCTTCGCCGTGCCCGTCGTCGCGACCCTCAACGTGATCGTCACCTGCATCGCTCGAGGTCGTTGGCGTGACGACCCTTCGCGTGTCGCCCTTCCGTCGGCCCCATCCGACCCCCTCGAGAAAGCGGGCCTTGCCAATGCCTGACGACGACAACGCCGTGCTGGCGATTGCGGGCCCGACGCTCGCGCACTTCGAGGAGGCTCGCTCGCGGGTCTCGCGGGTGGCCGTGGTGACTCCGATGGAGACCTCCCGGTTCCTCGCCGAGATCCTCGGCTCACGGGTGCATCTCAAATGTGAAAATCTTCAGCGCACCGGCTCGTACAAGATCCGCGGGGCCTACAACCGGCTCTCCCAGTTGTCAGATGAGGAGAAGGCGCGCGGGGTCGTCGCGGCGTCGGCCGGCAATCATGCGCAGGGAGTCGCTCTCGCCGCCCGGGAACTCGGCATCGCCGCCACGATCTTCATGCCGATCGGGGTCGCGCTGCCCAAACTTCAGGCCACCCGCAACTACGGGGCCGAGGTCGTGCTTCGCGGGCACACCGTCGACGAGCCCCTGCGGGCTGCGGGCGAATTCTCAGCCCAGACCGGTGCGGTGCTGATTCCGCCGTTCGACCATGCGGATGTCGTGGCCGGCCAGGGAACGGTGGGTCTCGAGATCCTCGACCAGGTACCCGACGTCGAAACCGTCATCGTGCCGATCGGCGGAGGCGGACTCATCTCCGGCGTCGCCAGCGTACTCAAGCAGCGTTTCGCCGCCGAGGGTCGGACCGTTCGCATCATCGGGGTGCAGGCGGTCAATGCCGCGGCCTACCCGCCATCGCTCAAGAACGGCGTGTCGACGGAGGTGCGGATCCTGCCGACGATCGCCGACGGCATCGCGGTCAGCAAGCCGGGCATCCTGAACTTCGAGATCATCCGCACGATGGTGGATGAGATCGTCACCGTCACCGACGACGACATCGCCCGGGCGATGCTCGTGCTGCTCGAGCGGGCCAAACTCGTGGTCGAGCCGGCCGGAGCGGTCGCCGTCGCAGCGATCCTCACCGGACAGGTGACGAACTCCGGCACCACCGTCGCCATTCTCAGCGGCGGCAACATCGATCCGCTCGTCATGGAGCGCGTGATCTCGCGAGGGCTCGCGGCATCCGACCGGTATCTGAAGATCAGGCTGATGCTGCCCGACCGTCCGGGACAGCTCGCCCGCATCGCCGAACTCATCTCGGAGGCGAACGCCAACGTCGTCGAGGTGCTCCACACGCGCCACGGGCGGAACGCGCTCATCAGCCAGGTCGAGATCGACCTCAGCCTCGAGACCCGCGGGCCCGAGCACGTGCAGCGGGTGCTGTCTCACCTGATCGACGCGGGATACGAGCCGAGGGTCGACTTCTAGGGTTACGCCACGCGCTGAACGTTTATGAGCTGTACGTTTATGCGCTGTACGTCTCGACCTTGTCGATCACGACCGAGATCTCCTTGCCGTTCGGCGCGATATAGCTGACGCTCTCGCCGACGGAATGCCCGAGGATCGCGGCGCCGAGGGGGCTGCCCTCGCTGTACACGTCGAGATCGCTGTCTTCGCCGACGATCTCGCGGCTGCCGAGCAGGAAGACGCTCTCGTCGCCGAGGATGCGTGCGGTCACGACAGTGCCGGGCTCGACGACTCCGGTGCTCGCCGGGGCATCCCCGACCTTCGCGTGGCGCAGCAGCTCGGTGAGTACCCGGATGCGGGCCTCCATCTTGCCCTGCTCCTCTTTCGCGGCGTGGTATCCGCCGTTCTCTTTGAGGTCGCCCTCCTCGCGCGCGGACTCGATCTTCTTGGCGATCTCGGTGCGTCCCTCGTTGGACAACTGCGCAAGCTCTGCGGTGCGGCGGTCGAATGCCTCCTGGGTGAGCCAGGTCTCGGTGGTCTCGCGGGACACGGTGTGCTCCTTCTGCTGTGTACGGGCCGAACAGAGTCGAGTTCGGCAAACACGGGTTAAACAAATGAGACCGGCACACGGCCGGTCCCACGTCAGTTCCTCGAGTTTAGGTGAGCCAGCACTGGTAGATCAACCCGGTCACCGGCTTCTCGGTGGACTTCACCATCGTGCTATAGCCGTTGGTGAAGGTCTTCGCCGCCGGAACGTCGACGATCTTCCAGCCGGTGATGGCGTGGGCGGAGTTCTGCACCTGCAGGGCGCACTTCGCCGTCTGGCCGACCGGCATCGAGATCTGGTAGTTGACCTGCACGGTCTGCGAATCGATGATCGTGTGGCCGATGTCCTGCGACTCGAGGGTGGCGCCCGCCTGGTCGAGGCCCGCCCAGACGACCCAGGCCGACACGACGACGGCTACGCCGATCCCCGCGGTGATGTAAACGACACGATCACGGCGTTTCTTCGCCGGGGTGCGGCCGTAGCGCGCATCGATGGCCCTCTCGGCCGTCTCGGTCATCGCGCTGCTCCCCTCGTGCTCGGGTGGTCCGCCATCTCGCCGCCGTATTAACGTGGCACGCCAGCGATTAGTCTAGAAAGCAAGGCTACAAGCAAGTAACTAGGAGTTCGGTGACACTGCGCCTGCTGGCAATCCACGCCCATCCCGACGATGAGTCGAGCAAGGGCGCGGCGACCTACGCCCACTACGTGAATGCCGGTGCCGAGGTGCTGGTCGTGAGTTGCACCGGTGGCGAGCGCGGCGACATTCAGAACGACGGCCTGCTCGAGAAGGCGATGGCCAACCGCGACATGGCCGGGCTCCGTCGGATCGAGATGGCCAACGCGAAACGGGAGGTCGGGTTCGACCACCTCTGGCTCGGATACCTCGACTCCGGCCTGCCCGAGGAGGGCGAGACGGTGCCGGCCAACAGCTTTTCCGTCGTGCCGCTCGAGTATTCGGCTGAGCCCCTCGTCGCGATCATCCGCCGCTTCAGGCCGCAGGTGGTGATCACCTACGACGAGACGGGTGGCTACCCGCATCCGGATCACATCCGCACCCACGAGGTGTCGATGTACGCGATCGATGCCGCCGCAGAGGCGAGCCGGTACGTGGAGGCCGGTGACCCCTGGCAGGTGTCGAAGGTGTACTACGACCGCATCTTCAA
>JANYGT010000012.1 GCA_025362355.1 Lacisediminihabitans sp. | reverse complement strand
AGTTCGAGCACTCCCACCTTGCGCTGCAAAGCAGCATGCTGCTGTCCCCGCGCACCATCCCCGCGTATCTGATCGCGGTCGCCTGGCTGGTCGGCGGACTGTCTAATCCGCCGAAGATCTTCGTGGTCGTTCTCGGCTTCGGGGCGGCAGTCTGGCCGCTCACAGCACTCCGGGTCGGCCCCTTCGCCTCCCTCGCGGATACGGTGCCATCGGGCATCTGGATGCTGCTGACCGTACTTGCCGCCTCGGTGCTGGTTCTGCGGCTCGCGGCATCCCGCATCTCACCCCGCAGGCGTGCGGCGCGGCGGCATTCACCCCAGCCTCGCTAGCCGCGGCACCAGCACCGCAGCACCTGAATCGCAGAACCCTGGAACGGAGTCGCACACATGGTCACTCGCAACTCCGTCGCGGTGAAATCCTCCCGTCCTCGAACTGTCGGTCGGATCGTTCTCGGCAGTGTTCTGCTGTTCGCCGGCATCAGTCACCTCAGCTTCGCGCGGGAAGCGTTCCGGGCCCAGGTGCCGGAGTGGCTCCCGCTCGAACCCGATACCGTCGTGCTCGCCTCGGGGGTGGTCGAGATCGCCCTCGGCGGTGCTCTCGTTGCGCTGCCGAAAAAGCGCACCACCGTCGGGCTGGTCGTCGCCCTCTTCTTCGTCGCGATCTTCCCGGGCAACGTGTCGCAGCTGACGACCCACACCGATTCATTCGGGCTGAACACGGATGCGGCCCGCGGCATCCGCCTCATCTTCCAGCCGCTGCTGGTCATCTGGGCACTCTGGTCGACCGGCGCCTGGGGCGCGCTGCGGTCACGTCGTCACCTACGGTGAAACCTTTCGTCGACGCTGGGTGCGCTGGGGCATTCCAACGTCAACGAAACGTCCTAGACATCCACTCGTCGTCGGTCAGGGTGACCCGCGCGACATTCGCCGTCATGAAAGCACTGTCGACGTTGAGCAGCGGAATGGATGCCGCAACGCCGGGGATTCACACGGCCACTGCGGCGCCATCCTGCGCGCGCGTTCTCTTGAGACGCTTCAGCAGGCTCGACCGCGGTCACGACTAAGCCCAGATCGGCACGCAGGGTCGCCAGAGTGCCGGTTCCACTGCCGCGGTCGAGTGCGATCGTCGCACCGAACTCTCGGCCATCGCGACCCAGGTGTCGAGATCGCTGCGATCCGGTTCCAGCGCGTCGTGGATGACGGCGAGTCTCCGGTCTTCATCGATCACATCAGGCACCCCTCGACGGTACTCCCGCCGGTGCGTGCCTGGTGTTGGTCTCGATCCGAGGGAGCATTCCATGAGCCAGCCCGATGTCGACGTGACTGTGCAGCCGAGCGGAACGGGCTGTGTCGACTGCGACGCGACCGGCGGCTGGTGGTTCCATCTCCGACGCTGTGCGGCGTGCGGACACATCGGATGCTGCGACTCCTCGCTCTCGAAACATGCGACGGCCCACGCGACGTCATCCGGACATCCGGTGATCACGTCGTTCGAACCGGGCGAAGACTGGTTCTTCGATTACCGCACCGAGCGGATGACGGATGGCCCGGCTCTCGCCGCGCCCGACTGCCACCCTGTCGACCAGTCGACTCCGGGACCTGCCTCGCGAGTTCCCGCCGACTGGGAGGCTCAGCTCGAAGCGCGTCACCACATTCGAGCCGCTGCCTCTTCGTTTCCGTCCGCACCCGGAGCGAGCACCTCCCATTCGACGGTGCCCGAGTCGGGGATCGATCGTCGCACCACCCGGTAGTGGCGCCCGGAGTCATCGGCGCAACCTTCCGTTGACGTTGGGATGCCCAGGTCAGTCCCAACGTCAATGAAGCGTCCAACTGTCGGGCGTGGCGGGAATCACCAGGACACCGCGATGTACTGGGATTCGGTGAACTCGAGCATGCCCTCATGGCCTCCCTCGCGACCAAGACCGCTCTGTTTGAAGCCGCCGAACGGTGCGGCCGGGTCAGAGATGAGGCCCCGGTTGAGACCCACCATCCCGGTCTCGAGTCTCTCGCTGACCGATAGTCCGCGTGCGAGGTCGGCGGTATAGACATAGGCGACGAGACCGTATTCCGTCCGGTTGGCCATCTCGACCGCCTCCTCGTCGGTCTCGAAGGTGACGATGGGTGCCACCGGTCCGAAGATCTCCTCGAGCAGGATGGGAGAGTCGGGCGCGACATCCACCAGCACCGTCGGCCGATAGTAGTACCCGATGCCGTCGTCAGGTTCTCCTCCGGTGGTCGCTCGGGCACCGACGTTTCGCGCCGCAGTGACGAGCGAGTGGACTTTTTCGCGCGCCTCGTCATTGATGAGCGGGCCCATCTCCACCGCCTCCTCAAGACCGTCTCCCACGCGAAGCCCACCCATGCGCGCGGTGAGTCGCCCGGCGAACTCGGCGGCGATCGACGAGTGCACATAGAACCGGTTTGCGGCGGTGCATGCCTCCCCGCCATTGCGCATCTTCGCGATCATCGCGCCGTCGATGGCCGCATCGAGGTCTGCGTCGCCGAACACCAGGAACGGCGCGTTGCCACCGAGCTCCATGCTGCAGTTGACGACGGTTTTGGATGCGTTCGCCAACAGCACACGCCCGACCTCGGTGGATCCGGTGAACGAGAGTTTTCGCACCGCAGGGTCGTCGAGCATCGCCGATACCACAGCCCCGGAGCGCCGGGAAGGAATGACATTGACGACACCGGCGGGCACACCGGCATCACTGAGCAGCCGGCCGATCGCGAGAGCGGTGAGGGGGGTGTCGCTCGCCGGTTTGAGGATCACCGAGCATCCGGCGGCCAACGCCGGGGCGATCTTGCGGGTCGCCATCGCCGCTGGAAAGTTCCACGGGGTGACGAGCACGCTGACGCCGATGGGCTGATGGGTCACGAGAATCCGGTTCTTGCCGCTCGGCGCGGTTTGCACCGAGCCGATCAACCTCACCGCCTCCTCCGAATACCAACGGAAGAACTCGGTGGCGTAGGCCATCTCGCCGCGCGCATCGGCGAGGGACTTCCCGTTTTCGAGCACGATCAGCCGCGCGAGCAGATCGCTCCGTTCGCGCAGGAGCTCGAAGGCCTTTCGCAGCACCTCCGCCCGCTCGCGAGGCGATGTCTTGCTCCACAACGGAAGCGCACGTTCCGCCGCTCGCACCGCCACGAGGGCGTCTGCGGCACTTGCGCTCGCGACGCTCGTGATGACCTCGCCTGTCGCCGGGTTGTGCACCTCGAAGCGTTCACCGGTGGACGCTGCCCGCGATACTCCGTCGATGACGAGGTCGTGGGTGAACCATCCGATGAGTTCGTCAGTCGCCTCGGCAGTGTGGTCGTGTCTGATCAGCATGTCTCGAATCCCTTCATGCTCGAAAGTCAGTACTCGTTCGCGACGAAGAGCTCCTGCGCCGGGAACCGGGTGAGCACGTGCACCCCGTTCTCTGCCACCACGATCTCTTCCTCGATGCGAGCGGCGGAGAATCCATCCGTCGCCGGACAGTAGGTCTCGAGGGCGAACACCATTCCGGCCTTGATCTCGATCGGATTGTCGAGGCTGTTCAGCCGAGAGATGATCGGGCGCTCGTGAAGCCCCAGCCCGAGCCCGTGGCCGAACTGCAGCCCGAAGGCGGCAAGCTCATTCGCAAAGCCGAAATCGGTGGCTTTCGGCCATACGCGCGCGATGTCATCCGTGCCGACGCCCGCTGTGACCGTCGCGATCGCGGCATCCATCCACTCCCGCGCCTTCTTATATGCGTCACGCTGACTGGTTGTCGCGCTGCCGACCGCGAAGGTGCGGTAGTAGCAGGTGCGATAGCCATTGAAGGAGTGGATGATGTCGAAGAACGCCTGGTCTCCCGGCCGGATGATCCGGTCGGTGAAGTTGTGCGGGTGCGGGTTGCAACGGTCGCCCGAGATCGCGTTGACCGCCTCGACCTGGTCGGAGCCGAGTTCGTAGAGGCGCTTGTTGGCGAGCGCGACGATCTCATTTTCACGAATGCCCGGCTTGAGCACGTCGACGATGTCCTGGTAGACACCGTCTACCATCGCTGCGGCCTGGTTGAGCAACATGATCTCGTCGACGGACTTGATCTCGCGGGCGTCGAGCATGAGCTGCTGTGCATCGACGACGGTGAGTCCCTGGCGCTGCATCTCGAAGAGGAACGGTGGCTCGACGATGTCGACCCCGATGGGGGAATCGGCGACTCCGGCCTCCACCAAAAGTGCCTTGATCTCTCGGATGGCCGACTCCATGAGGCCCGCTGATGGCGCGACCGCGCCGCGCATCCCGAGCATCCCCGGTCGGTTGTTCTCCGGCTTGAGCCACGGTGAATAGAGCTGGTGATGCCGAACTGCCGAGCCGAAGTCCCACAGCATCGGGTCACCGTCGCGGGTGAGCAGCGCGTACCGGGTCATCTTGTCGCCGAGCGCTCCCCCGATCCAGGTCTGGGTCGTGTAGCGGATGTTGTAGAAGTCGAAGAGCAGGAACGCCCCGCACTCGCTCGACTCGAGCGACTTCTTCGCACGGTCGAGACGGTAGGTGCGCAGGCGATCCATGTCGACGCGCATCTCGTAGTCGACGTTGCTGTGGCCGGGCGCCTGAAGCGGCAGCAGGTTACTCATGGGCCGGCACCTCGAGGCCGCTTACCACTGCGGCATTCTCCGCTTCGAGCGACACTCCTGCTCGGCGTGCCTGTTCGAGCAGAAGTACGGAGAAGTCCTCTGTGAGAAATCCCGCACCCATGGCGGAGGCGACGAGCTGCGCGGTCGCGGACGCGATCGGCATCGGAACCTGGAGGTCGTGAGCCGCGGCGAGCCCGAGATCGAAGTCTTTCGACAGCAGCGGCATCGTGAAGGTAGGAGTGAAGTCGAGATTCACCAGTGCGGGCGACTTGTAGCGGGTGAAGGTCGATCCCATCACCGAGTCGTTGAGAAACGCGAGAAAGGCCTCGCGTGATACTCCTCCACGCTCCGCGAGCACCGTGATTTCGACGAGCGACTGGATGACGACACCGAGAAAGACGTTGTGGGCTATCTTCACGAGCCGTGCGACTTCGCCCTCGCCGACGTAGGTGGCAGTTCGGCCGATCGTCGTGAGCACGTCGAACGCCTCGTCGAAGGTCTCGCGTGGGCCGGATGCCGCGATCGTGAGCTTTCCGGCGGCGATCACCGAAGGATTGCCGCTCACCGGGGCGGCCAGGAATGCGGTGCCCCTCGCCTCGGCGAACTCCCGGATCATCGCGGACGCTTCCTGCGAGACCGTCGAAGAGTCGATGATCATGCGCGGCGCGAACTCATCGGAGGTGAGCACACCGTCGGCTCCGACGGTCACCTGCTCGAGGTCTCTCGGGGCGGAGACCATGATGAAGACGATGTCGCGGTCGGCGAGATCGACGGGCCGGTCGACGACGGTGGCACCCAGTTTGAGAAGCGGCTCCGCTTTCGAACGGGTGCGGTTGTAGATCGTCACGTCATATCCGGCGCCGAGGAGACGGCGAGCCATTTCGAACCCCATCCGACCGGCACCTATCCATCCGATCGTGGCTTTGTGCTCCGAAGTCATGTCCGCTCCTCGTCAGGTCTCGTTAAGGTCGTGATGTGTCGTTTTTGCCACAATCGATTGCAGCTTTACGCCATTATTGGGGCACAGACCGCTCGGAGTCAACCCGCTGACAGAAGCCCGCAGCCGCTCGAAGGTCAACTGCTATCGTTAGCCGCATGACCCCCCGCGCAACGATTGCGGATGTCGCCCGGGTTGCCGGCGTGCACCCGGGCACTGCGTCGCGGGCCCTCAACCGCAAGACCGAGGGGCAGGTCAACACAGAGACCGCGGGTCGCGTTCGCGCAGCGGCGAAGCAGCTCGGATACATTCCGAACTCGATCGCTCGAGGGCTCCGCACGAGTTCGTCGATGACGATCGGAGTCATCATCCCCGACCTCACCAACCCCATCTTCCCTCCGATCGTTCGAGGCATCGACAGCCATCTCGCGCCTCACGGCTACTCGGCAGTGATTGTGAACACCGATGGAAGTGACGCGACCGAGCGCCTGGTCTTCGAGTCGCTCGTGCAGCGCCAGGTCGACGGATTCATCTTCGCGACGGGCCACTCCGGGCACTCCATCGCCGGTGAGGCCTATGAGCGCGGCATCCGCGCAGTGATGGTCAACCGCGATTCGCGAGGAGTGCCCTTTCCCGCTGCTGTTGGTGATGACGCCCATGGAATCCGGCAGTCCGTCGAGCATCTCCATCAGCTGGGCCATCGACGAATCGCACACATCGCCGGCCCCCCGACCTTTTCGACGAGTCAGGTTCGGGCCGAAGCATTCGTCGCGGCATGCGCCGACCTCCGAATCCAGGGAGAAGTCTTCCGGGCTCCCGCGTATAGCGTCGAGGCGGGCCAGACTGTGATGGATGCCGTGCTCGAGCAGTCGGGATTTCCTGCGACGGCGGTAGTCGCCGGCAACGACCTGCTCGCCCTCGGCGTCTACCACTCGCTCAGGATGCACGGTCTTCGCTGCCCGGACGACGTCTCGGTCATCGGGTTCAATGACATGCCGTTCGCTGGCGACTTCCAACCGCCGATGACGACCGTGAGAACTCCCCACTTCGAACTCGGCGTCGAATCGGCGCGACTGCTGCTCAACCAGATCGAGAATTCCGTGCTCACGGCCCTTCGCGTCGTGCTGCCGGTCGACCTCATCGTCAGAGCGTCCACTGGCCCCGCCGCCGAAAATATCGCGTTCAGCTGAGGAGCTTGACACTGCCGCCAAGTGGTGCGATTGTGGTGCAAACGATTGCGGTAGTGAAGCCGAATTCCCGATACGACGGTGCGCGGCCGAAGAGACCCGAGCAATCGAATCCCTCTGTTAGGAGCAATGATGCAACTACACATTCACGGGCCGCGCTCTCGTCGAGTTCGGCTCCTCGCCTCGGTCTCGGCTCTCGCCCTCGGCGCGCTCACCCTGGCTGGCTGCTCAGCTGCCTCGCCGACCGCTTCCTCCTCGGGCCCGCTCAAAATCGGGATCTCCCTTTCGCTGACAGGCGACTTCTCTGACTCTGGCAAGGCAGCGCAGCGCGGATACGACCTCTGGGCGAGCGTGACCAACAAAGCGGGTGGGGTGCTCGGACGACAGGTGAAGCTCAGCATCGTCGACGACGCATCGAGCCCCGACCAGGTGGTGACCAACTACACCAACCTCATCACGCAAGACAAGGTCGACCTTGTGTTCGGGCCGTACTCGAGCCTCCTCACCGTGCCAGCATCCAGGGTCGCGAGTCGCTATCACTACGCGTTCATCGAACCGGCCGGTGGCGGCCCATCGGTCTTCGCTCAGAAGCTCACGAACCTCTTCTTCGTACAGCCGGCGCCGACGACGAAGGGTGGCGATGTGTTCGCGAACTACATCCTGTCGCTTCCGGCGAACAAACGGCCGAAGACGGCCGGTTACGCCAAGCTCGATGACCCGTTCTCCGCGCCCATCGCCGCGAGCATCCAAAAGCGCTTCGAAGCCGCGGGCATCAAGACCGTCTACGACCAGACCTACCCGGCCGAGACCGCCGATATGACTCCCATCATGTCGGGGATGTCGGCTGCCAACCCCGACGTGGTGGTCGGCGGATCGCAGGAGGCCGACGCGTTCGCGCAAATCAAGGGCATGATCCAGCTCAAGTTCAACCCGAAATGGCTCTTCGAGTCGAACGGCGCCAACTCACCGGGAGACTTTCCGGCCGCGGTCGGTGCGAACACCGAGGGCGTCTTCTCGAGCGCCGACTGGTACGCCGACTCGACGATCGCCGGCAGCTCGAAGTTCATCTCCGACTATGTCGCAAAGTACGGCGGAGATGCCCAGAAGATCGACCCCACTTCGGCCGAGGCCTACTCGGCGGGGATGCTCCTCGACCAGGTCGCAAAGAAGACCGGGAAGATCGACAACGCGACGATCATCAAGACGCTGCACAGCGGCACCTGGCCGACCCTCGTCGGCAACCTCAGCTGGGACCAGTACGGGGCCCCGAAGGGTGCTTACCTCCTCATCCAGTGGATCAACGGCAAATTGACCACCGTCTACCCGTCCGCGACAGCTCAGCACGCCCCGGTGGCTCCGAAGCCGCACTGGGCCGGCTAGAAGGAGAGACCGTTACGTGCACTCACTCATCCAGGCCATCATCCTCGGCATTCTCACTGGCGGCGTCTACGCGCTCATGGCGAGCGGGCAGACCCTGATCTTCGGAATCATGAAGGTGGTCAACCTCGCCCAGGGCGCGCTGGTCGTCCTCGGCGCCTACCTGACCTACACGCTGTTCACGCAACTCGGGATCGACCCGTTCCTGTCGATCCTGATCACTACCCCGCTGCTCTTCCTCGTCGGTGTCGGTGTGCAGTACGTGCTGCTTCGCCCCTTGCACGGCGATGACGTCGCGCAGCTGTCGCTGCTCGTGACATTCGCCATCGCTCTCGGCGTCGAAGGGGTGCTGTCGTTCGCCTACGGCTCGACCCTGACGAACGTTCAGCCGGCCTACGCGAACTTCAGCTGGACGATCCTCGGATACCAGGTGAGCCTCGTGAGGTTCGTCGCGTTCCTGCTCTCACTCGTCATGCTCGGCCTTCTCTATCTGATCCTGCAGCGTACGAAGTTCGGCAGATCCGTTCGGGCGACGGTGCAGAATCCGATGTCCGCCCAGCTTCTCGGAGTGAACGCGAACCGTGTCTCGGCGCTCGGATTCGGGCTGGGGGCCGCGACCGCCGCGGCCGCCGGCTCGGTCTTCGGGATGCTGAACTCCTTCAACCCCGGAAGTCACTACGACCTGATCAGCCGCCTGCTCACCATCGTTGTGCTCGGCGGTCTCGGCAGCATCGGCGGGTCGGTCGTCGCCGCGCTCGTGATGGGCGTCGCATCGTCTGTGGTGTCGGCTCTCGCCTCTCCGATCTGGTCCGACTTCACCTTCTTCATCGTGCTCCTGCTAGTGCTACTCATCAGACCGCGCGGGCTTTTCGGCGCACGAACCCGAGGTGCCCTGTGAAATTCGCAACCACCCGTGCCGGGCTCATCCGAGCCGGTGTCTTCTTTCTCGTCCTCCTCGTCATCCCGATCGTCGGGGGTCCGGGCTATCTGCTCAACACCCTGATCTTCACGATCATGTACGCAGCACTGTCGAGCTCGTGGAACCTGATCGGCGGCTATGCCGGATACCCGTCCCTCGGCCACGTCGCGTTCTTCGGCATCGGTGCGTACGCGACGGGCATCATCTTCAGCGACAGTGTGTACGGCGGGTACGCCCCGTTCTTTCTTCTGCCGGTGATCGGTCTCGGCGTCGCCTTCATGAGCATCCCGATCGGCTGGGTCTCGATGCGCACGAGAGCGGATGTCTTCGCCATCGTCACCATCACCCTCCTGTTCATCACCCAGACCCTCGCCTTCAACCTGAAGAACGTCACCGGCGGAGCGCAGGGCAAGAGCGTCGCCCCCGCGCCGTTCGACGTCGGAACCTACGACTGGCCGTTTTACTACGCGATGCTCATCCTGCTGGCGATCGCGATGGGGATCTCCCTCTACTTCCGCCGATCGAAGATCGGGCTGTCGCTCGCCACCGTTCGGGCCGATGAAGACAAGGCCCACGGCGTGGGAGTTCGAGTCACCGCGGTCAAGCTGATCGCCTTCGCCGTGAGCGCGGGGCTCGTGGCAATGGTCGGCGGGGTGTGGGCCTACTACGTCGGCTTCATCTACCCGCAGTTCGCCGTGGATCCGCTCATTACCATCGGTATGGTGCTGATGGCGTTCCTCGGGGGCCGCGGCACACTGTGGGGTCCGGTGCTCGGCGCGTTCATCCTCGTGCCGGCGCAGGAGTATTTCGCGCAGGCCTTCGGGGCGAGTGAGCTCTACCTCATCGCCTATGCGGCGGTGTTCCTCGTCATCATGCTGTTTCTGCCCCGTGGCATCCTCCCCTCCATCACCGAGCGCCTCGCGCGTCGGCGGGCCAGTGCCGCCGGCGCTGCACGAGACGGTGCTTCACCAACTCCGAGCGCCCTCCCGACAAGCGAAGTGAAGGTAGTGCGATGACGGAGAACGTTCTCGAGATCGACCACCTGACGAAACGCTTCGGCGGTGTCACCGCGGTCAACGAGTGTTCCTTCACGGTGCAGAAGGGCACGATCACGGCGCTCATCGGCCCGAACGGATCCGGCAAGACGACCGCCTTCAACATGATCACGGGCTACCTGAAGGCGGACTCGGGACAGATCCGCTTCGACGGGGAGACGATCGTGAAGCCCCGGCCGGCCGACCTCTACCGTCGAGGGCTCTCCCGAACCTTCCAGCAGGCCCGGATCTTTCCGGAGCTCACGGTCGAAGAGAATCTCGTCGTCGCCGCCGGCTACAGCTGGCGCCAGCTCTTCGGTCGCCGGGTTTCGGAGAGCGATCACGAACGCGCGAAGGAGATGCTCGGTGAATTCCGACTCGACACCCTCGCTGGGCTTCCCTCAGCCGATCTGTCCTACGGCCAGCGCAAGCTGCTCGAATTCGCGGCGGTGCTCATGAGCGATCCGACCCTCGTACTGCTCGACGAGCCGACCGCCGGGGTGAACCCGGTGATGATCGACACGATGGAGCAGCACATCCGTGACCGTCATGCCGCCGGCGTGACGTTCCTCATCGTCGAACACGATATGCAGCTCGTCATGCGACTGTGCGACCCCGTCATCGTGCTCGATCAGGGCGCGCCGATCGCGTTCGGATCGCCAGAGACGATCCAAAGTGACCCGAAAGTGCTGGAGGCATACCTTGGAAGCTGAATCGACCGCATCCGAAGCTCTGCTCCACCTCACCGGCGTGACGGCAGGCTATGGGGCCGGGCTCATTCTCAAGGGGGTGGATCTCGCGGTCACCAAGGGCGAGATCGTCTGCCTCATCGGACCGAACGGCGCCGGCAAATCGACCGTGCTGAAGACCGTGAGCGGCCTTCTGCGCAATGCCGGAGGCACCGTGATGTTCAACGGTGAGGACATCGGTGCGCTACCGTCCCGCGAGCGACTTCATCGCGGCATCGTGCACGTGCCGCAGGACCGAAGCCTCTTCCCGACGATGACGGTCTGGGAGAACGTCATCATGGGCGCGTTCATCCTGACCAACCAGGCGCTCATCCGCCAGCGGGCCGAGGAGGTCGCCGAGATCTTCCCGATCGTCGCACGGCGTCGAACGGCCGCCGCCGGATCGCTCTCCGGCGGGGAGCAGAAACAGGTGGAGCTTGCACGATCGCTGATGCTCGACCCGGCGCTCATCCTGCTCGACGAGCCCTCGATCGGGCTCGATCCGAAGTCACGCACGTCCGTCTTCGCGAGCATCGCAACCCTCGCCCGTGACGGTAGGACAGTCCTGCTCGTCGAACAGAACGCTCGATCAGGACTCGCGGTCGCTCACATGGCGGCCGTGCTCGAGGCCGGGCGAGTCGCTCTCACCGGCACCGGCCAGTCATTGCTCGAAGACCCGGAAGTGGCGCGGCTCTACCTCGGAGCGAGTGCGCAAGGCCCGGCTTCGGCGCTGGCGACATCCGTGTGAGTGAACCGACGGACCCCTGAACTGGCGCCTCGCTCCTCGCCGACCGAACGTTGGGACGCTCCGGTGACGTTGGGACGGCCACCGCGGGCCCAACCTCCACGCAACGCCACATCGTTGGCGGAGCAGCCTTGACCACCGCCCGATTCGACCGTAATGTTCGAAACATCGTGCGCCCGAACGCCCGCCTCAATGACGAGAGCAGGAGACAACCATGGCCATCCCCCAGCACGGAATCCGACGGGCGGGGCGCGCACTCGCGACCGTGACCGTCGCGGCTGCGCTCACCCTGTCCGGGATGTCGCTCGCCCCCGCGGCCTTCGCCGACCCGGGTCATCCGTCGGGTGGATCCGCGGCGGTCGACTTCGGCCCGAACGTGAAGATCTTCGACCCGAGCATGCCGCAGAGCCAGATCCAGGCCGCTGTCGATGCGATCGCCGCCCAGCAGGTCGACAACGAGATGGGGACGGCCCGCTACGCGCTGCTGTTCAAGCCGGGTGTCTACGGGACTGTGGCGAATCCACTGGTCTTCCAGGTCGGCTACTACACCGAGGTCGCGGGCCTCGGCGTTTCGCCGAAAGACGTCACGATCAACGGGCACGTGGACGTCTACAACCGCTGTTTCACCGCCACCAACTGCAGCGCGCTCGACAACTTCTGGCGCTCGGTCTCGAACCTCACGATCAACGTCGCCGGTGGGACTGGCTGTCGTTCCTCCGGCGAGTTCTGGGCCGTGTCGCAGGCGGCACCGATGCGTCGGGTCGACGTCACCGGGGGAACCCTGACGTTCATGGACTACTGCACCGCCGGACCACAGTTCGCCAGTGGCGGCTTTCTGGCCGACTCGAGGGCCGGCACGATCGTCAACGGCTCGCAGCAGCAGTTCCTCGTTCGCAACAGCTCCATCGGCTCCTGGTCGAACGGGGTGTGGAATCAGGTGTTCTCGGGTGTCGTCGGCGCACCCGCTCAGTCATTCCCGAACCCCACCTACACGACGCTCGCGACGACCGCCGTGAGCCGCGAGAAGCCGTATCTCTTCTTCGACACCGCACAGAACCGGTACAGCGTCTTCGTTCCCGACAGTCGCACCAACTCGGTCGGAACCACCTGGGCTGACGCACCGACGCCGGGCCGCGCCATCCCGCTCTCGGACTTTTTCGTCGCGAAGCCGGGCGACTCGGTGCGAACGATCAACAACCAGCTCGACCGGGGCAAGAACCTGCTGCTCACGCCCGGCGTCTACGACGTAGATCGCACCATCTCGGTCAGGCGGGCAGACACGGTGGTGCTCGGTCTCGGCATCGCAACCCTCACCGCCGTGAACGGCGCAATTCCTCTCGCCGTTTCAGACGTTCCGGGAGTGGATGTCGCTGGCCTCATGATCGACGCCGGAACAGTCAACTCACCCGTGCTCCTCCGGGTCGGTGCGAAGCGAGACGACCACGAGGCCGACTCCCGGTCGGACAGCGAGCGCCGGGGCGGATCGCGCAACCAGACCGCCATCCAGGATGTCTACTTCCGAATCGGCGGACCGCACGTCGGCAAAGCCACCGTCGCCCTGCAGGTCAACAGCGACAACGTGCTGCTCGACAACATCTGGGCCTGGCGTGCCGACCACGGCCAGGGCGTCGGCTGGACATCGAACACCTCCGAGACCGGGGTGGTCGTCAATGGGCGCAACGTGACCGCCACCGGGCTCTTCTCCGAGCACTTCCAGAAGTACAACGTGATCTGGAACGGCGAGCGTGGGACGACCGTCTTCTTCCAGAACGAGCTGCCCTACGACGCGCCGAACCAGGCAACATGGCAGCACGACGGAGTGCTCGGCTGGGCCGGCTACAAGGTCGCGGATTCGGTGAAGACCCACACCCTCTGGGGCGGTGGGAGCTACATCTTCACGAATGTCGACCCCACGATCCACGCGGCGCACGGGTTCGAGGTGCCGGTCACGCCGGGCGTGCAACTGCATGACCTTCTCACGGTGCAACTCGGCGCCGGCACGCTCGATCATGTCGTGAACGACACCGGTGCCCCGGTGACCGGGGCCGCGGTCGGCATCCCGAGCTTCGTGGTGAGCTTCTGACCCGCGCCCGGCTGCGGCGAGCTATTCGATGAGCGCCTGGACGGTGTTCGACAGGTCGCTTTGAGATCCGCCGTTGAACCTCGCCCCGTGCTTCTTGAACAGATATTCGAGGTTTCTCGAGAACCGCGGGTTGTATTTGGTGACCGTCCCCACTGACATCCCGTCGTCTTTCTCACCGACAGCGAGCACATCCCATTCGACCGTGCGTGAGTCCGGGACGGGCCGACGTACGACTCGATAGTGGCGGCCGGAGTCGCTCTCGACCTCAAACCCTGGAAGCTGTGTCAGGTCACGAAATCGGTCGATCTCAGTGCCGTCGACCCAGACGTGGGCAATATTTCCAGGTGTTTCAAACACCGCTCACCTCCAAAGCCACAGCCTCGGCGAAGGTCGCCCTACCCCTGAAGCCAGGCGGTTGCGGCACCCGGCAGGAAACCGCCGACAACAGGCGAACTGCTGAGCAGCAGCTCCCCGTCGGGCAGCTCGTATAGCTCGTCACCGAAGTTCGTGACGCTCACCCAGCCGTTCGGGCGGCGGAACGCCAACACCTGGGGGTTGCCGGTTTCCATCCACTCCAGTCCGCCCTCGCGCAGCCGCGAGCGGATTTCGAGGGCCCGGCGATACATCGTCAGGGTCGAGTCGGAGTCGCCACTCTCTGCCTCGACCGAGAGTCGTCCGAACTCGGCGGGCTGCGGCAGATGAGGCGCGGCGGTTCCGAATCCGAAGGACGGGCCGGCGCTGGTCCACGGGAGGGGAACCCGGCATCCGTCGCGGCCGATCTCGGTGCCCTGATGGCGGAAGAATGTCGGATCCTGACGGTCGACATCCGGAATGTCCGCGACCTCCGGCAGACCGAGTTCCTCACCCTGGTAGAGGTAGGCGGAGCCGGGCAGCGCAAGCTCGAGCATCGTTGCGGCCCGTGCCCGACGCAGGCCGAGGTCGACATCGACGACCGGTTCACGACCACGGGACAACAGCCACTCCGCGCCCTGCCTGACCTGCCGACCGTCGACCGGGGGAAGCCCGTAGCGCGTCGGGTGACGCACCACGTCGTGATTCGAGAACACCCACGTCGACGACGAGCCCGACTTCTCACTCAGCGCAAGGTTGGACTCGATGACGCTGCGGAACTGTGCCGCATCGAAATCGCTCTCGAGGAGGTCGAAATTGAACGCCTGGCCGAGCCCTTCGGCGCTCGCGTAACGACCACGGCGATCCGCCTCGACCCACGCCTCTGCGACGGCCGTGCGCGCCGGAGAATACGAATTGAAGAGCTCGCGCCACTCGGCGTAGATCTCGTGCACCTCGTCACGATCCCACATCGGATGGCTGCCGTCGATCGGCAGAGCGTCGAGCTCCGCCTGGCTCGGAAGGATGTCGGGCAGGTCTTTCGCGAGTCCGTGGGCGACGTCGATACGGAAGCCGGCCACCCCGCGATCCGACCAGAACCGGAGGGTTTCGAGGAAGTCGTCGCGCACCTCCCGGTTGTCCCAGTTCAGGTCGGGCTGCTCGAGAGCGAAGTAGTGGTGGTACCACTGACCGTCGCCCACCGGGGTCCAGGCCGGACCACCGAAGGTCGAGACCCAGTCGGCCGGTGGCAGCTCTCCATCGTCGCCGAGACCGTCGCGGAAGATGTAGCGGTCCCGCGCCGCCGATCCGCGGGGCGAGGCGAGCGCCTCCCGAAACCAGACGTGGCGATCGGAGCTGTGGTTCGGCACGATGTCGACGATGCAACGGAGGCCGGCGGCATCCAGTGCCTCGATCATCCGATCGAAATCGTCGAGGGTGCCGAGTCGCGGATCGACGTCGCGGTAGTCGTCGACGTCATAGCCACCGTCGGCGAGCGCCGAGGGGTAGAACGGGCTCAGCCAGACGGCATCCACCCCGAGCTCCTTCAGGTACGGTACCCGGGACGTGATTCCGGGAAGATCGCCGAGCCCGTCGCCATTCGAATCGGCGAACGAGCGCGGGTAGATCTGGTAGACCGCGGCATCACGCCACCAGGCCCCGTCAGCTGTCGTGGTGAATCCGGACTGGCGGAGGGTGTCGGTCACAGAGGAGCCTTTCGGTGGAACGGAAGCGGTGGAGCTGGGGCGGTCGGGGGTCGTCTACTTGATGGCCCCCTGCGTCACGCCGGCCATGACCCAGCGCTGCGTGACGAGGTAGACGATGATCGCCGGAGCCATCGCCATCAGATAGGAGGCGAAAGAGACATTGTAGTTGTTGCTGAACTGGGTCTGGAAAATCTGCTGCAGAACGGGGAGCGTCTGCAGGGCCGGATTCGAGGTGATCAGCGACGGCATGACGAAGTCGTTCCAGGAGGCGAGGAAGGCGAAGATGCCGACGGTCGCGCTCATCGGAGCGAGCAGCGGGAAGATCAGCTGCCAGAACACCTGCCCGGTACTTGCGCCGTCGAGACGGGCGCTCTCCTCCAGTTCGTCCGGGATCGACCGCAGGAACGCGGTGAAGAGCAGCACGCTGAATCCCAGCTGGAACATGATGTGAAGGAGTGCAACACCGACCGGGTTGTCGAGGTGCACGAGGCCCGTCAGCTTCACCT
This sequence comes from Lacisediminihabitans sp., assembly GCA_025362355.1. Taxonomy (GTDB): domain Bacteria; phylum Actinomycetota; class Actinomycetes; order Actinomycetales; family Microbacteriaceae; genus Lacisediminihabitans. The sequence continues at coordinate 6,265 of JANYGT010000012.1, read as the reverse complement.
GCGAGAGCGCCAGCACCGGGAACGGTAGGAATATCGCGGCCAGGAGGTAGTAGAACGACCACCGGAAGAAACGGCGATTCCAGTTTCGGGAGATCGCGAAGGCGGCGAACGCGCTCAGGATGATGCTGCCGGCCACCGAGATCGCCGATACCCCCACCGAGATCGCGAAACTGCGCGGAAAGTCGGTGAGCGTCCAGGCCTGCACGAACCCGTCGATGCTGAACGGGGCCGGTAGCGTGAATGCGTTTCCATCGACCGCCTGTGCCGACGTCTTGAACGCCATGGTCAGCGTCACATACAGGGGTATCAGCACGGCGAGCGAACCGATGACGAGGATGACGGTCAGCGGCCAGTTGAAGCGTTCGCCGCGGGCGCCGCTGCGCACCCGCACGGCATCGGCATTGCTCGGCGTCATCCTTCCGGTCGACGTGGTCGGCGCGAGCGGGATCTGTGTCGACATCAGGCACTGGCCTTTCCGCGCGTGACGCGCAGTTGGAGGAACGCGATCACGAGCGCGATGAGGAAGAAGATCGTCGCGTTCGCCATCTGGTACGAGTAGTCACCGTTTGTGAAGCCCTGGAAGATCGACATGGCGATGGACGTCGTCGACGTGCCAGGCCCGCCGTTGGTGAGGCCGACGATGATGTCGTACGAGTTCAGGAAGTTCTTGAATCCGATGATCACGTTGATCAGGATGTAGCCGGCCGTGAGGGGAACGGTGATAGACCGCAACTGGCGGGATGCCGATGCCCCGTCTAATGCTGCAGCCTCGTAGACGTCAGCGGGGATCGCCAGGATGCCAGCGATGTAGATGAGGATCGTCGAGGGGATCGCCTGCCACGCGGTCACGATGACGATGGCGACCCAGGCGAGATCCGGATTGGCCAGAAGGCTCTGCTCGAGCGGCGCGAACCCGAGGGCTCCGGCCGCCGCGGGCAGCGAGTTCGAGAAGAGGAAGTTGAAGACGTAGGCGATGACTATGCCGGAGACGACCATCGGCAGCACGAAGACGGCTCGCAGTGCGACCTTGGCCCGGATGCGCGCGGTGAGGCCGATCGCGAGCAGGAATGCCACGAAGTTGACGACGGCAACAGTCACGAGCGCGAACCCGATGGTGAATCCGTACGCTCCCCTGATCGTCGGATCCGAGAAGAGGGCGATGTAGTTGATGACGCCCGAGAAGCTGAACTGCCCGTAGCCGACCGAATTGGTGAAGCTGTAGAAGATTCCCATCAGCGCCGGCAGGGTGATGGCAAGGGTGAACAGCACAAGCCCTGGCACGAGGAATGCGTAGTAGGTCTTGTCCACCCGCCCGCGCACCCTCGCCTTTCCGCCGGGTAGTGCATTAGTGACGACGGCCATGTCGTTCTCGTTTCTGTCGTTGATGGATGTTTCGGAAGCGATCAGGACCGCAGTGCGAGGCGAGACCAGTCGCCGTCGAGCTGTTCGAGCACCGGGCCGGGTCGGGCGCCGAGCGCGATGGACTGCGCGTAGTTTGCGACCGGGATCGCCGAAGGGATCAGCTGCGATGCGCCGAGGTAGAACGCGGCATCGTCGTAGTACTTCTGCATGCCGGCGAGCGCCGGATTCGCTGCCGGGGGCGCATCCTTCGTCGTTCCGAATGCGTTGTTGTCGGCGTTGTAGGCGTTGTGGATCTCGGGTCGCATCAGGTACGAGAGAAAGCTGCGAGCCGCCGCCTTCTTCGTGGACGCTTCGGGAATCCAGAGCGCGAGGTCGACGTTCACCCGCACTTTGAGGTCTGCCGGGTCGTTCGTCACCGGGAGCGGGAAGGTGCCGATATTCAGAGCCTTGTTGGTTTTGGCGAGTTCGCCGAGAGCCCAGGGGCCCTGCAGGTACATCGCGGACTTCCCCTGTGCGAAGGCCAGGTTGCCGTCGCCGTAGCCGCGGCTCGCGGCATCCTTGTTCGCATAGGACGTGAGTTGCGACACCCGCGCCATCGCGGCCTCGAAGTCCTTCTGGAATGAGACCCGCGACGATGATCCGACGGAGGTGCCCTCTGACCGCAGCTTCGCGAAGAACGAAGGGATATCGATCATCCCGCCGACCGTGTAGTCGAAGAGGCCCTGTGCAACCGTCCAGGTGTCTTTGTAGGTGTTGAAGAACGGGGAGATCCCGGCTGCCATGAAGGTCGCCGCTGCCGCCGCGAGTTCGTCCCAGGTGGTGGGGATCGCTACGCCGTACTTCGCGAAGAGGTCTTTGTTATAGAGCACGGATGCTGCGGTCAGCGAATAGGGGATGACGCTGGTGCGCCCGGGATAATCGGCCGTGGCCTTGACGAGCGGCGTGATGTCGGGGTTGATCCGCCCGGCCTCCGGCATGTCGGAGAGATCGCTGAGCGCCCCACGCTCGACGAATTGCACCATCGAGAAGTTGTAGTTGAGACAGCCGAGATCAGGAGGACTGTTGCGCACGAAGTCGGCCGAGAGGTTCGACGTCGAGTCCCGGATCACACGAACCGTCGACTGTGTCTTGTGGAACTTCGCGATCAGGGTGTCGAAGTAACCGATGACTTCCGGCTTCGAGATATAGAAGCTGATCTCCGTGACACCCGCGCCCTGCGGTGCGCACCCGGCGAGGGCGAGTCCCGCGCCGATCGCGCCGGCGCCTACAAGGAAGGAGCGGCGGCTGAGATGAGCGGCCGTCGAGGATCGTTGAGGATGCACGTCATTGTCTCCTGTGGGAACCGAGCTGCCCCCGTCGGCAGCTGTTGAGAATAATCTAGCGCCTAAATTTAGATCCCGCATCAATTATTTCCGAATGCCGTTAGCGATACGGTTTTGACATGACGACGGAGCAGACGGGTGCATCGACGCAGCTCCTGCGACGCATGAACACCGAGAAGGTGCTCAAGTTCGCACTGCACACGGGGGTCTTCAACGCCAGCGATGTCATCGAGTCGACCGGCCTCACCAGATCGACGGCGATCGGCCTCTGCGATCTCCTCAGCGAGCTCGGCTGGATCACCCGGCTCGACGACGCACGAGCCGCGGGCGAATACAGCAAGGGTCGCCCGGCGCGCCGGTTCGAACTGCGGGCATCCTCCGGCTTCGTCATCGGAGTGGATGCCGGCGAGCACAGCGCGACGGTCGAGGTGGCCGACCTCCGGGGCAGGGTGCTCGGGCGGGTACGGCGATCGTTCGGGGAGGCGCGCCGGGATGCCGTGGTGCGCGTCTCCGTGATGACCGCCGCCATCGAGACCGCGCTCGCCGAAACCGCGGTTCCGCGCGCGTCGGTGCTGGTCACCGTCTTCGGTGTCCCGGCCCCGACCGATGAAACCGGCCACTCTCCGTCGGGAGAAGGGGGCTTCTGGGGTCAGATGAACCCCGACCTGGTTGACGCCTTCGCCGGCTACGGCCGGGTGATCGTCGAGAACGATGCAAACCTCGCGGCGGTCGCCGAGCAGGCGGTCGGAGCCGGCCGGGGCATCCGGTCGTTCGCGGCGCTGCTCTCCGGTGAACGCTTCGGCGCGGGACTCATCATCGACGACACCCTCCTCCGCGGACACCACGGTGGGGCCGGTGAGATGCGCGTGCTCGGCCTCGTGGAGGGCGTCGGATCGGCGGATGGGCTCGCGGCGCTCGCCCGTGAATTGGCGCAGTCTGCGCGGCGCTCCGCGACGCTGCCCGCGTCATCGCCCCTCGCGCTGCTCGCCCCCGACGAGGTGACCGCCGAAGCAGTCCTCGCGGCCGCCGCGACGGGAGACCTGGCCAGCCGCGAGATCCTGGGCCTCCTCGGCGATCGACTCGCGCGCGTGTGCCTCGTGCTCGCGAGCATCCTCGATATCGAGCGGGTCATCGTCGGCGGCGCGATAGCTGTCGCGGCCGGCCCGGTCATCGCGCGCGCACTCGCCGTGCTCGAGCAGAACCCTTCGCTGCCGGTGCCCGAGATCGTCGCATCACCCCTCGGTGCCGACGCGGTCGTGCTCGGGGCGATCCAGCGCGGCCTGGCGATGGTGCGGTCGTCCCCGCTCGGCTTCGTGCCTGCCCCGGAAGCAGTGGCCGCAGCTCCGCCTGCGGCCTGAGTTTCGCGGTCGCGCCACCGAACGTTGAAACCCTCCGTGGACATTGTGCCCGGTATGGAGGGCACAACGTCGACGGAAGGGCACAACGTTGCCGGGAGGCTGCGACGCATGCACGCATGGTCAGTTGGTGAAGGGGAACTCGACCGCGTCGCGTCGCCGCGTAAGCAGGGTGGGTAGCGAGAGCGACCGCCTGGTGTTCCGCATCGGCTCCGCCGTCGCGCGAACCGTTGACGTACTACTCGCGTCCCTCGCCGAGCGGGATGAGCATGGTGCGGAACTCACCCGCGCCGGCGTGGAGCTGCCAGACCCGGTCGGCGACGTCGTCGATGCCGTTCGGCAGTTGAAGTTTGGGGATGCCACCGGGGATGACCAGCTGCCGCACCCGAATGCCCTCCCCCTCGAGCGCGTCGAAGAGCATTTCGCCATAGGCGCTCTCGGCTGGGAACGCCACCGAGGTGCCCGCGAAACCGGAGCGTGCCTTGACCGAGGTTCCGCCGTTGATCAGGATGATGCTGCCGTCGCCGCGCTCCCGCATTCCCGGCAGTACCGTGCGCACAGCGTGGATAAGGCCGAGGGCCGAGAACTGCAGCGCTTCGAGGGCCAGCTCCGGCGTGAGGTCGAGCACCGGCTTCAGGTAGTCCCGCGACGGCAGGGGGCTGTACTGCAGCGCGGTGATCGGTCCGAGCTCTTGCGCGGCGCGCACGAGGGCGTCCTCCACGGTGGCCGGCACGAGCACGTCGGCGGCGTAGCCTCGCGCAGACACCCCGGCTGCCGTGAGCTCCTCGGCCATGACGTCGAGTTTCGACTGGTCACGCGAGATCAGGGCTACGGCGAAGCCTTCCGCCCCGAAGCGCCGCGCGACCGCCGCTCCGAGTCCAGGTCCGGCTCCGATGATTGCGATGACAGGCACGACGAACTCCTCCGTTTTGATATGGGCGCGAGGCGCCCTGCTCAACCAGCGCACCGCTAGTTGTTGAACCTGAACTCCACCACGTCGCCATCCTGCATCACGTAATCCTTGCCCTCGATGCGGGCCTTGCCCTTGGCGCGGGCCTCGGCGATCGAACCGGCATCGATGAGGTCCTGGAAGCCGATCACCTCGGCCTTGATGAAACCCTTCTCGAAGTCGGAGTGGATGACCCCCGCCGCCTGTGGGGCCTTCGCGCCTTTCGGGATGGTCCACGCCCGGGCCTCCTTCGGCCCCGCGGTCAGGTACGTCTGCAGGCCCAGCGTGTCGAAGCCGATGCGAGCGAGCTGGGTCAGCCCGCTCTCGTCCTGGCCGGTGGAGGAGAGCAACTCCGCGGCATCCTCCCGTGACAGGTCGATCAGTTCGGACTCGAGCTTCGCGTCGAGGAACACCGCGTGGGCCGGCGCAACCAGAGACTCGAGCGCGGCCCGGCGGGCGGGGTCGGTCAGCACCGCCTCATCGACGTTGAAGACATAGATGAAGGGCTTGACCGTCAGGAGTCCGAGTTCGCGGATCGGCTGGAGGTCGATCGTGGATGCCGACAGCGGCTTGCCGTCGTTCAGCCACGTGATCGCCTCGGCGGCGGTATCGACGGTCGCCTGGGTAATCTTTTTGGCGCGTAGTTCTTTCTCATAGCGCGACGTCGCGTTCTCGAGGGTCTGCAGGTCGGCCAGAATCAGCTCGGTGTTGATGGTCTCCATGTCGGAGGCGGCGTCCACTTTGCCGTCGACGTGGATGACATCCGGATCCTCGAATGCGCGCACGACCTGGGCGATCGCATCCGCCTCGCGGATATTCGCCAGGAACTTGTTGCCGAGGCCCTCACCGACGGATGCGCCCTTGACGATGCCGGCGATGTCGACGAATGACACGGGCGCGGACAGGATGCGCTCGCTGTGAAAGAGATCGGCGAGCTTCTGCAGGCGCGGGTCGGGGAGGTTCACGATTCCGACGTTGGGCTCAATGGTCGCGAACGGGTAGTTGGCCGCCAGAACGTTGTTCTTGGTCAACGCGTTGAACAGCGTCGACTTGCCGACGTTGGGAAGACCGACGATCGCGATAGTAAGAGCCACGAGGATCAAGGGTACCGGTTCCCGATTGCGCCGCGTCCGCGCGCCCGTTTGTTGGCCGCGTGGCCTTCAACGGGGGCGCGCGGCCAACAAACTGCAGCGGCGCCAACAAACTGGGTCGCGGGCTCGGCGGGCACCGGGCGGGCGGCGCAGGCTCGGCGTGCACGGAGGCTCGGGCGGCACGAC
>JANYGT010000004.1 GCA_025362355.1 Lacisediminihabitans sp. | reverse complement strand
GCCGTCGATCGAAAAAACGTTGCTCGAATAATCTTCTGTCAGCTTTTCCACAAACTCGCGAATTGGTGCCGCGAATGAGTCGTGAGCGAAACCATATTCGCTGGTCAGCACGTGAGCGATGCTGTCCTTGCCGGCGCGCTTCTTTCCAGCCAAGCCGACAATCATGCGCTGTTCTGGATTGGCTTTTGCTATGCGTTCAATTATGTTCATGCCGCCTTCTCCAGCTGCCCCGCGTTCCACGCTTCAGATGGCAGGCGCGTGTAACGCAGCCCGCCGACGACGGCGAAGTCGTGCATTTGGATGTACTCGAACTGCGTCGCCTTGGTGTGCGTATCGACATGCGCCAACATGAAGCCGTTGTGCCACCGCTCGCCGTCGCAGTACCCCGCGTTGCGCCGATGGCCGGCGCCGAGCTGGTGCCATTCGAAGGGCCCAAATTGTGGCGACTCGTTCGGCCACACCTGGTGCTTGTGGTGGTGACCATTCCACCCCGGCATGCCCTTTGCGCGGCCCTCAGGGAAGTGATGCGCAAGCGCGCAGTCGTAGTAAATTTTGAAGTTGCGCGCAATCTCCTGCTTGATGTCAGACTGTCGATATGCAGACAGATCTGACTTTGCGATATAGTTCACTTCGTAACGATCAAGCCCGAACATCTTCGCCACATTCATGCCGTGAAGCTCAGACAGCAGCGCCATCATCGCCGGGTTGGCGTCGGCCATGTGCCGCACCAGCCTGAATTCATGGTTGCCTTCGAGCAAGTCGATCTGCGCATTCGGCGCAGCAGTTCGCAGCGCACCAAGAATTTCCGTGTGCACGAACTGGATGCGGCCCACCACGTCCCATGTGCGCGGATCAACGGTGTACTTGCTGAACTCGGGCAGATCGAAAATATCGCCGTTGAGGCAGATGATGTCGGGCTGCACGCGCCGCGCGGTGTCGATCAGCGTGCGCAAATAGAAAGGGTCAGCGTCAACGTCGTGAATGTCTGACGCGACCAATATCGTCTTGAATCGGCCGGTTGTATCGCGCAGATAATTTTCCGCGTACTGCAATCGCTGTTCGCCATACTCGCGGTAGCGATCGACGCTCACATGCTTTGCGATCTGCTTGCCGAATTGTGACTGCTGTCGCGTCTTGCCGTGCCCAGCCTGGCGATTGAATTCCTCGAACGTGCCGAAGAACTTCGACCACACCGTATCCTTCAACCGCGTCTCTATCGCGAACTGCCGCGACGTGATCCACTTGTGCGGATATTTGGCGTGCACGCCAAGCAGCTTTTCAATGCATTGGTCGCGCGTGAGCTCGGGTGCCTCAAGATCGGATTGATCGACACGCGGGCGCTCGGCGCTGCTGATTGATCGCAAGATGATGCCTTCCGATTCCTCGATGCGAGCGCGTCGCTGTTGCACGTTGCGCTCATGCACACCCAGCTCGTCGGCCAGCTTGCGCACACTGGAATCGCCACGGTCGGCGTGCGCGTTCCAGCGAGCGATGAATTCTACGGTCGTTACTGCGGGCGAGGCCATCAGTCAATCCCGCCCAGGTCGCGCCGTATGCGGCGTGTTAGCGCAGATAAACGACGCTGCGCGCCGGTGATGGCGCGTTATTGCAACATCGAGAATTATCACTGCCCATCCTCCGCAGCCCACTTGCGCAAGTCCGCCATCTGCCCGCGAAGCCGCTGAATTGCGGCTTGCGCCCTCGGCACCCAATTCAGCGCGGCATCGATGCTGTCATCCGCCGCCAGTGGCATGGGCACGTCAGCGAGGTACTTTGCTGGCGGGTACTGTTTGATCGTCACCACTGGCTGAACCGGGCAATCCCGTTTCAGTTGTGGGGAGCAGGCCGTTAGGTAGGTGGCGAGCAAGGCACTGAGACATAAGCGTGTCTGCCGTGTGCCGCCACACGGCAAGTGATTGGTTAGCATGGTCTAGCTCCTTGTCGATAGATGCGGCCCGCGCCGCGCTCTCTGTGTCGATCTTGTCTTGCTCGGCGCGTTGGTGCGCTGCGAGCTGTGCCGCATCGTTTGCCTCGCGCGTTGCTGCATCACGCGCTGCTTGCGCTTTGATGGTCTCTGTTTTCTGCGCGGCAAGCTGCTGCTTGAATTCGTCGCGCTGGCTGTACGCACTTTCAATCGAGCGCACGCCAGTAGTTAGCGCGAGTAATAGGGCGAACGCAGCGATTGCGCTCAGCACGTATTTGTTTACCACCAGCGACCAAATGATTGACCAGGGCATCACGCACCCCGCCCGGGTGTAAAATCGCCAATCACAAATTGAAACGGCTTGGAAAAAATCACAACGCCGAGAGGATCAATGATGTTGACCGAAAACCTAGCCAGGCCGGCATCATTGCCTCGCGTAAACATTTCTCGCAGCTCATTGCCAACATGCACACCCACTTGCGCAAACACATCTTTCGCATTCTTTATCGCACAACCCTGTTCTTCCCCGTAGCCCATCACGCTCGCGCCTTTGACAGTGAGTTCGCGCCAATTGCCAGCGATCCCAAATTCCCGACCACATACCCGCCGTAGATCATCGATGTGACCCAGACCCACTGATCGCCACTGAGCGACGCATGCAGCAACAGCGCAGTAGCGCCAGCCTGCAGCGCAATCGAGTACCACAGCTTGACGCTGCGCCAGCTCAGCGCGGTATCAACCTGCGCAGCGGTGGGCACTTGATCCTCAGACATCTGCAGCACCAGCAATCCATTGTTCGGCTTCCTGCTCGCGCCGCGAGTCCAGCAAGCCGTTGTTGTTCCATCGCTTCATCTGCGCCGGCACGGCATCGTATTCGCCGACATTGAGCAGCTTAAGCAGCGTTGAGTTCCGGAACTGCGGTTCGCCCAGGTTGTAGACGAAAGAAAAAAGCGCGTCGTATTGCCCCTGCGTCAGCGGCACCAGTACGTTGTCGCGAATCGCTGCTTCGCACCACGCGCGCTCATGCTCGAACCACGCCTCACAGC
>JANYGT010000002.1 GCA_025362355.1 Lacisediminihabitans sp. | reverse complement strand
CCACTGGGGACCCCGAACCATCACCCCGAAGGGGCGCCCCTCCGGTTCGAAAACGCAGGAGATTCTCGTCAGATTGAGCAAAACGGGCCGCTTTTGCTCAGAATCCCGAGGAACTCCTGCGTTTCAAATGGGCGGGGCGGGGCGGAGTGGGGTAAGTCGGGGTGAGGCGGAGCGGGGTGAGGCGGAGCGCGGTAAGGGTGGGTAAGGCGGAGCGGGGTCAGTCGGGGTGACCCGGAGCCGGTGAGGGCAGGGCGGAAAGGTCAGAGGGCCGCGAGCCTCGGCACGACGTCTGACACCATCCGAGACATCCATCCGACCGGATCCGGGGCTTTCGGCGCGATCTTGACCTCGTCGATCCCGAGGGCGGCGTAGGTCTCCATCACCGCGAGGAAGGCATCCACGTCCTCGAGGGGATCGGGGCCGTAGATGATCGTCTTCTCGATCGTGGCGTAGTCGCGACCCTCGTCGTCGCAGTGCCCGCGCAGCACGTCGAGCTTGTGCTCGACGAATGACGGGTCGGGCGCGAACAGGTTGCAGGCGTCACCGTAGCGGGCGACCAGTTTGAGCGTCTTCTGCTCGCCGCTTCCGCCGATCATGATGAACGGTCCGGGCTGCTGGATGGGCGGCGGCGAACAGATCGTCTCAGCGAGCTGGTAGTAAGTGCCGTCATAGGGGCCCTCATCCGGGCTCCACATCTGCTTGCAGATCTGCAGCGTCTCCTCGAGCCGCAGGAAGCGCTCCTTCATCGACGGATACGGCACCCCGAGCGCCAGGTGCTCCCGCTCGTACCAGGCGGCGCCGATCCCGAGCATCGCGCGCCCGCCGGAGAGCACGTCGAGCGTCGTCACCGTCTTCGCCAGCAACCCGGGATGTCGGTAGGTGACTCCGGTGACGAGCAGACCGAGGCGCATTTTCTCGGTCAGGCCCGCGACGTATCCGAGCGAGGTGTAACCCTCGAGCATCGGATCGTGGGCGTCGCCGAACTGCTCCATCTGAAACCAGTGGTCCATCAGGGTGAACGACGAGCAGCCGCCGTCATCCGCGATTCGGGCGGTGTCGCCGAGGATTCCGGCGAGCGTCGCCGGCTGTCCCGGGAGGGTGAAATTCATGAAGTGGATGCCGAGTCTCATTGCTCCATTCTCGCCACTCGAGCGGGCATCCGGAACCCGCACGCGCACCCCGGAGGTCGCGGGACAGTCCTGTCTGTGCCACTGTGTAATTTCCACAAGACTGATATTCCCGAGAGTCCATGGCAGGAGTCCGATGAGCGAAACGACGGTCGTAGTTGCGGCATGGGAAGCCTTGTTCCGGGCCCAGGTCTCCGTCATGCGTTACCTGCACACCACTTTTCCCAGCGGGGAGATTTCGCTCAACGAGTACGACGTGCTGTTCAACCTGTCACGACAGCCCGATCGGCGAACGCGCATCCGCGGGCTGAACGATCACCTGCTCATCACCCAGCCGAGCATCTCGCGCATGGTCGACCGTCTCGCGGCACGCGGCCTCGTCGAGAAGATCGACGACCCGACGGATGCCCGGGGCGTGATCGTGCACCTCACCGACGAGGGCTTCCGGATGTTCCGCCGCACGGCACGCAGCCACATGGACTCGATCGTCGCGCGAGTCGGATCCTCGCTCGACGAGTCGGAGCTCGCGACCCTCACCCTGCTGTGTGACAAGCTGCGTCTCGCCGACCCGGAATCACCCGCGACGCACTAGCGCTCCGCCGTAGCGTCCGTACTGTGGCCGACATGGAATCAGTTGAGGGATGCAGCGTCGTCTGGCTTCGCGACGACCTGCGACTTGCCGACAATCCGGCAATTCGGGCCGCGATCGACCGGGGGGCCGGCATCGTGGTGCTCTACCTTCTGGATGAGGAGAGCGCCGGTATCCGTCCGCTCGGGAGCGCGACCAAATGGTGGCTGCACCACAGCCTCGTCTCGCTCGGCGACCACATCGAGAACCTCGGCGGAACCCTCGTCCTCCGCCGCGGGGCCGCAGAGAAAGAGGTGCCGAAGCTCGTCGATGAGATCGGCGCCGGAGCCGTCTTCTGGAACCGCCGCTACGGCGGACCACAGCGGGACGTGGATGCCGCGCTCAAGACGTCCCTGCGCGACGGCGGCCTCGACGCCCGGAGTTTCCAGGGCAGCCTGATGCACGAGCCGTGGACGGTCACCACGGGCGGTGGCACCCCGTTCAAGGTGTTCACGCCGTTCTGGAAGGCGTGCCTCGAGCAGGGCGAACCGCGGGAGCCGCTGCCCTCGCCGCGCACGCTCGACGGCGTGGCGGGCATCCGTTCCGATGCGCTCGACGACTGGAAACTGCTGCCGACGGCGCCGGACTGGTCGGCCGGGATCGCCGCCGAATGGACACCGGGCGAGGCAGGCGCGCACCAGCGGCTCGAGGACTTCATCGACGACGGGCTCGAGGATTACGCCGACGGGCGAGACATCCCGGCGAAGAACTCGACATCCCGCCTCTCCCCCTACCTGCGCTTCGGGGAGATCAGTCCGTTCCAGATCTGGCATCGGGTGCAGCACGGACAGCTGTCAGTGGCGGCGAAACGAAACGCGCCGAAATTTCTCCGGGAGGTCGGCTGGCGCGAGTTCAACTGGAACATCCTGTTTCACTCGCCAGAGCTCCCGACCAAGAATTTCCGCCCGGAATTCGACGCGTTTCCGTGGTCGGAGCCCTCGGCGGCTGTGCTGAAGGCGTGGCAGACCGGCACGACCGGCATCCCCCTCGTCGACGCCGGAATGCGCGAACTCTGGCAGACCGGCTACATGCACAACCGGGTGCGAATGGTCGTCGCCTCGCTGCTCATCAAGAATCTGCTCATCGACTGGCGCATCGGGGAGGAGTGGTTCTGGGACTGTCTCGTCGATGCCGACGAGGCCAACAATCCGGCGAACTGGCAGTGGGTCGCCGGCTCGGGGGCGGATGCCGCGCCGTACTTCCGCGTGTTCAATCCCGAACTGCAGGCTGACAAGTTCGACAAATCGCGCGCCTATCAACTCAGGTACATCCCCGAGCTCGACACGGATGACTACCCCGCCCCGATCGTCGACCTCCGCGCCTCCCGGGCCGAGGCGCTCGAGGCCTACGAGCAGGTCAGGAATGCGGGCGTCCCCCGATAGTCGCGACGGCGAGGGCACCGGCGGCCACCCCTTTCGAGGCGGATGCCGCGGCCCTCGCGAGCAGGGTCGCCTCGTCGCTCGCGACCCATGCCGCGAGGAATCCCGCCGCGAAAGCATCCCCTGCACCGATCGGGTCGACGATCGTGACCGGGGTCGCGTCGATGCGCTCGATACCTTCTCCGCGCACCGCGACGAGCACGCCATCGGTGTCGAGGGTGAGCGCGACGACCGGGAAACGCTGGGCGAGGCTGAGGGCGATCGCCGTCGGGTCATCGAGCCCGGTCAGCAGCCGCCCCTCGCCGAGATTCGGGAAGAGGAAGGTCGCGCCATCGACCGTGTCGAGAAAGTGCTCGACGCCGAAGTCGGTGATGAACCCCGCGGAGCCCGGGTCGACCGAGACCTTCACCCCGCGGGCGTCGGCGCGCACCAGCAGCCTGCGCACTGCGTCGGCGCGCCGTCGGGAGCCGAAGAGGCTGTAGCCGGTGAAGTGGATGACGGCCGCGGCATCCAGCATCGAATCCGTGACGGAGTCCGCGGTGAGGGCCGCGTTCGCCCCGGTCTCGGTCAGCATGGTGCGGGTCTCCCCGTCGACGATGACCACGATCGTGCCGGTCGGGAGGGACGGATGCTCGGCGAGGTGCTGTGTCACGCCGCACGACTCGAGCAGTGCGGCGTGCCGCGGCGCATCACCGGCGCCCACCATGCCGACGAAGTCGACCTGCGCGCCGAGGGACGACATCCATGCCGCGGCGTTCGCCGCCGAGCCGCCTGCCCTGGTGCGGATCGACGACACGGTATCGGTATCGGGGCGAACCGCGTGCTCCGGCACGACCACGATGTCGTCGATCACGTCGCCGAAGACGACGATGCGGTCTCTCTTCGCCATCCCGTCTGCAGCGCCGATCACTCGGTCGCTCACGTGGCCTGCAGCGCCGACCACTCGGTCGCGATCTCGGCCGCGAGCCGCACGTTGTTGCGAGCGAGGTCGAGGTTGACCTCGAGACTGCGGCCCTCGGATGCGTTGACGATCCAGCCGAGGAGGAACGGCGTGACAGCCTTGCCGTGCATTCCGGCGAGGTCGGCTGCCTCGAGTGCAGCGGTCAGCACCCGGTCGTGTTCGGTCGGGTCCCACTGCTGCTCGCGCGGGATCGGGTTCGCGACCACGATGCCCTGACCGTGGCCGAGCTCATCCTGGCTCTGCATGATCTTCGCGATCTGAGCGGCCGAGTCGACCGACCAGTCCAGCGTGAACGCCGACTCGGTGAGCCAGAAGCTGGGGAAGGTCGTCGTCTGGTAGCCGACGACCGGGACGCTGAGGGTCTCGAGGCGCTCCAGTGTCGCCGCGATGTCGAGCACCGACTTGACCCCGGCGCTGACCACTGTGATCGGGGTGACCGCGAGGGTCGAGAGGTCGGCGGATTCGTCGAACGTCGAGCTCGCCCCGCGGTGCACTCCCCCGAGGCCGCCGGTCGCGAAGACCCGCACGCCGGCCTTCGCGGCGAGATGCGCGGTGGCCGCGACGGTCGTGGCCCCGGATGCCCCTGCCGCGGCCAGGATCGGAAGGTCGCGAACGCTGGCCTTCGCGAGGTCCTCCTCGGCGATGCGTCGCACGCCGTCGGCATCCAGTCCGATACGCGGGACGCCGTCGAGCACGGCGACCGTCGCGGGCGTGACGCCGGCATCCAGCAGGATCTGCTCGAACTCGAGCGCCGCCTCGTGATTCCTCGGCCGCGGGAGCCCGTGAGAGATGATGGTCGACTCGAGGGCGACGACGGGGCGGTGGTTGGCGAGAGCGTCGGCGACGGCATCGGAGACGAGGAAGGGCGTAGTCATTCTGGAAATCCTAACGGCGAGATGTTTCGGGCCCGGGTCTCGACGGGCTCGACCACCGGAGCGCTCGGGCTCGACAACGCTGTTTCACCCGTCGAGATGCCGAAGTTCGGCCCAGAATCCGTCCACACCCTCCGAAAACGCAGGAGATACTCGGAGATTCGAGCAAGAAGCGCCCGTTTTGCTCGATTTCGGCAGAATCTCCTGCGTTTTCGGAAGAGGTGGGCGCGGGGGCGGGAGATCACCCGGCGCCGCGGGAGGGCGAACGGGCGTGTGATTCGGGATTCACATTAGCTAGACTCGCCGCAGGGAGAGTGGCTGATGACAGTGTTGTCGAGCGGGCTGGATGCGACATCCGACGAGTACGCGCTGAATCGCGCGACCCAGCTCGACCTGATCGCCGAACTCGAGGCGCAGAACGCGATCGCGATCGCCGGCGGAGGCGAGAAGTACACCGCGAGGCATGCCTCCCGCGGGCGCCTCGGCGTTCGGGCCCGCATCGAGCTGCTGCTCGACCCCGACAGCGCCTTCCTCGAGCTCTCGACCCTCGCAGCCTGGGGGACGGAATTCACGCTCGGCGCCGCGATCGTCACCGGCATCGGCGTGGTCTCGGGTGTCGAGTGCATGGTGATCGCCCACGATCCGACGGTGCGCGGCGGCTCGATGAATCCCTACACGCTGCGCAAGAACCTGCGCGCCCTCGAGATCGCACGGGTCAACAGGCTGCCGCTGATGTACCTCGTAGAGTCCGGCGGGGCCGATCTTCCCACCCAGGCCGACCTGTTCATCCCGGCCGGTCGCATCTTCCACGAGATCACCGCGCTCTCGGCCGCGGGCATCCCCTCCGTCGCGCTCGTCTTCGGCACTTCGACGGCCGGCGGGGCCTACGTTCCGGGGATGAGCGACTACGCCGTGCTCGTCGACAAGCAGGCGCAGGTGTTCCTCGGCGGCCCTCCGCTCGTCAAGATGGCGACCGGAGAGGATGCCGACGGCGAGGCGTTGGGCGGAGCATCCATGCACTCGAGGGTGTCGGGTCTCAGCGATTACTTCGCCGTCGACGAGCATGACGCGCTCCGGATCGGGCGCCTGATCGTATCCCGTCTCAACTGGCGGAAGGCGGGGCCGGAGCCGCGGGGCTCAGTGCTGCCGCCGAGGTATCCGGCAGAAGAACTTCTCGGCATCATCTCTGCCGACCACCGCATTCCGTTCGACCCGCGCGAGGTGCTCGCCCGGGTCGTCGACGACTCCGACTTCGACGAATACAAGGAGCTGTACGGCACCTCGCTCGTCACCGGCTGGGCGACCCTGCACGGCTACCCCGTCGGCGTGCTCGCGAACCATCGCGGCGTGCTCTTCGGCGAGGAGTCGAAGAAGGCGACCGAGTTCATCCTGCTCGCGAACCAGACGAACACACCGCTGATCTTCCTGCAGAACACCACCGGCTACATGGTGGGCACGAGCTACGAGCAGGGCGGCATCATCAAGGACGGCGCGAAGATGGTGAACGCCGTCACGAACAGCACCGTCCCGCACATCACCGTGAACATGGCCGCCTCGTTCGGCGCCGGAAACTACGGGATGTCGGGCCGCGCCTTCGATCCGCGCTTCCTCTTCAGCTGGCCGAACATGCGCCAGGCTGTGATGGGCGCTGCCCAGCTCGCCGGGGTGATGTCCATCGTCAACAAGGCGTCTGCCGAGTCGACCGGGCGCGTCTTCGATGCCGAAGCAGACGAGGCGAACCGGCAGCGGATCGAGCAGCAGATCGACGAGGAATCCCGCGCATTCTTCATGTCGGGCAAGATCTACGACGACGGCATCCTCGACCCGCGCGACACCCGGGACGCCCTCGGCATCGCCCTGTCCGCCACTCATTCAGCCCCCGTCGTCGGCGCGTCCGGCTACGGCGTATTCAGGATGTGAGCGGCGTGAGCGATCCTCTTTCGACGGGTGAACGACAGATCCGAACGCTGCTGATTGCCAATCGCGGCGAGATCGCCTGCCGCATCATCCGCACAGCCCACACGATGGGGATCACCACGGTCGCCGTCTTCTCCGACGCGGATGCCGACGCCCTGTTCGTGAGGCAGGCCGACGTCGCCGTGCGGCTCCCCGGCGTCATCCCGGCCGACACCTACCTCCGCGGTGACCTGATCATCGCGGCGGCTCTCGCGACGGGTGCCGATGCGATTCACCCGGGGTACGGATTCCTCTCCGAGAACGCCGGCTTCGCGGCATCCGTCGCTGAGGCGGGTCTCGTCTTCGTCGGCCCGTCGCCGGCGGCGATCACCGCGATGGGGTCGAAGATCCGGGCGAAGGAGCTGATGGCTGCGGCGGGGGTTCCGATCCTCGCTGGGGTGACGGTCTCGGCTGACGCGACGGCCGAGCAACTGGCCGCGCAGGTCTCGGACATCGGCTATCCACTGCTCGTCAAGGCGTCGGCGGGCGGCGGCGGGCGGGGGATGCGCATCGTTCGTTCCGAGGCCGAACTCGCCGGAGCGGTCGCCTCGGCCAGGCGGGAGGCCGGCTCGGCGTTCGGCGACGATACCGTCTTCGTCGAGAAGTACGTCACCGCGCCGCGACACATCGAGGTGCAGATCTTCGGGGACACCCAGGGCACCGTCGTGAGCCTGTTCGAGCGCGACTGCTCGATCCAGCGGCGGTACCAGAAAGTCGTCGAGGAGGCGCCGTCGCCGGCGGTCACCCCCGAGCTTCGCGAGCGGCTCGGAGCTGCCGCGGTCGCCGCCGGGAAGGCGCTCGGCTATGTCGGTGCCGGAACGGTCGAGTTCGTGATGGACAAGGCCGGCGACTTCCACTTCCTAGAGGTGAACACGCGCCTTCAGGTCGAGCATCCGGTGACCGAGCTGGTCACCGGGCTCGATCTCGTACGGCTGCAGCTGCTCGTCGCGCAAGGCGAACCGTTGCCGGCCGAGGTGCTCGACGCCCGCATCAGCGGGCACGCTATCGAGGTGCGGCTGTACGCGGAGGATCCGGCGGCGGGATTCCTGCCGACCTCCGGGCGCCTGCGCGAGTTCCACATACCGGAGACCGTGCGAGCGGATGCCGGCTTCGCCTCCGGTGATCTGGTCAGTATCCACTACGACCCGATGCTCGCGAAGGTCGTCGCGTGGGGGCCGACGCGGCGGGAGGCAGCCCTCGTGCTCGCCGGCGCGCTGCGGTCGAGCCGCCTGCACGGAGTGGGGACGATTCGCGACCTGCTGGTCGGCATCCTGACCGAGCCGGAATTCCTCGCCGGCGGCACCGACACTGCATACCTCGAGCGGCATACGATCGACGGGCTGAGTGCGGGGCCCTCTACGGCGGGAGTCGAACTGTCGGCGGTCGCGGCCACTCTCGCGCTCCGGGCGGCCCGTCGTTCTGCCGCGACGGTGCAGCACAGCGTGAGCGCCGGATTTCGCAATGTGCGTTCGGCTCCCTCGCTGACGCGACTGGCCGGTCCGTCGGGCAGGGCGCTCGATGTGCTGTACCGGGTGGATGGGGATCGGATCGTCGGCTCGGTCGACGGCTCGCGGGTCGATGCCCGGCTCAGTGTCACCGGCAGAGACGTGGTGCTCGAAGTCGAGGGCATCCGTCGCACCTTCAGGGTCTCCATCACCGGTGCCGACGTGGACGTCGACTCCTCGTATGGCGGCGTCGAATTCTCCGTCGTCGATCTGCTGCCCGTGCCGTCATCATCTGTCGCGGCGGGCTCCCTCGCGGCGCCGATGCCCGGAACCGTGGTGCGCATCGAGGTGGCGCCCGGTGCCGACCTAAGCGCCGGCGACGTGGTCATCGTGCTAGAGGCGATGAAGATGGAGCACTCCGTGCGGGCGCCGCGCGACGGCGTCGTCGAGTCCGTGCTCGTCGCGGTCGGCGACCAGGTCGACATCGGGCAATTGCTGGCGGTTCTCGGAGAAGGGGACGACGACAATGGATGACGCGACCTGGCGCACCCTCCTCGACGACCTCGCCGCGGAGGCATCCGATCTCGCCGACGTGCTGGCCGACCTGAGCGACGGGCAGTGGGCGCTCGCAACGCCGGCGGAGGGCTGGAACATCCACGACCAGGTCGTTCATCTCGCGTTCTTCGATGAGATAGCCGCACTCGGCTTCACCCATCCGGAGGCGTTCGACGATCTCGGCGCGGAACTTCTCGCGGCGGGGGACGACTACGTGGACCGGGCGAGTCACGATCGCCGGGAGATGCCGCCGGCACAGGTGCTCGAGTGGTTCAGGGCGAGCCGTTCCGCGGTGAGTCGGGCGTTCGCGGACGTCGGCCCGAGCGCGCGGACACCCTGGTTCGGGCCATCGATGAGCGCGGCGTCATCCGCTACGGCACGGGTCATGGAGACCTGGGCTCACGGCCAGGACATCTATGACGCGCTCGGGCTGACGCACGCCCTCACCGACCGCGTCAGGCACGTCTGCCACCTCGGCGTGATCACGCGCGGCTTCGCGTTCGAGGTGAACGGCCTGCCGATTCCGACCACGGAAGTGCGAGTCGAGTTGACCTCTCCGAGCGGCGAGACCTGGGCCTGGGGAGCACTCGAGGCCGACCAGCGGGTCACCGGCACCGCGAACGATTTCGCGCTCGTCGTCACCCAGCGGCGACACCTCTCCGACACCGGGCTGCGGGTGACGCCGGGCGCTGCGGCGGAGTGGATGTCGATCGCCCAGGCCTTCGCGGGGGCTGCGAGCACCGGGCGCCCACCCCGCCATGTCGTCGAGGATCTGCCGCGGCTCGTCGAGGATCCGCCGCAGTGACGGCGACGCCTACGCCCGTCACCCTGGTGCCCGGCAACTCGACACCCGCCACCAAATCGGCCAGGGGCGCCGAGCGACGCCAGCGCATCCTCAGCTCCGCCGCCGACCTGATGGCCGAGCACGGCTACTCGTCGGTGAGCATGGCGCAGATCGGTGCGGCGGCCGGCATCGTCGGATCCGGCGTGTATCGGCATTTCGACTCGAAGGCGACGATTCTCGGCGCCTTCCTCGACGGCGTCGTCGAGGCGATGCGGATGGGAACCCGGGAGGTCGTCGCGACGACGAGCGGGCCGGGGCTCCTGGAGGCGATGGTGCGTCGCCAGACCGAGATCGTGATCGCCAACCATTCCCTCGTCACCGTGTACCTCCGCGACGCCGGAAATCTGCCTCCCAAGCAACTGAGGGAGACGCGCCGGCAGCAGCGCCGATTCGTCGAGGAGTGGATCGAGCAGTGCGCTCTCGTCGCGCCGGCGCTCGGTGAACTGCAGCTGCGAACCGTCGTGCAGGCGGTGCTCGCGCTCATCAACTCGATCTGCACCTACGACAATCCGCTACCCGGCAATGAGTTGCTCGAGTCGGTCTCGGCGATGGCGAGTGCGGCACTGCGGGTGGGGATCGGCGCTGAAAAATGACTCAACACTTCACGACAGGAGTGCTCGCCTCAGCACGCGGCTCTGTTCGGCCAAGAAAGCCTGGGAGATGGTCGCTTTCGGGAACAGTGCGTCGAATCCGTGGAAGGCCCCCTCGACGATGTGCACCTCACACGGCACCCCGGCCTCGTTAAGGCGACGCGCGTATTCCACGTCCTCGTCGCGAAAGAGATCAAGTGCGCCGACGCCGATCCAGGCCGGTGGCAGCCCGGCGAGATCTTCGCGGCGAGCGGGCGCGGCGTAGGGCGAGATGTCTGCACTGCCCGGTTCCCGCCGCAGGTAGCTCGTCCAGCCGATCCGGTTGCTCTTCGCAGTCCAGACCCGGGCCCTGCTCGTGTCGTGGTCGATCCGTGTGACGGTGCGGTCGTCGAGCATCGGGTAGACCAGCAGCTGGAAGGCGAGCCGGATCTCGCCGCGGTCGTGTGCCGCCAGGGCGACTGCTGCCGCGATCCCACCTCCCGCGCTCCCTCCCGCGATGGCGATCCTGGTCGGATCGATCCGCAGTTCGTCCGCTCTCGCCACCATCCCCTTCAGGCCCGCGTAGACATCCTCGACGGAAGCCGGAGCGGGCTCCACCGCACCCAGTCGATAGCGCACCGCGGCAACGACGATTCCCAACTCCCGGGCGAATGCGATGTTCGCCCGATCGTCTTGCTCGGGATTGCCGACCATGTGGCCGCCGCCGTGAACCCAGATCATGGCAGGTACCGCGGACTCGAGCCGGTCGGGGCTGAAGACACGCAGGGTGACGTCCGGGGCGCCATCCGGCCCCGGCACCGAAATAACGCGAACGGAGACGCCAGGGTCAGGAGTGACGGGTCGTGGCCGAAGACCGCGCAGAAAGCGGGCGGTCAGCGGGCCGATGGCCGACTTGGGCATGAATCGCACGGCCCTCAGGCCCGGGTCGATCTCGGACACGTCAACTCCTTCGTCTGAGGGAAAGTCTGCCATCGATGACTACTCGACACGATTGTGTGTCGCCGGGCCGAGATCATGATCGCGGCTCATGATCGCGAAAGCGGCCGCGATGCTCGCGATCTCTCTTACGGCTGGGGTCATTCGGCGCCGAAGAAGCTGACGCAGTTGGCATTCATATTGGTGTCCGGCTGTCGGGGTCACAGGCAGGCGTGATCCGCCTGAAGCAGCTAGTTGCAGGCAGTCGACTTGAAGTTCGCCAGCGAGATGGTTCTCAATTGTGAATCCTCGACGTTGGGGACCAGTACTGTGCCAGTGTCGAGTCCAATTAAGTCTCGTTTAGTGAACGCAATGGCACGCGTCGACCCCGAGCTATCGGCTGCGCCAGTAAAAATATTGAAGGTTGGACCATCAGCCAGCCAAGGCGGAGTCTCATTGTCATCCGAGAAAGGGCTGGTGAAATATCCTCTCTGTTTTTGTCCTAGATTCCACTGTCGCAAGGTGGGCGACTGCCCTGATGGTAAGTCCTCGAAAATTTCTGCCGTGTCTACATATCCCTCGCAAATCTGAACGACAACGATCGGCTGCCCCTCGCTAGAGACTGAAACACCGGTGAGGCCGTTCACTGTTGGGGAGCACCCGGTAAGCGATACGGCGACCAGCGTCGCGATCAGGGCGAGTGAGAATTGCTTAGGTTTAGTCGGAAACTGGCGGTGAGGCGTCCTGACAAACGATCACCATAACTTGCTCTGGACTTGACGCGGCCTGAACATTTACGAGCCCGCCGGCGGCCATACCTGCGACCCGTACATGATCTTGTTTAGCCATTTTGGCCGTCTCGGCCAGAATCGTGTGCAGTTTTCCACTGAGATTATGTGAGCGGCACGCTGCACGTACTCACTGACTTCGAGCTCTGGTTGGACTACGAGCGAGCGGTTGTGCAAGAAAGTCGAAAAGCGCGCCCGTAGTGAGTCAATATCGCCATCCTCGTCCCAACCATCGATCACGACGCTCCATCTTTCGATGCTCATGTGTCCTTGTCGCCCCGCCGCATCGAGAACTATGTGGTACCCCGTAGTTACCTCCGGCGTCTCCATGTATCATCCGGCCCACCCTGTGTGGGAGCAACCAGGATGTCATCGTCTTCGTCGCTTACCAGGAAGAGTGGCAAGTGTGGCTGCCGTCCTCAGCTATTTTTCGCCGGACTCAGAGGGAGGCCACGGAACTTCGCGCCCCGCCGAAGCGAGTCGAAGTTTCGCCGCCATATTTCATCCGATAGGTCCCCCTGGGGAAGGAACTTCACATCTCGCTCAATGTTTAGTTCGACTTCTGAAGTGTCGCTGGCTCTGGGGGCCGGATCACCCGCGGCTGGACCGACCCGATAGGTCCATCCTCCCAGATGTTCCGTGGGGAGCACGTTGATGTACCTCCCTGCTGATCTCCCCGTCACCAGCAAAGCGATCAACGGCCGAGACTGATCTATTGATGAAATGTGGGGCGAGGACGGGCGCGACATGTCTAGAGCGCGTCGCCACGAGACATCGGCGCTCGGGCTTCCGTACCTACGCCAAGAATGAATCGAGCCAACTACTGTGATTGCGAAGACGACCGCTGCTTGCCAAAAACTTCGCGTGATTAACAGCACAACCATGAGCACCAGGGCTATCGGCAAGGCAAAGGCGAGCCTCGAACGGACCAGCCGATCTGACAAAGCCTTCACCCTTGGAACCTACTCAGTTTTCTGTCAGTCCACTCCACGATGTTGACTACTTCGACAATCCAGGCGGCACTTTCAGCGAGACGGACCACAATTTCCCTGTGGAATGT
Organism: Lacisediminihabitans sp.; assembly: GCA_025362355.1. GTDB lineage: Bacteria > Actinomycetota > Actinomycetes > Actinomycetales > Microbacteriaceae > Lacisediminihabitans. The sequence goes on along the minus strand of JANYGT010000002.1, from coordinate 13,046 downwards.
TCGATCGTGCCCGGATCGACAGCCACCAGCTCTGAGCGAGTTGTAAAAGCCTCATGCCAGCTGACTCAGTACGAACGCGGCAGTTTCAGGCTGTGCTGCGCGATGTAGTTGAGGATCATCTCGCGACTGACCGGTGCGATCCGCAGCATCCGCGCCATCCCCCAGTATGGGACGAGCCCGTACTCGTGGGAGAGACCGTTGCCACCGTGGGTCTGGATGGCCGCGTCGATCGCCGCGAGCGCCGCCTCCGCCGCCGCATACTTCGCCGTGTTGGATGCCTCCGCCGCCGGCATCCCGTTGTCGTGCAGCCAGGCCGCCTTCCGCACCATCAGCGCGGCGAGATCCGTCTCCATGGCCGCCTTCGCGAGCGGGTGGGAAATACCCTGGTGCGAACCGATCGGCACTCCCCACACCTCGCGATCGCGGGCATACTGCGAGGCCTGCGCGAGCGCGTACCGCGCCATTCCGACACAGATCGCGGCGCCGATGATGCGCTCCGGATTGAGTCCGTGGAAGACCTGCTGGAAGCCCGCGTCCGCCTCGCCGACGAGGGCATCGGCCGGCAGACGCACATCGTCGAAGAACAGTGTGTACTGCCTCTCGGGCAGCAGAATGTCCATCTCGATGCGCGTCTTCTCGAGGCCGGGGGCATCCGTCGGCACGAGGAAGAGGGACAGTTGTGCCGCCCCCTTCGCATCCGTGCCGGTGCGCGCGACGACGAGGAGGGCATTCGCTTCATCCACTCCGGAGATGTAGTACTTCGACCCGGAGAGCACCCAGTCGTCGCCGTCGCGCCGCGCGGACGTCGACATCATGCGCGTGTTCGATCCGGCGCCCGGCTCGGTGATCGCGAACACGACCTTGGAGGTGCCGTCGGCGAGGGACGGCAGCCAGCGCTCACGCTGGGCATCCGTGCCGTACTTCGTGATGACCTCGGCCGAGATCGCCGCGGAGACGAGCATCAGAAGCAGCGGAACACCCTCAGCAGCGGATGCCTCGCAGACCAGCGTGAGCTCGTACATCCCGCCGCCACCACCGCCATACTGCTCCGGGATGTTGACGCCGACGAACCCCGCAGCACCGAGGGCCAGCCACACCTCGTCGCACGGCTCGCGATTCAGGGAATGTTCGGCGTAATACTTTCCGCCGAAGGGGCGAACGATCGACCCGACGGCGTCGATAAGCGCCTCGTGCTCTGGTAATTCTGAAAAGTCCACGCTGACCTCGTTTGTGATTCGCAATTCACTTTCTCCGATTGTATCCGCAGCGGGGCGCAGAGCACAGGGTCTCGGGCTCCGACGGGGAGACCTTGGCGGTCCGGCCGCTGTGGCCCGTGATCCGGTCGCCGGGGCGGTCGAAAAGCCACTTTTGGGGCTGAAATCGCCGCAAATCGTCAAAAAGTGGCTTTTCGACGCGAGTTTTGGACCATCGCGGCTCGGAGCGGCAGGAGTCGGACCAGGTCGCGGCGCGGTGTCGATCCGGCGCCGGTCCCGTAGCAGCTCACCTCCCGGCCGGTCGGGAGACTACCCGCAAAGGGCAGTCTTCCCAGCCGGACCGGGCGTAGGCTTGCGGCACTGAAATCCGAGTCAGCTTTGGAGTCACCGTGGACTTTCGCAGCAGCACTATCCCGACCGAAAACGAGACCACCGCAGACGTAGCGGGCCAGACGCTGCACGAGCGGGCATCGGCCCCTCCGATCGATGCGCTGAGCGACAACCTCATCCACCGCATCAACGTCGGCGACAGCCTCACCCGTACCGCCGCCCGCACTCCGGATGCCGTGGCCCTCGTCGAGGGAGACCGCCGCCTGACCTATCGCGAATTCAATTCGGAGGTCAATCGGCTGGCCAACGCGCTCGTCAAGCTGGGCATGACGGTCGGCTCGTCGCTCGCGCTCGTCTCGGGAAACAGCATCGAGTTCCTCATCACCTACTACGCCTGCGCGAAGACCGGGGTCGTGTGCGTTCCGATCAATCTCGGCTGGCGCGCCGACGAGGTCGCTCACGTGCTTCACGATTCGGGAGCCCGTATGGCGGTCGTGCAGCAGTCACTGCTCGAGCGGATGCGACCGGCACTCGATGGCGAGCCCGGCATCGAACTCGTGATCGTCTACGGCGGCGCGCTCGTCGACGACCGCAGCGTGTCGTTCGACGACCTTCTCGCCATCTCGAAAGACACGGAGCCGGAGGTTCTCATCCCCGACCGCGCCGCCCTCACCTACCTCTACACGAGCGGAACGACGGCACTCCCGAAGGGCGTCGTCGGCAACCACGTCGCGGTCTACCTCGAGTCGATGACCATGGCCCTCGAGGGGCGGTTCCAGGCGGATGACCGCTTCGCCGCGATGATGCCCATGTTCCATACCGCGCAGCTGAACTGCCACTGCACATCGGCGATCATGGTCGGGGCGGCCATCCACATCCTGCCCGGGTTCGACGCGGACACGCTGCTCACGCTGATCGAGCGCGAGCAGATCACGCAGATCTTCGGGCTGCCGATGATGTTCCGGGCGATGCTCGACCATCCGACGATCGGCGAGCGCGATCTCGGCAGCCTCCGGAGGGCGCTCTACGCGATGGCTCCGATGCCGCAGGAGACCCTCATCCGCTGCCTCGAAGTGTTCCAGTGCGAGTTCTACCTGCTGTTCGGGCAGACCGAGATGAGCCCGACCGCGACCATCTTCCGGCCCGAGCACCAGCTCTCCCACCCGGGGGCGGCCGGCACGCCCGTCGTCAACGTGCACGTCGCGATCATGGACGAGGATGGCGCGCTGCTGCCGACGGGGGAGACCGGCGAGATCGTCTACCGCGGTCCGCACACCATGACGGAGTACCTCGGAAACGACGCGGCGACGGCGGCCGCCTTCGCCAACGGCTGGTTCCACTCCGGCGACGTCGGTCACCTGGCCGAGGACGGCATCCTCTGGTTCACCGATCGGCGGAAGGATGTCATCAAGACCGGCGGCGAGAACGTCTCGTCCATCGAGGTCGAGCGCGCCATCTACGCGGCAGAGCCGAACGTCGCAGACGCCGTCGTCGTGGGGCTCGCACACGAGCACTGGTCGGAGGCGATCACCGCATTCGTCACGGCGAGGGACGGTGTGGAGTTGTCGGTCGACGACATCCTCGCGCGACTGAGAGACCACATCGACCCGTACAAGATCCCGAAATCGATCGTCGTCATCGACTCCGTGCCCCGCACCTCGACGGGCAAGATCCAGAAGAATCTCATCCGCGAGGAACACGCGGCGCACTACGAGGAGCGAGCCGACGCTGAGTGAGTGGGCACCGCGTGAATCGACCTCCGTGCAGCACCGCTGTGCACGGTCGTACCGGTCGTCGTGGAACGATGGGTGCGACGGAAGGCACAGCATGACGGATGTTCGAGAGACCGCGATGGCGGCCCCCGACTGGTTCACGGCGGCCATTGCAGAGCCTCCGGTCACCGGCACGATCGAGGTCGACGGTACGCCGATCGCCTACCGCTCCCTGGGTGAGCCGGGAGGGCAGAACATCCTGCTCGTTCATGGCGGGGCTGCACATTCCCGCTGGTGGGATCACATCTCGCCCCTCCTCACGACCGGGCGCCGGGTCGTCGCCATCGACCTCTCCGGTCACGGGGACAGCGGCCGACGGGACCACTATTCGCCCGACCGGTGGGCGGATGAGGTGCTCGCCGTCGCAGACGCCGGTGGCCTTGGCCGAGCCCCGGTGGTCATCGGGCACAGCCTCGGCGGCATCGTGACGCTCGCACTGGCATCCCGGCCGGGCACCCCGCTCGGCGGCGCGATCGTGGTCGACTCGCCGATCGGCGTTCCGGGCTCGGCAGACCGGGGGGAACCCGCGATGGGGCGGATGCGCGTCTATGCCACCCGCGAGGAAACGATCTCCCGGTTCCGGCCGGTGCCGGCTCAGACATCCCTCCCCTACGTCTTCGATCACATCGCCGCACATTCGGTGCGGGCCGTCGACGGTGGCTTCGGCTGGAAGTTCGACGACCGGATCTTCGACGGCCGGGTGCCCCCGCCGGCCGAGGTGCGTGAATTCCAGTGCCCGGTCACCTTCTTCCGGGCGGAGCACGGCCTCGTCGCGCCTGGGGCTCGGGAGCTCATCGAGCGGGCGGGCGGCTCCTTCGTCGAGCTGCCCGGCGCCGGGCACGCCCCGATGCTAGACCAGCCGCTCGCGCTGGTGACGGGCATCCGCTCGGTGCTCCGCGAGTGGGCGGACGGGTCGCGTCCTGACGCTGCGGAAACGGGTACCCGGTGAATGAGGACATTCTGGTGAGGTCCGACGTTCGCGCCCCCGGCGTCGTCTACCTGACGCTTGATCGGCCGGAGACACGCAACGCGCTCAGCGATGAGATGCTCGACCAGCTGATCGCCGGGCTCGAGGCGGCCCGCGACGACGACACCGTGCACGTCGTGGTGATCACCTCATCCCACGATCGCATCTTCTCGTCCGGTGGCGACCTCAAGGCGTTCGGCGACGACCGCCCGCTCGCGGAGAAATACGACGGGCTCGGGCGCTTCCCACGGCTCTTCACCCTTCTCGGGGCGCTCGGTAAACCGGTCGTCTGCGCCGCCAACGGCGATGTGCTTGCCGGCGCATTCGGACTCGCGCTGGCCTGCGACCTCGTCGTCGCGACGGAATCCGCGAGATTCGGATGCCCGGAGATCACCGTCGGCGTGTTCCCCTTCATGATCTCCGCGCTCATCTACCGCTCGATCGACCGGATGAAGGCGAACGAGCTGATGATGCTCGGTGAACTCGTCTCGGCGGCCGAGGCGAAGGAGCTCGGGTTCGTCAACCGGGTGCTTCCGCGGCACGGCTTCGATGCGGGGGTGCTCTCGCTTGCGCAGTCGATCGCCGCTAAGTCCCCGCTGCTCATGAGGCTCGGCAAGCAGGCGATCAACAGCACGCGGGACATGGCGCTCGGTGAGGCGCTCGACAGGCTGCAGGCCCAGCTCGCCCTCGCCCTCGCGTCGGACGACCTCGCGGAGGGCATCGCGGCCTTTCGCGAGAAACGCGAACCGCACTGGTCGGGACGGTGAGCCGGATGACACGACCGGGCAGCGTAAAAATCCGCGAGGTCGGACCACGCGACGGCTTCCAGAACGAGCCCGAGATCATCCCGACGGCGGAGAAGATCCGGCTGATCGACTCGCTCGGCCGGGCCGGATTCACACGAATCGAGGTGGCGAGCTTCGTGCGCCCCGATGTGATTCCGCAGCTGGCGGACGGGGTCGAGGTGCTGAAAGGGATCGACGTGCCCGACGACGTCGCACTCATGGTGCTGATCCCGAACAGCAAGGGTCTCGACAACGCGCTGAGGGTGCGCGAGCTCTTTCACGAGGCATCCATCTTCGTCAGCGCCTCGGAGACCCACAATCGCAAGAACATCAACCGGACGGTGGCCGAGACGATGGCGGATGACCGGGTGATGGCCAAGCGAATCCTCGAAGAAGGCCTCACCCTCAACGCCGTGATCGCGACGTCGTTCGGATGCCCCTACGAGGGGAAAATCGACCTCGAGAGCGTCCTCACCCTCGCGGAGCAGTTCGCCGACATGGGCGCGACCGAGATCGGATTCGGCGACACCACCGGGATGGCGAATCCCGCCTACGTCGCCGACTTCTTCTCCGCTGCCCTCGACCGCCTGCGGGGTGTGGAGCTGACGGCGCACTTCCACAACACCCGCGGCCAGGGGCTCGCGAACGCGTACGCGGCGCTCGAAGTCGGCTGCAGCAGCTTCGAGTCGAGCTTCGGCGAGCTCGGCGGCTGCCCGGTGCCGGTCGGGTCGACCGGCAACATCGCGACGGAAGACCTGGTCAGCATGTTCGAGGAGATGGGCGTGGATACCGGGCTCGACCTCGAGCGGGTAATCGAGTCGGCCCGCGAGGCGCAGGCCTTCCTCGGGCGCAAGCTGACCAGCCACTCGATCCTCGCCGGACCGGTCGACTGGACGGGATCGCTCGCCGGGCATCCGTGAAAGGATGTCGACACCGGTGGCGGATCGAACGGGGGTGAGTGTGGCGGCGAGTGCTCCCCTGTCGATCGACCCGATCGCCGAGGCGCGTCGCCAGTGGCACGAACACGGGTACACCGCCGCCGCCGACGGAATGGCCGCCGTCACCGCCATCATGCGCACCCAGCAGATTCTGCTCGCGCGCATCGAGGCGACCCTCAAGTCGTTCGATCTGACCTTCTCGCGCTACGAGTTGTTGACGCTACTGAGCTTCACCCGCTCGGGCGCGCTGCCGATGGCGAAAGCGAGCGCGCGGCTGCAGGTGCATCCGACGAGCGTCACGAACGCCGTCGATCGCCTGGAGAAGGCGAATCTCGTTCAGCGGGTCGCACACCCGACCGATGGTCGCGGCACACTCGTCGAGATCACGGATGCCGGTCGCGAGCGAGTGCGCATCGCGACCGCCGCACTGAACACGGCGGTCTTCGAGAGCCCCGGCTTCACGGGCGACGAACTCGCAGATCTCAACCGGATGCTCGGCCGCTTCCGCCGGGACGCCGGCGACTTCGACGACAGCGGCACGCCGCATCCGGAGTAGCCCGGCGACCGCGGCACGCCGCTTTCGGAGTCGCCGACCGCGACGTCAGCTGTTGGTGAAGTCCGCCGCGCGTTTCTCGATGAAGGCCAGCATGCCCTCCTTCTGGTCGTGCGTGGCGAAGGCGGAGTGGAACACGCGACGCTCGAACTGGATGCCGGCCCCCAGCGGCAGCTCGAAGGCCGCGTTGACCGCCTCCTTCGCCATCATCGCGACCGGAAGGGACATCGCCGCGATCGTCGCCGCGGTGGCGAGCGCGTCATCCAGGAGCGCGTCGCCCGGCACGATGCGGGCGACAAGGCCGGCACGTTCGGCCTCGACGGCGTCGATCGTTCGCCCGGTGAGGATCAGCTCCATCGCCTTCGCCTTGCCGACGGCGCGGGTGAGGCGCTGGGATCCGCCCATTCCGGGGATCACGCCGAGCTTGATCTCCGGCTGGCCGAACTTCGCCGTCTCGCTCGCCAGGATGAAGTCGCACATCAGCGCGAGTTCGCAGCCGCCGCCGAGCGCGTGGCCGGAGACCGCGGCGATGAGCGGGGTGCGAACGGCGGTGAGGGCCGCCCAGCCGGCGAACCAGTCGGAGAGGTACATGTCGACGAACGACTGCGACGCCATCTCCTTGATGTCGGCGCCGGCGGCGAACGCGCGGGTCGACCCGGTGATGACGATCGCGCCGACCCCGGGGTCGGCGTCGAAGGCCTGGGCCGCGGCGACGACATCCGTCATCATGCCGACGCTCAGGGCGTTCAGCGACTCTGGGCGGTTGAGCGTGATCAGCCCCACCCGATCGCGCTGCTCGACGAGGATGGTGTCGTAAGTGGTGGTCATGCCGTCACGGTACCGTCTGTGCGAGTACCGTTCGAGGCCGCGCGGATCGTGTTGATGATCGCCGAGAAGTCCTGGCCGGCCCCGCCCTCGTCGGCGAATCGCCGGTAGATGGATGCCGCGAGCGTTCCGAGCTCCGCCGCCGTGCCCGTCGACTCGAGCGCGTTGAGCGCGAGGCCGAGGTCTTTCGCCATGAGCGCTCCGGCGAAACCCGGCTGGTAGTCGCGGTTGGCCGGGCTCGTCGGAACCGGGCCGGGAACCGGGCAGTTCGTCGTGAGCGCCCAGCACTGCCCGGAGGCCGCCGACGCGACATCGAACAGCGCCCGGTTGGTGAGGCCGAGCTTCTCGCCGAGCACGAATGCCTCGCTGACCGCGATCATCGAGACGCCGAGGATCATGTTGTTGCAGACCTTTGCCGCCTGGCCGGCTCCGGATGCTCCGCACTGCACCACCCGCCCGCCCATGATCGAGAGCAGCGGTTCTGCCGCGCCGAAGTCGTCATCCGCCGCGCCGACCATGAAGGTGAGGGTTCCGGCTTCCGCTCCCCCGACGCCGCCGGACACGGGGGCGTCGATTCCGCGATGCCCTGCCGCAACGACCAGATCGCGAGCGCTGCGGGCGTCGGCGACATCGATGGTGGAGGAGTCGATGAAGAGGGTGTTCGGCGAGGCTGCGGCGATCAGTCCGTCGGCGTAGGCATCCAACACATGTCTGCCGGTCGGCAGCATGGTGATCACGACCTCGGAGTCGGCGACAGCAGCCGCCGCAGTGTCGGCGACGAGAACCCCGTTCGCCCTGGCGTGCTCGAGGGCGGCCGGCACGACGTCGAAGCCGGCGACCTCATGCCCGGCGATGACGAGGTTTTTCGCCATGGGTCCGCCCATGTTGCCGAGCCCGATGAATGCGATTCTCATTGCTTCTCCCCGTCCATTGCCGAAGGGCGTGTCGTCGTCGACAACCCGAGTTCCCTGTCGCCGAGATCGGCGAAATATCCGTCGACGGCGCCGACCCGGTCGAGTGTCGCCGGCGACCACTTCGGCTGCCGATCCTTGTCGATGACCTGCGCCCGAATCCCCTCCGTCACCTCGGTGCCGGCCGCGAGACGCAGCGAGACGCGGAACTCCTGATCGAGCGCCTGCTCGAGGGAGGTGAAAGCCCGCGCCCGGCGGAGCGAGGCCAGCGTGATCGAGACCGCGGTCGGCGACCTGACGAGGATCACGGATGCCGCGGCGCGGGCATCCGCCTCCCCCGACGCCGCAAGGCTCGCCACGATCTCCGCTGCGTCGTCCGACGCGTAACAACCGTCGATCCAGCCTCGTGCGGCCAGCAGGTCGGATGCAGGGGGCTCGGTCGCGAATCGCTCGATCGCCTCTGTCACCGACAGGGAGGCGAGCGCCTCCACGAATTCGCCGATCCGGGCGCTCTCGACTAAGTGGTCGGCGAGGCCGATCGCGATCGCATCCGCACCCGTCGCGGTGCCGCCGGTGAGCGCGAGGTGCGTGCCGAGTTCGCCGGGTGCGCGGGAGAGCACCCAGGTGCCACCCACATCCGGAACGAAGCCGATGCCGACCTCCGGCATGCCGATCTTCGTGCGCTCGGTGACGATCCGCACCGACGCGTGCGCCGAGATGCCGACCCCGCCACCGAGCACGACGCCGTCCATGATCGCGACGAACGGTTTCGTACAACAGGCGATCAGGGCATCGAGCCGGTACTCATCCGCCCAGAACGTCGCGGCGCCCTCGCCGCCTCCGGTGAGATCGCGATACAGCGAGACGATGTCGCCGCCGGCACAGAGCCCGCGGTCGCCGGCACCGGTGAGGAGCACGATTTCGACCGAGTCATCCAAGGTCCAGCGGGTGAGTGCGTCGGTGATCGACGTGATCATCGGATAGGTCAGTGCGTTCATCGCCCGAGGACGGTTCAGCACGATGTGGGCGACCGCTCCCTCGATTCGGAAGAGCACCTCGGCGTCGTTCACCGCCTAGGCCCCGGCGAGGGTTCGACCGACGATGAGTCGCATGATCTCGTTCGTGCCCTCGAGGATCTGGTGCACCCGAAGGTCTCGCACCACCCGCTCGATTCCATACTCGGAAAGGTAGCCGTAGCCACCGTGCAACTGCAACGCCGAGTTGGCCACCGAGAATCCGGCATCCGTCGCCACCCGCTTCGCCATCGCGCAGAGGCGCACCATGTCGCTCGCTCCGGTGTCCATCGCATCCGCCGCGCGCCAGAGGAGGGTGCGTGCCGACTCGAGCTTTGTGTCCATGTCGGCGAGTTCGAAGAGCATCGTCTGCTGTTCGATCAACGGGCCGCCGAAGGCCACCCGCTGCTTCAGGTAGTCCACCGTGCGGTCGAGCGCGTACTGTCCGCCGCCGAGTGAACAGGCACCGATGTTGATCCGTCCGCCGTTCAAGGCGCTCATCGCGATGCCGAATCCGTCGCCCTCCGCGCCGAGGATGCTCGCTGCCGGCACCCGCGCATCCTCGAAGATGACCTGGCGGGTCGGCTGAGCGTTCCAGCCCATCTTCTTCTCGAGTGGCCCGAACGACACGCCGGGAGTGTCGACCGGCACGACGAAGGCGCTGATTCCGTGACTGCCGGTGTCCGCCGTGCGCGCCATGACGACGTAGACGCTCGACGAGCCAGCACCGGAGATGAACTGCTTGACGCCGTTCAGCACGAAGTCGTCGCGGTCGCGCACCGCACGTGTCGAGAGTGCCGCCGCGTCGGATCCGGCACCGGGCTCGGTGAGGCAGTAGCTGCCGAGCGCCTCCATGGTGGCCAGCCGTGGGATCCACTCCGCCCGCTGGTCGGTCGAGCCGAAGCTGTCGATCATCCAGACCACCATGTTGTGGATGGAGATGTAGGCGGCGATCGTCGTGTCGCCCTTGGCAAGTTCCTCGAAGATCAGCACGGAGTCGGTGCGGCTGAGTGCCGATCCGCCGAACTCCTCCTTCGCATAGATGCCGCCCATCCCGAGCGCCCCGGCCTCGCGAAGCACGTCGAGTGGAAAGTGATGGGTCTCGTCCCATTGGGCCGCATGAGGGGCGAGGGATTCCGTGGCGAAATGACGCACCATATCGACGATGGACCGCTGGTCTTCGGTTACTCCGTACATATCCGACTCTCTTCCGCTCGCCAGGATGCGAATTTACTAGGACTTCCTACTAGATAGTAGGACTTCCAACTAAAAGTGGTTAAATTATCTTGATGTCGAGTCACCGGCAAACCGGTGATTGAATGAACTGTCGTGCTCATCTCGCTGAAGAAGGTGGATCATCCCCATGAAGATCGCAGTGCTCGTCAAAGAAGTGCCCGACACCTGGGGTGATCGCAAGATCGACCTCGCGACCAAGCGGGTCGACCGTAAGAGCGAACCGGTTCTCGACGAGATCAACGAGAAGGCGGTCGAGGCCGCCCTCCTCGTCAAGGAGGCGAACGCCGGCAGCGAGGTCGTCGTCGTCACGATGGGCCCGGCCAGTGCGAAGGATGCGGTGCGCAAGTCGCTCGCGATGGGCGCGGACAGCGGCATCCACCTCTCCGACGACGGACTAGCTGGATCCGATGCGATGCAGACCTCCGAGGCACTCGCCGCGGTGCTCGCCACGCGCGGGTTCGACCTCATCATCACCGGCAACGAGTCGACCGACGGCCGCACCGCCGCGGTTCCGGCCATGCTCGCCGAGCGCCTCGGCCTCGCGCAGCTCACCTTCCTTCGCACCTTGACGGTCAGCGGAACGACCGTGAGCGGAGAGCGGATGACCGACGACGGGCACGTCGACGTGCGGGCGCAACTCCCCGCCCTCGTCTCCGTCACCGAGCAGATCGCCGAAGCGCGTTACCCGAACTTCAAGGGCATAATGGCCGCGAAGAAGAAGCCGGTCGAAAACCTCACCGTCGGCGACCTCGGCCTTCCGGCAGGCGACATCGGCCAGTCGAACTCCTGGTCCGTCGTCGACGATGTGACCCCGCGGCCCGAACGCACGGGCGGCACCATCATCAAAGACGACGGTACCGCCGGCACGCAGCTCGCCGAATACCTCGTCTCAGCCAAACTGATCTAGCAGCACCGACCATCTCACAGGGATAAACATGGCCAACGTAGTCGTCCTCATCGATCACACCGACGGTGTCCCCGCCGGGAACACCGCGGAACTGCTCGCCGCCGCGGCGAAGGTCGGCACCCCGGTGGCCGTCGTCGTCGCGACAGCCGGTGACGCAATCGCGGCACAGCTCGGTGCCCTCGGAGCCGAAACCGTCTACGTCGCCTCCGTCGCGAATGAGGGCTCCGTCATCGTCACCCCGCAGATCGCCGCCCTCAAGGCCGCCGTCGCGGCGAGCGATGCCGTCGCCGTCATCGTCAGCAACTCGATCGAGAGCCGCGAGGTCGCGGCCCGCCTGACGGTGCGCCTCAGCGGCGCCTACCAGAGTGATGTCGTCGGAATCGACGCCGGCGCGAGCGGCATCGTCGTCACCCAGCAGGCCTTCGGGGGCTCTTACTCGGTCACCGCCGTCGCCGGGCGAGGCATCCCGGTCATCTCGCTGCGTCCGAACTCGATCGAGGGCTCGGCCCCCGCGGCGGCCGGAACGGTCAGCGCGCTCGACATCTCCGGCGACGCCGCTCCGACGACGGAGGTCACCGCGCGACACGAGCAGACCGAGGCATCCGAGCGTCCGTCGCTTCAGACCGCCGACATCGTGGTCTCGGGCGGACGCGGCCTCGGATCGAAGGAGAAATTCGTGCTCGTTGAGCAACTCGCCGATTCCCTCGGGGCGGCGGTAGGGGCATCCCGCGCGGCCGTCGACGCCGGCTACTGCGAGCACAACATGCAGGTCGGGCAGACCGGTACGACGGTGTCGCCGAATCTCTACATCGCGCTCGGAATCTCGGGAGCGATCCAGCACCGCGCCGGGATGCAGAGCGCCAAGACGATCATCGCGATCAACAAAGATGCGAGTTCGCCCATCTTCGAGGTCGCCGACTTCGGCGTGGTCGGAGATCTCTTCACCGTCGTTCCGCAGTTGATCGACGCCGTCAACGCGCGTAAGGGCTGAGTACGGCTGAAAGTCATGGGAGTATCTAGGCGGCTCGCCACTCATCGCGGCCTGCAGCGCGCTACCCGATAGGAATTCACGTGGACACAGCGGAACGAATGGCAGAGTTCAGGCAGAGCCGATGGTTCAAGCTCGTCTGGATCGTGCCGCTCGCGCTTGTCGGCCTGTTACTGATCGTGCTCGCAGCACGGTGGTATCGAACGACAGGCGCCGGCCTGTCGTTTCTCCACGATTTCCCCGGAAGCTCCGCGCTGCCGACCAACGCCCCGGTCGGGTTTCCAGCCTGGCTCAACTGGCAGCACTTCCTCAACTCCTTCTTCCTGCTCTTCATCGTGCGAACCGGCTGGCAGGTGCGCACCACCAAGCGCGCGTCGGCCTACTGGACCAGGAACAACAGCGGGCGCATCCGCACCAAGAATCCGCCGGTGCGGATCGCGCTCCACCTGTGGCTGCACATAACGATGGACACGCTCTGGATCATTAACGGCGTGCTCTTCATCGTGCTGATCTTCGCCACCGGCCAGTGGGTGCGCATCGTGCCGGTGCATTGGGACATCTTCCCGAACGCCCTCTCGGCCGGCATCCAGTACGCGTCGCTCAACTG
>JANYGT010000275.1 GCA_025362355.1 Lacisediminihabitans sp. | reverse complement strand
CGATGTCGACGGTCTTGCCGATCGCGGCACTCGCGCTCGAGAACCCCACCGTCGAGGTGTAGGTCGTCGGCAGCATCACCTGGTTGCTGCTCGTGCTGTTGTCGAGCTGCGCTCCCGCGGCGAGATCGGCTTTGGTCAACGCGGAGTTTCCGTTGACGCTGAGCACGTATTTCGCGTTGTTCCCGTACTGAATGTAGTCCGGCGATACCTGCTCCGACGGCGAGACGTTCGTCACACCGCTGATCGTGCCGATCTTCGTGACGTCTGCGGTCGTCAGCGCTGCGGATGCCCCGGGCCGGGTCGCCCCGGAGACACTCGAGCTGCTCGTCGACGGGTCGTACTTCTTCGGGCCGGTGCTGGTCGAGCCCGTGGCATCCGCAGCCTTCGTCACCGTCATCACGTTGTCGGCACCGATCGAGGAGACCTGGGTGGTGATGTAGTTCGACACGCCGGTGCCGATCGCCGACGTGATCGTGAGCGTGAACGCCCCGATGAAGATCGCGATGACGGTCAGCGAAGTACGGAGTTTGGAACGAAAGGTATTGGAGATCGCCGTTCCGACGATGTCGACGGTTCTCATGCCGCCACCGCCTGAGTCGTCAGGAGGCCGTCTCGCACGAAGATGCTGCGGTCGCAGCGCTCGGCGAGGTCGGCGTCGTGGGTGACGATGACGAGTGTTATCCCACGATCGCGATTGAGCGAGAAGAGCATGTCTTCGACCACCTGCCCGGTGGCGGTGTCGAGATTTCCGGTCGGTTCATCCGCGAAGATCACGCTCGGATTGTTGACGAGCGCACGGGCGATCACCACCCGTTGCTTCTGGCCACCCGAGAGGTCGTTGGCGTTGCTCTTCGCCTTGTCGGCGATGCCGAGGATCTCGAGCGCCTCGAGCGCCCTCCGCTTGCGTTCACGTCGACCGATACCGGCGATCTTCAGCGGCAGGATCACGTTGTCGATCACCGAGGTGTTCGGCGTGAGGAAGAACTGCTGGAAGACGAAGCCGAAGGTCTCGTTGCGGGTGCGGTTGAGGGTGGCGCCCTTCAGCCGGGATGCGTCACTCCCGTCCAGCAGGATCTCGCCGCCTGTCGGGGCATCGAGCAGCGCGAGCAGGTGCATCAGCGTCGACTTTCCCGATCCGCTCTTACCGACGATCGCGAGACTCTCACCCTTCTCGATACTGAGGGACACGCCCTTCAGCGCATCGAAACGGTTCACCCCTTTGCCGTACGACTTGGTCAGATTGCGCGTTTCGAGCACGGGCGACGTCATGAGACTCCTCGGTGGGTGAACCTCAAGTCTCCCGTCTGGGAGCCGGCTGGACATCCTCCGAGTGGATCATTCCGGCCTCGCCGACTACTCCCCTCGCAGTACCCCGCCCGGTCATCGCTACCCTTGGACTCGTGAACAACCACGACTACTCGACCATCCCCATCGACGCGACCGCGGCGGCGGCTCTCGCCGCCGACGGACTTCGATTCGAACTCGTCGACAATTCCGAGAACGGCAACTTCCCGGTCTGGCTGCAGGCCGTCACCCGCGGATTCTTCGGCGAACGGATGAGCCCCGAAGCGCTTGCCGCTCGCCAGAAGACCGCGCATCTTCGCCGTAACAGCGGCGTCTACGACAATACGGCGGCGGATGCTGCCGTGCCCGTCGGCACCGCAGCGTCCTGGCCGAGCGACCTCACCATCCCCGGCCACAGCACCATCCCGGCCTGGGCGATCAGCGCGATCACGGTCTCGCCGACCCACCGCCGCCGTGGCATCGCCCGGGCGATGCTCGACGCCGAGCTGCGCACCGCTCGCACGCTCGGCTACCCGATCGCGATGCTCACCGTGTCGGAGTCGACGATCTACTCGCGCTGGGGATTCGCCCCCTCGGCGATGGCGGCCGACTGGTCGATCAAGACCGCCCGTGCGGAGTGGATCGGGCCGCGGGCATCCGGTCGCGTCCATGCCGTCGAGGCCGAGCACCTCCGCACCGGTGGCCTCGAGCTCGTCGACCGCGTGCGGCTCGCGACACCCGGGCAGATATCGTTCTCCGGCGTGCTCTGGGAGCGGATCCTCGGCCTCGGAGTCGGCAGCGAATCCTCCGCCAAAAAACTGCGCTTCCTTCGTTACGACGACGCGAGCGGCGAAATGCGGGGGTTCGCGGTGTATTCGATCCGCGAAGAGGAGCCACCGGCCCAGGCGATTCTCGAGCTGTCATACCTCGTGACCGCGACGGACGATGCCTATGCGGGGCTCTGGCGACACCTGCTCGCGATGGACCTCATCGGTGAGATCCGAGCATCCGATCGCTCGATCGACGAGCCGCTCCGCTGGCAGATCGCCGACTACCGTTCGGCATTCAAGTCACTCGAACGGGATCACCTCTGGACGCGCATCCTCGATGTCCCGGCAGCACTGACGGCTCGGCGGTACCACGCGCCCGGTCACCTCGTGTTCGACGTGAGAGACGAGCTCGGGTTCGCTGCCGGGAGGTTCCTCCTGACCATCTCGAGCGACGGTACGGCCGTGGTCGGCACGCTGACCGGCGACATTCCGGATGACGCGGATGCCGTGGCGCTGACCGTCAACGAACTCAGCGCCATCTACCTCGGCGGGGTATCACCCGTGCTGCTCACGAGGGCCGGACGTATCGAAGAACTCACGCCGGGGGCCGCGGCCGTCGTCGAACTGTGCTTCCGCTCGTCCACGACTCCGTGGCTGAGTATCTGGTTCTAGCTCGGTTCGCGCGAGATCGGCTGGCGTTACTCCGCCTTTGCGAACCAGGGCGGATAGACGCTGACTTTCGGCTCGTGGGCAGCCGCCTGCAGGATGTCCTTGACGAGGTCGCGCGCGCGATCGTTCGCGACACCGATGAGGGCGAGCTGCTCGAACGGGAAACGCTCGTGCACGAGCACCTCGCCGGCGAGGATCGCCTCGTCGTCGGCGCGGAGCTTCCGCAGCACGCGATCGTTGTCTTCCGGCGTGATCCCGAAGCTCGTCGGGGGCTTGGACGGGTCACCGTCGGCGACCGCGACGTGCATCGTCGCCGCCACCTTCACCGTTGAGACCAGGATCACGAACTCCGATGCCGAGTGGTGGCGGATCTCGGCCGATAGTCGCGGGTCGGCCTTCTGCGAGCGGATGATCGACCAGACCGCCGCGTTCGGCGACAGGAAAAAGGGAACATAGTCGGCGACGGTGGAATCGCCGAGCGAACGTTCGGACCGCTTCGACCGGTTGTCGGCGGACGACGCATCGACGACCGGAGTCGCTCTTCCGCTCGCGACGAGACCGTCGTGCTCGATGATCCCGGCCAGGTTGTCGATGTGGGTGAAGTGGTAGATGCGCTGTTCGCCGACCTTGTGGTCTGGCGTGCCGACGCCGGCGGTGCGGCGTTGCGCCGGCCGAGCGCGCGTGGCGGTGCGGGTCGAACCGCTGCGGCTTGAGCTCGCGACCGGAGCTTCGACAACCGGCGCCGGTTTCGGATAGCAGAGATCACACAGTCCGGCTTCGAGACCGTGTATGCATTCGTCGGGCAAGTGTTACCTCTTTCGTAGCGCTGTGGTGGCGCTACCTCCACGTTACGTTGGTTTCTGCTTTCGATGGGCGCCCCTTCGGATTACCCTTGTCAGATGACGACGGTGTCCAACGATCGAAACCCGGCCTTTCGACCGCTCAGCACCACCCGGGGCACCATCCGGAGCGTGATCGGGGTCGCCAGGATCATCGCCGGTCTGCTCGTGCTCTCCGGAATCGTGACCGAGATCGTGGACACGATCGCCCATAGCGCCTTCAAGCCAGACCAGTACTTCGCCTACTTCACCATCGAGTCGAGCATGATGAACGTCGTCGTGCTCGTCGTCGGAGGGGTGTTCGCCCTTCGCCATCCGGTCGACACCCGACTGCTCAGCACCGTGCGGATGGCAGTGCTCTCCTACGCCGTCGTCACGGCGATCGTGTACAACATACTGCTGCGCAACATCCCGTCGAACGGGGATTACCAGGGACCGGACTGGCCGACCGAGGTCTTCCATGTCGCGATCCCGATCCTGCTCGTGCTCGACTGGATCCTCACACCGGGTCGAGTGCCGGTGCGCTGGCGTTCGCTCGGCCTCGTCGCGTCCTATCCGCTGGCCTGGCTCGCTTTCACGATGATCCGCGGTGGCCTAGGGGGTTGGTATCCGTACCCGTTCCTCGAGCCTGGCGGGCCCGGTGGCGTGCTCTCCGTCGTGATCTACTGCGTGGTGCTCACGGCGGTGATCCTCGGCTTCGCCTGCGGGGCGATCGCGATTTCGCGTGCGGGGTCGCGCGCGCGGGGTCAGGCTGCGCCGTAGGCCCCGTGGAGCCAGTCGAGCAGTTCTCATGCCGACATCCATCCGATCCGCTGTCATCGCGACGATCGCGAACTTCGCGCGTCACTTCAGCGGGCTGACGTATGAGGTGGTCGAGGCGAGGGTCACCGGTGCGAAACTCTCCGCCTCTCTCTCGGCGTGATCGCGAAGTGTTACGAGTACCGTCGGATATTGCATACTGTCAATTCAGATGACGTTCACTCCCCCACCCCCTTTTCCCACCCGCCCGACGCTGCGCGGTACCTTCGGCATGGCCGCCTCCACCCACTGGCTCGCGACCGCCTCTGCCCAGGCCGTGCTCGAGCGTGGCGGCAACGCCTTCGATGCGGCCGTTGCGGGCGCGTTCGTGCTCCACGTCGTCGAACCGCACCTGAACGGTCCGGGCGGGGATGTCGTCGGGCTCTTCGTCACCGAGTTCGAGCCGACAAACCCCGTCGTCCTGATGGGACAGGGGCCCGCTCCGGCCGGCGCGACCGTCGAGCACTACCGCGCGGAGGGGCTCGACCTGGTGCCGGGAGCCGGTGCTCTCGCCGCAGCGATTCCGGGGGCCGTGGATGCGTGGCTGCTGCTGCTGCGCGATCACGGGTCGTGGGAACTGCCCGACGTGCTGCAGTTCGCCATCGAGTACGCGCGGGACGGGCATCCGATGCTCGGACGCGTCGCCGCGACCATCGCGACCGTCAGAGAGCTGTTCACGCAGCACTGGCCGACATCCGCTGAGCAGTGGATGCCCGGCGGCAGCCCCGTCGCCGAGGACGAGCTCGTCGTGAACCCCGCACTCGCCCGCACCCTGCAGCGCCTCGCGGAGGCCGCGACGGGCGAGTCCCGCCACGAGCGGATCGACGCGGCACGCCGGGAGTGGCGCGAGGGTTTCGTCGCCGAGGCCATCGTCGAGTTCATCCGCGATCCGCACCGGCATTCGACCGGCGGTGACCACGCCGGTGTCATCACCGCCGCGGACCTCGCCGGATTCTCGGCCGGTTACGAGTCGGCCGTCACCGCCGAGTTCCGCGGCCACACGATCGCGAAGGCCGGGCCGTGGGGGCAGGGGCCGGCGATCCTGCAGTCGCTCGCCATCCTCGCCGGCTTCGACGACGACCTGCTCGACCCGTCGACGGGGGTCGGCGCGCACACGATCCTCGAGTCGCAGAAGCTCGCCTTCGCCGATCGCGAGGCGTACTACGGTGACGACACGCAGGTGCCGCTCGACTATCTCCTCTCGTCGGAATATGCGGACGTGCGACGACGACTCATCACCAACTCGGCGTCGCTGCAGTTGCGCCCCGGTCACGTGCCCGGAGTGGATGCCTCTTTTCCGCCGCTCGTCGAGGAGCGTCCGGCGGGCTTCGCGGCCGGCACCGGCGAGCCGACCGTCGAACGGACGGAACCCGCCATCGACCGCAGCGAGCCGTCGGTGGACTCGAGTGGGGTCACCCGCGGTGACACCTGCCACATCGACGTCATCGACCGCTGGGGCAACGTCGTCTCGGCGACGCCGTCCGGCGGGTGGTTGCAGTCGAATCCGACCATTCCGGAGCTCGGATTCTGCCTCGGCACCCGACTTCAGATGACCTGGCTCGAGCCGGGCACCCCGTCGACGCTGATGCCGGGAAAGCGCCCGCGTACGACCCTCACGCCGACGATCGTCTTCGGTCCGAACGACTCGGTCACCGCTCTCGGAAGCCCCGGTGGCGACCAGCAGGACCAGTGGCAGCTGCTCTACCTCCTACGGACGATCATCGGTGGCTACTCGCCGCAGGAAGCCATCGATGCACCGGCGTTCCACTCGACCGCGTTCCCGGAATCGTTCTGGCCGCGCACCTGGACACCGGCCGGCGCGGTCGTCGAGTCTCGCCTCCCGGAGGCCGCCATCGCCGAACTCGTGCTGCGCGGTCACAACGTCACCCAGGCGGGCGGCTGGAGTCTCGGACGCCTCTCCGCCGTCGGGAGATCCGCATCCGGCCTGCTGTTCGGCGCGGCGAACCCGCGGGGAGCCCAAGGGTACGCGGCGGGTCGCTGACGCGGGCCGCGCGCTCAGTCCAGCGGGCGGTTGCGCCGATCGCGCGATCCGGCCGCGCGGGATGCCGGGTTCCCCTCGCTGATCGACCCCGGCACCGATTCCCAGATCTCGTTCTGAACCTGGATCGCCAGATCCCGCAGCAGCGCGGCATCACGCGTACTGAATTCGCGCGGAGACGTGTCCATGACGCAGAGAGCCCCGATTCTCTGGCCGTCCGGTGCTTCGATCGGATGCCCGGCATAGAAGCGGATGCGCTGCTCCGTCACCGACGGCATCGCACTGAACTGCGGGTCGATCGATGCATCCCGCACGACGAACACTCCGGCGCGTCGGATCGCGACGTTGCAGAACGCGTTCGCCCGCAGGACGTCGAACGACTCGACGCCGGCCCTCGACTTCGCCCACTGCCGGTCGTTGTCGATGATGGTGACCGTCGCTCCGCTCGTGCCGAACAGGGCGTGCGCAGAGGACACGATCGCGTCGATGCGAGGGTTCGGCCCGACGGCGAGTTCGAGGTCGTCGAGGGCTCGCTGTCGCGCGGCCTCGTCGGTCTCCTCGCTCACCCGCGGGGCGAGGTTCGACTCGTCGAGATGCATGCTGAGGTGGGGAGCGATCAGTCCGGCCCATCGGTCGTACTCCCGGCTGGAATGACGACGCGCCCTAGGGTCCTGCGGCGGATCGAATGGCACGAGTGAGACCCGCTCGCGCTCGGCGACGACCGCCTCCGTCATGCGATTGAGCATCACGACCTGGCGATCGACGATGGCGCGGAATATCGGTGGGAAGGCGATGTTCGCCCGGGTCGACGGCACCTCGATGAAGAAGATGCGGACGTTCGCCGGGCTGGCCGACTCGAAGTGATCGAGCATATCGGCGAGGCTGTTGCGCCAGGCCTTGGCAGGGAGCAGCGCGCGGGCCTCGTTGGCCCCGATGGTGAGCACGACCGCGTCGAAGCGCGAGAGGTCGACGCCTGCGACCGAAACACGGTAATTCGCGGCCGTCATCACCCCGGAGACGACGATGTCGATGTCGACACCGCGTCCCGTCATCGGCGACAGCCGACGGGCGAGGTGACCGGCGAGGCCGAGTTCGTGCGAGAGTACGCCGTGTCCGACCGATGGTCCGTCGCCGACCAGCAGTATGCGGTCGGCATCCGCGCCGCCTGCGTGCACCTGCGGTGCGCCCGACGCGACGGGCGCTCGCTGCAGGGAACGTTCGGAGGCGCTCATCCAGGCTCGCAGGAACGGTCGGGCCACAGGAACCACGATCTGCCAGAACACGGGTATCCCCTTCGGAATGGGCCCGCGAGGTCCTGGCGGTGATGATCGAAAACTCTAGCCAACCACACCGAGTTTCGGCAGTGCCGGTTCAGCCCGCCGTCTGCGAACCTCCGAGCGCCGCGAGAAGCGCCGTGCCGTCGGGCACCCCGAGTCCGGTGCAGGCATCCCAGCCCTTCCTGGCGCTGAAGCTGCCGTTGTCGCCGGTGACGACGTCTCGGAAGCCCGTCGGTGGAGTGCCTTCCGCTGCGGCGTAGAGCTTCGGTTGCAGCAGCCCGAGCCGCCCTCCCGTGCCCTGCGCGAGTCGGGCGACGAGGGCCGCCCAGAGCGGCGCGACGGCACTCGTCCCGCCGTAGACCTTCTGCTGGCCGTCGACGAGTACCTGATAGCCGGTCGCCGGATCTGCGACAGCCGCGACGTCGGGGACTCCGCGCCCGCCGGACTTCGAGGTCGATGCCGGAACGCCGGCCTTCGCCTGCCAGCTCGGAAGAGGGAAGGCGTCGCTCACCCCGCCTCCTGTCGCGCCTCCGCCCGCGCCGTTGTTCCACACCGTCTCCGAGGTCACCGTCGTTCCGGTCGCCTGGAGGCTCGTGCCTCCACAGGCGAGGACGTGGGGGCTCGAGGCCGGGAAGTCGGCATGGTTTCGGCCATCCGTCGCACCGTCTGCACTGCCGTTGTCACCCGCCGCCGCCGTGACGGTGATGCCGAGTGCCGCGGCATCCACGAAGGCGTTGTCGAGTGCCGCGCGGGCCTGTGCGGTCCACTGGTCTTCGCTCTGGCCCCAGCTGATGCTCATGGATGTCGGCGTCACCGTCGCGTGCGCAGCCTCGCTCACCGCGTCGACGAAACCGGCATCGGTGTTGGGTGCGAAGTAGACGACGATGTCGGCGCCGGGGCTGAGAGCGCCGGCAACCTCGATGTCGAGGAGCACCTCGCCGTCGGCGCCGTTCGGATCTTTACCGGGGATGTTGGCCGCGCCATCCACCCCGACCGCGGTCACCGTCGGAGCGGTGATCCCGAGGCCGGCGAAGTAGGTATCCAGCTCGCTCAGAGCGAATCCTCCGCCGAGTTCGATGATCGCGATGGTCTCGCCCGTGCCGTCGGTGCCCGCGGGAAACCTGTAGATCTCGCCGAGCTGCAGCGGGGTGTAGCTGAGCGAGACCGCCTTCGCTTCCGCGATACGGAACTCCGCGCGAGCCTGCGGACGGTCGTCGAGTCCGAGCACCGCGGTGACGATTCCGTCGAGCGCGGCCGGCACCATCAGACCGCCGCTGCGATTGCGATGCTGCGATTCGGTTCCGTCGGCCGCCCGGCTGGTCACCGCTTCGAGCGTCGCGCCGAAGACCCGCGACATGGTCTTCGCCGGTGCTGAGATTCGGATGCGGCGGGACGGAAGGTCGGTCTCGATGACGGTCACACCGAGCAGAGCGAGTGAATCCTCGACGGTGAGGGCATCTGCCGGATCTGCTCCGAGGGTGGCGGCGACCTCCTCCCTGCTGAGCGGCGCCCCGGTCGTCACGGCCTCGGTGTCGACGGCGGAGCGTCGACGGAGCAGTACCGTCGCCTCGATGACACCATCCGGCTGGAGGGCGACGGCCGACGGGGCGATGACATCTGCGGAGCGCCGTTCGCTGCCGGGAAGTGGCCGGAGGTCGAGGGGTGCGGTGCTGCCCGAATCGGCCGTGCCGGATTGGTCGTTCGTCATCATGTCTCCCCGGGTGTGCGTTGTGATCTATGTACTGCCGAGTATGCCTGTGACCCAAGACAACACTCTTCGGCCCGCTGAATCAACGGCAGCGGCGAGTTCCGACGAAGACGTGGGAGCATTCCCTTGTGAAGATCCTCATCGTCGAAGACGACCCAGAGATGGGCAGGCTGATCGACCGCGGACTGACGGCGGAGGGATACGAGACGCAGGTCGTCGCAAACGGCGTCGATGCCCTCATCGCGATCACGAACAACGACTTCTCCCTCGCGGCCATCGACGTCATGCTGCCGCAGATGTCGGGATTCGAGATCTGCCGGCGCATCCGTGAGGCCGGCAACCTGCTTCCCATCCTGCTGATCACCGCACGGGACGCCGTCGAGGACCGTGTCTTCGGCCTCGACTCCGGTGCCGACGACTACCTCACGAAACCTTTCGCGTTCGTCGAGTTGAGCGCTCGGGTGCGAGCTCTTCTCCGGCGGGATGCCGCGGGCGACAAACTCACCATCTCGGTGGGGCGACTCCACCTCGACTCCCTCGCTCTCACCGTCAGGGTCGATTCCCGTACGGTCGCCATGAGCCCGAAGGAGTTCACCCTGCTGAGGCTGCTCGCCGGCCAGTCCGGGCAGATCGTAAGTCGGCAGCGCATCCTCGAGGATGTCTGGGGCGGCGTCGACAACATCGATCCGAACATCGTCGACCAGTACATCAGCTACCTCCGCCGCAAGATCGACTCCGAGGAGGCCGGGGTTCGCATCGTCACGCTCCGTGGCAAGGGGTATTCCCTCGAGGTCGTCGAGTGATCGGGAGCGGGCCGGAATGAGGGTCTTCCGCCGTCTCACCATCCGCTCGAGGATCACCATCGGAACCCTCGTCATCGCGGCGATCGTCGCCTTCGCCGCCGTCGTCACGTTCCGGGCGCAGGTCGACCACATCCAGAACACGACGACGACGACGCTGCTCCACCATGACGCATCCCCCTACGTCACCAGGATCACGAGTAGCGCAGCGCCGCTGATCGACAAGCCCGGCCGAGGCCAGCTCGTCGCGGTCATCACACCGTCGGGGATCATCGCCGTATCGAACCTCCCGAAAAGACTCGAGGGAAAGCTGGACTCGCTCGCACGGCTCGACGACGACACGCACACCATCACGATGGCCGATGAAGAGTACGCCGTCTACAACGAGACGGTGTCGACGACCGCCGGCACCTGGCACGTCATCACCGCGCGCAACCAGGACTCGTCGATCATCGCGCTCGACCAGATCACCCACGCGCTGATGGTCGGCGCCGTGCTCGGCGTGATCGGTTTCGGCCTCACCTCGTGGATACTGACGGCGCTCGCCCTCCGGCCGGTGACGCGGATGCGCCGGCAGGCGAAGGCGATCCTCGCCGAGGGATCGACCGAACCGCTCCCCGTCGGGCCCGCGATGGACGAGCTCTCGGCCCTCGCGGTTACCCTCAACGAGTTCATCGCCGATGTGCGACAGTCGGTGGATCGCGAACGGCAGCTCGTCTCCGACGCGAGCCACGAACTGCGGACACCGCTCGCCATCCTCATGGGACAGCTGGAGCTGGCCCACCTGAGCAGTGGGGATGCCGTGGCCCTCGAGGCCGAGATCACCGACGCACAGCGATCCGTCCAGCGGTTGTCCGGGCTCGCCACCGGGCTGCTCGAACTCTCGCAGCTCGAGCAGCCGGCGGCTGCGGGTGGGGTCACGACGAGCGACTGGAACCAGCTTGCCGGTGAGCTCGCGACATCCGTCGATCGGGCCCGCCTCGCGGCCGCGGCGAATGGGGTCACCATCGACTACGACATCGACCAGGTGCCGACCGAAGCGCGCTACCGTGTGGCGCCGACGAACTTCGGTCGCGTCATCCTGAACCTCGCGAACAATGCGTCGACCGCGGTACCGGATGGCGGCTGGGTGCGTATCGCTCTCCGCCACTCGCCCGTCGGCCTCGCGCTCACGGTCGTCGACTCCGGTCCGGGGATGCCGGAGGAGTTCATCCCCGTGGCGTTCGACCGATTCTCGCGAGCAGACGAATCCCGTGCCAAGAACAGCGGTGGAAGCGGTCTCGGACTCGCCATCGTGCATGCCATCGTCGATGCGGCCGGAGGGTCGATCTCCCTCGTCAACGCGAACGGACTCTCCGTGACTGTGACGATGCCCGCCGTCTGAGGCCCGAGACCCAAGCCCCGCGTCTCGAGCCCCGCGTCTCGAGCCTGTACGAACTCTCACGCCGCTCACCCCCGTTTGAGGCTGAACACCCCGTAATGCCGACCAGACTCGTCTGGAGGGCGCCGCCATCCGAAGGCGACGCCCGAATGTCGAGTGAGGTGAAACCTGGTGAGCAGCACGTCGACACTGCACGAGGCCGGCCTCGCCGAACCCGCCGTCGGTCGGGGTTCCCGTCTCCGTGCACCCGCGATCGGTCCGCTCGGTATTCGTCCACTCGCCGCGCTGCTCGGACTCGCCGGTGCCGTCGTGTCGATGCTCGGCTCCTGGAATCCGTCGTTCTGGGGCGACGAAGCGGCCAGTGTCATGTCGGCGGAACGTCCGCTCGCAACCCTCTGGGGCGAACTCGGTCGCGTGGATGCCGTCCATGGCACCTATTACGTCTTTTTGCACTTCTGGATCCAGCTGGTCGGCGCCTCGGAATTCGCCGTCCGACTGCCGAGTGCCATCGCCATCGGCATCGCCGTCGCCGGGACCGTCATACTCGCGAACATGCTGCTCACCAGGCAGATCGCGGTCGCCGCCGGAATCATCTTCATGGTGCTGCCGCGGGTCACCCTGATCGCAACCGAGGGGCGTTCCTACGCGATGGCGACCGCGCTCGCGGTCTGGTCGAGCGTGCTGCTCGTCACGCTGCTTCGCCGCCGAGTGGCCAGGCTGCTTCCCTGGCTCGCCTATGGCGCTGTGATCGCGCTGTCGATCTACTTCTTCCTCTACCTGGTGCTGCTCGCCGGCATCCACCTGTTAGTCGTGCTGTCGACGAGGGGTACCCGCGTATTCCTCCGCCGCTGGCTCGCAGCGGCAGGTGTCGCGGTGGTGCTCGCCGGCCCCGTGCTCGCCTACGGGTTGACGCAGCATCACCAGATCGCGTTCCTCGCGAAGCGCAACTACGCGACGGCCCAGTCGGTCGTCGTCACGCAGTGGTTCGACTCGCCCTGGCTCGCGGCCGCCGGCTGGGTGTTGATCGTCGTGGGCTCCGTGCTGATCGTGCGGCGCTTCCGTGCCGACGCCGTGCTGCTGCTCGGCTGGTTCGCCCTGCCGACCGCAGCCCTGATGATCGGCAATTCGCTCGTCGCTCCGATGTACAGCACCCGCTACGTCTCGTTCTGCACGCCGGCGGTCGCGATCGTGATGGCCGTGGGGCTCTCGAGCCTGCGCCGCAACTGGATCCGGGTGCTCGCGATCGTCGCCCTCGTCGCCCTCGCTGTGCCGAGCTACCTGTCCGAGCGTGGCCAGTACGCGAAGAACAACAGTGACTTCCGCCAGGTCGCACAGGTCGTCGCCGAGCACTCTTCGCCCGGTGATGCCGTCGTCTTCGATGAGACGGTGAAGCCGTCCGTTAAGCCGCGCTTGGCCATCCACCTCTATCCGCAGGATTTCGCGGGCCTTCGGGATGTCACCCTCATGACCCCCTACAGCCGGCTCTCCGGCATCTGGGATGCCGTGTCCCCGATCACCGCGGTGCGGCTCGGGACGACACGCACGGTGTGGGCCCTCGAACTGTCGGGCGCCGGTGTCCCCGCAGACGTGCTGCGCCTCGAGAGCCTCGGCTATGCGGTGACCAATCAGTTTCCCGTCCATCTCACGACCGTCTACGAACTGACCAGGGAGACCCCATGATCGAAAAAACCCGAACCCTCGTCGTGATCCCGACGTACAACGAGCGTGAAAATCTACCGCTCATCGTTGCGCGCGTTCTCCGCAGCGTTCCGGGTGTCGACATCCTCGTCGTTGACGACAACTCCCCAGACGGCACCGGCGCGCTCGCCTCCGCCCTCGCCTCGGGGCACGAACGTGTGCACGCTCTGCACCGTGAGGGCAAGGAGGGGCTCGGCGCCGCGTATCGGGCCGGTTTCGACTGGGGTCTCGAGCAGGGCTTCGACCGCCTCGTCGAGATGGACGCGGACGGCTCCCACCGGCCGGAGGAACTTCACCGCCTTCTCGAAGCTCTCGACGATTCGGATGTCGTACTCGGCTCGCGCTGGACGCCGGGCGGCGCCGTGGAGAACTGGCCGCTTCGTCGCATCGTCCTCTCCCGCGGAGGCAGCCTCTATGCGCGGGTCGCGCTCGGACTCCCGGTACGCGACGTGACCGGCGGGTATCGCGCCTTCCGCGCCGACGCCCTTCGCGCCATTGACTACCACGCCGTGGAAAGCCAGGGATATTGCTTCCAGATAGATATGCTCTGGCACGCATATACGGCGGGCCTTCGCATCGCCGAGGTTCCGATCACCTTCGTCGAGAGGGTGCACGGTGTCTCGAAGATGTCGTCGGGCATAGTCCGGGAGGCGATCGGTCGCGTGACGCTGTGGGGACTGAGGGGCCTGCCGACGCGGATGTTCGGTGCGCGCAATTTCGCCCCCGTCGTGGCTGTTCCGCTGCAGTCCCTCGAGGCTGCCAATGTCTGAGACCCTCACGCGCGGCCGCCTCCGCACCTTCCTCTCCCGTGAGTCGCTCCGTGCGCTGATGCGCCAGGGTGCGACCTTCCTCCTCGTCGGCGGTATCGGCGTCGTCATCGACATCGTGGTCTTCAACGCACTGCGATCGACGGTGCTCTCGCCGAGCATCGTGCACAGCGGCCCGGTGATCGCCAAGGTGATTTCGAGCACCCTCGCGATCATCGCAAGCTGGATCGGCAACCGGCTCTGGACGTTCCGCGACCAGCGCCGCACGGATGCCGTCCGCCAGGGCGTCGAATACGCCGTCGTCAGCATCGCCGGGCTCCTCATCGCCGTCGGGTGCCTCTGGGTGTCGCACTATGCTCTAGGCCTGACGTCGATCCTCGATGACAATGTCGCGACCAATGTCGTCGGCCTCGCCCTCGGAACCGCCTTCCGGTTCGCCCTCTACCGCTTCTGGGTCTTCTCCCCGGGGCGCGCGGCGGCCGCGGCGGCCCGGGCGGATGCATCGCGCGAGCCCGAGTACGCCGAAGGCTCGTCGATCACCTCGTAACGGCCCTCTTCCTTCCTCTCAAAACGCAGGAGATTCTGCCGTTTCTGAGCAAAACCGTCACGTTGTGACAAGAATCCCGCGAAACTCCTGCGTTTTGGGGAGGGGTGTGCGGGTTCACGGTGCACGGTGCACGGTGGTCGGTGGGCGAGCATCGGGCCGCCGAGCATCCGCGGGCGGGATGACACGCCGAGTGGATGTCGGTGGCAATTGACATATTCGAAGGTAT
>JANYGT010000280.1 GCA_025362355.1 Lacisediminihabitans sp. | reverse complement strand
TCGGACACGAATGAGTGATTGCATTTCGTCTCGATACACGCCGTGTTAGCCTCGAGGAGAGCGTACATTTGACTGGTACGACGGGCGATCACGTGGGGTGGGATAGTCAGTGGGGGCTCTCGCGTCGTGGGTCAAAGGTCGTAAGACCGTCGCCTCTGGTGTCGCCATCGCTGTGCTCGCCGGCGTGCCGCTGTCGTTGGCGTTGTTCCATCAGGGATTTCCCGTCACCGACGTCGATCTCAACTCTCAGAATGTGTGGGTGACCAACGGCGAGAAGCTGCTCGGTGGTCGGCTCAATCATCAGATCGGTGAGCTCGACGCGAAGGTCAACGGATCGTCGAAAGACCTCGACGTGCTGCAAGACGGCGGGGCGACGCTGCTCACGGACGCGACCCTCGGCACCGTGCAGGTGATCGACCCGGCGTTCGTGTCGCTCACGCAGAAGATCCAGGTGCCGATCGGATCGCGGGTAGCCTACGGCAAAGACACGATAGCGGTGCTCGCCCCCGACGGTCGCCTCTGGGTGATCGACGGCACCGCCCGCCTCAGCTTCGACCCGGCGAAGACGCCGACGGCCGCGAAGCTCGGTTCCGGCTCGCAGGTGACGGTGTCGAAGACCGGACGTGTGTTCGCCGTCTCGAAGACCGCGAAGAAGCTCTACACGGTCGACCGGCCCGGAAGCGCTGCGACGTCGACCGTCACCGTCGTCCCGAAGACCTTCCAGCTCTCCGCGGTCGGCGAGCAGCCGGTCGTTCTCGACACGACGGCGAACACACTCATGCTCGCCGCCGGCAAGACCACCAGCCTCGGCAAGTCGAAGGGCCTGCGCCTCCAGCAGGCCGGGCCCGAGAACTCGTACGCCATCGTCGCGACCGGGTCGTCGCTCATCCAGGTTCCCCTCGACGGGAGTGCACCGACGACCGTCTCCGCGAAGATCAACAGCCCGGTCTCCAGCGCGAAGGGGGTGTCGTCCCCGGTCTTCCTCGGCGGATGCTCCTACGGCGCCTGGTCCGGTGCCCAGAAGTACCTCTACGCCTGCGACGGCAAGACGCCGATCGCTCAGGAAATCGACCAGCCGACCACCGGCAACGACCTCGAGTTCCGGGTCAATCATGGCGTCATCGCGCTGAACAACCTGCAGAACGGCAACGCCTGGATCGCGACATCCAATCTCCGGCTGGTCAACAACTGGGCGCAGGTCAATCCCGACCAGGTGACGAAAGACGGTCAGACCGGCAAGGAGAAGCCGGTGAAGCAGTCGTTCGCCGATGCACTCGCCAACCGCACCGCGACCAACCACCCGCCCGTCGCGGTCGCAGACAACTTCGGCGCGAGGCCGGGTCGAACGACGATCCTGCCGGTGCTCGACAACGACACCGACCAGGACGGCGACGTGCTGACCATCAGCGCCGTCGACCAGCTCCCGGCCGCGCAGGGCGTCATCGACGTCATTCAGGGCGGTCGAGCGCTGCAATACACCCCCGCCGACGGTAATGTCGGCGGAGCCTCGTTCCAATACACGATCACCGACGGGCGCCAGGCGTTCGCGTCCGCTCCGGTCAACATCACGATCCGCCCCCTTACGGCGAATGTCGCTCCGGCGGCCACGCGCTCGAGCATCACCTCCGTCGAGGTCGGGCAGAGCATCCAGTACAACGTGCTCAACGACTGGAACGACCCCGATGGCGACGACCTCTACATCGTCAACGCGTCGCCGACGACCCCGGATTCCGTGCAGTTCACCCCGGATGGCCACATCCTCTTCACCAGCAAGACCGGGCAGACGGGCGCGAAGCAGGTCACCTTCACGGTCTCGGACGGGCATGCGACGGCGACCGGGAGCCTCGAGGTCAACGTGATGCCGGCCGGGAGCATGGATCCGGTCGCCGTGCCGGACTTCGCACAGACGACCGTCGGAGCACCGGTCACCTTCAACGCCCTCGCCAACGACCTCTCGCCGTCCGGTGCGCCGCTCTCCCTCGTCGGGGCAAAGCTCGAAACCGGCGGCAACGCCACCATCACGGTCGACCAGTCGAAGTCGACGATCGGTTTCCAGTCGTCGAGCGCCGGCTCTTACTACCTGACCTATACCCTCGCTGCCGGATCGCACTCGACCACGGGGCTGGCCCTCGTCGTCGTCACTCCACCCTCGACCTCCGACGCGCCTCCGGTCGCGGTGAAAGACATCGCCTATGTGCGCCCGGGCGAACCGACGACGGTTGCCGTACTGGCGAACGACGTCTCTCCGTCAGGGAGGGTGCTCGTCGTGCAGTCGGTGAACGGCGGGCCGGATACGAAGACGCTCAACGTCGAACTGCTCAACAATACGACGGTGCGGATCACGGCTTCCGGGGTGCTCGCGCAGCAGGTGCAGCTGACCTACACGGTGTCTGACGGGGCGAAGTCCGCGACGGCCGGCATCACGGTCGTTCCGATCCCGCCACTGGTCAACCACCAGTCGCCGATCGCGAACGATGACACCGCGACAGTGCGGGCCGGCGACATCGCGACCGTGCATGTGCTCGACAATGACTCCTCACCCGACAACGAGCCGTTCACCCTCGACCCGACGCTCGCGAGCACGGCGAGCCAGGGGTCCGGAGCGACGTCGTTCGTCAGTGGGTCATTCGTTCGCTACCAGGCCCCGACGGAGGCCGGAACCTACAGCGTGAGCTACGGCATCACCGACAAGTTCGGACAGCATGCGACAGCGACGGTCAACTTCGTCGTCACCGCCAAGAGCGGCAAGAACCGGGCACCCGAGGCGACGACACTGACCGGGCGCGCGTTCGCCGGGGCATCCATCAGCATCGTCGTGCCGCTCGACGGGATCGATCCGGATGGCGACTCGGTGACCTTCGACGGCATCGGCTCCGCACCGTCGAAGGGTCGCGTCTCAGCGATCAGCCCGACCTCGTTCACCTACGAGGCCTACGTCAACGCCGCCGGAACCGACAGCTTCAGCTACCGCGTCGAAGACACCGCCGGAAAGCAGTCCGTCGGCACGATCAACATCGGGGTCGTGCCCCGCCCGTCGACCGCGAAGCCCCCCACCGCGGTCGACGACAAGGTGCAGATCAAACCGGGCAAGACCGCAGCCGTGCCGGTGCTGCTCAACGACTCCGACCCGAACGGTTACACGATCAGCCTCCTTCCGAAGCTCGGGGAGGTGCAGGCGCCGTTGGTCGCGAAGGTCAGTGGATCCGTCGTTCTGCTGACGGCACCGACCACCGAGGGCGCCTATCTCGTGCGCTACCAGATCACCAATGGCCAGGGTGGAACGGCGACCGCGTACATCCAGGTCCTGGTGACGAAGGATGCGAAACCCGTCTATCCCACGGCGGCCGACCACGTCATCGACATCCAGGACCTGACCGGAAAGACCTCGATCAAGGTCGACGCGCTCGACGGGGCGACGAACCCGTCGGGGGTGACGAGCGACCTCACGGTGGCCGTCAAGGGCGTCAACGCGAGTGCCGCGGTGGTTGGCACCGACAGTCGTATCACCGTTACGCCGGGCGAGCACCGCATGGCGATCACCTACTCGCTGACCGACCCGACGACCGGGCTCGCCGGTCAGGCGTTCATCGTCGTGCCGCCCAAGCCGGGATCCGCGGATGCGTCGACCGCCCCTCCTCAGATCAAGCCCGGGCTGAATGAGATCGTCAAGATGAATGGCACGATCTCCTTCACCCTCGCGAACATCATCGATGTCCCCTCAGGGCGCGGTTTCAAGATGACCGGGGGCGCCGACACCAACGCGACAAACAGCAACGGATCGTCGCCCTTTGTAAACGCCCAGCAGCTCACGTTCACGCCGGCGAAGGACTATCGCGGTCCGGCCGCCGTCACCTTCCGGGTGAACGACGGCAGAGACCCGG
Source organism: Lacisediminihabitans sp. (assembly GCA_025362355.1). GTDB lineage: Bacteria > Actinomycetota > Actinomycetes > Actinomycetales > Microbacteriaceae > Lacisediminihabitans. Next base: position 7,321 of record JANYGT010000280.1, on the reverse strand, counting down.
GCACGACCGCCGATCGGATCACCCTGCTCACGCTGCCGATCACGGTGGGCAGCGCCGACCAGTCGGATGTACCGCCGACCTTCACCCCGCCGACGGTGCAGATCATCGCCGGTGAGGGGTCACAGACGATCGATCTGCGAAGCTCGACCTACCAGCCGAACCCCGCCATCCTCAGCCAGGTTCAGTACAGCGGCTTCAGCGGAACGAACAGCGCGATCGTGCATTCCGAGAGCGGCTCCTCCATGACCCTTTCGGCGCCATTCGGAACGCAGCCGGGTGTCAACGGGGTCATCAACTTCACCGTGTCCTATAAGGCTTTCAGCATCCCGGGCTCCGTCAACGTGCAGGTCGTGTCGTCGAAACAGCCGCTCGCCCAACAGAAGAATCCGCCGCAGAAGCTCGACTTCCAGCGCGGGACGACGAACAAGAGCACCCTGAGTGATGCCGTCGGCACCACCTACTGGATCAATCCGTTCCCGAACAACCCGCTGACGATCCTCGGCAAGGCGACCCTGGTGAGTGCGCCGAACGGTGTGCAGATCTCGAACACCGGAACGTCGATCACGGTCACGGCGCCCACGGGTTCCGACACCGGCGCGGCGAACGTGCAGTACACGGTGCAGGACGTGACGAAAGACCCGAGCCGCAACGTGACCGGAGTGCTCTCCGTCACCATCCATGATGTCCCGGATGCGCCGCCGCCCCCGTCGAACGTCGCCGCAACGGACGCGAAGGCGACGATGACGATCAGCGCCCCGGCCAACACCCACGGACTTGTGGTCGACCACTACGAGATCAGGTCAACGCCGACCGCCTCCGCAGGGACGCTGCCCGGGGAGGGCACCTACACCGCCACCGGTCTCACCAACGGCACCTCGTACTCCTTCCAGTCCCGAGCCTGCAATTCGGATGGCTGCGGTGCCTATTCGCCCTCGAGCACCAGCGTCACGCCGTACGGAACGCCGGATGCCCCGACGAACGCCACCATCACGAACACCGGGGGCTATTCGCCGACGACCGTGCAACTGACCTGGACGGCGTCGGCCAACACCGGCGACGTGAACGGCGTCAGGTACATGGTCAGCTACGACGGCGGAGCAGCCACACAGGCGACAAGCGGAACGACTCGCTCGGCCACTGCCGGCACGCACTCGTTCACGGTTTACGCGATCAACGGCGGCGGCAAGACGTCGGGAACGGCGTCGTCGAATACGATCACGGTGGTCGACCAGCCGCCGCCGCCGCCATCCCCGTCGGTCTCGATCAGTCGCGGTCCGTTCACTCAGCTGAGTGGATGCAACGTCGGCTGCTACTTCTATCACGTCTCGATCAGCGGTTTCGCCCCCGGACCGCACACCGTCGAACTCTGGTGCGACTATGGGGGCGCATCCGACCTGCACAACGCCACGATCGTGACGACCTACCAGAGCGAGAACGACCAGAAGACGCGCTGTGGTATGAACGCCTGGGCTATCGTCGAAGGCGTTTCGAGCCCCCACGTGAGTTTCCACCCATGACCACCATGAGCCTGACAGGACACCCATGCCCGTAACCCAAGAGCAGGCCGACTGGTTTGCCACCGCCTTCACGCAGCTCGTCGACAACATCGACAAGGCGATCCTCGGCAAGCAGCACACCATCCGCCTGGTGCTCGCCGCGATGCTCTCGAACGGTCACGTGCTGCTCGAAGACGTGCCGGGTACCGGAAAGACGGTGCTGGCCAAGGCTTTGGCCAACACGGTCGACGGCACGCACTCGCGCGTGCAGTTCACACCCGACCTGCTGCCCTCCGACGTGACCGGTGTCACGATCTACGACCAGTCGAACGGGCGATTCGAGTTCCACCCCGGGCCGATCTTCGCGTCCGTCGTGCTCGCCGACGAGATCAACCGCGCAAGCCCGAAGACGCAGAGCGCGCTGCTCGAGGTCATGGAGGAGGGGGTCGTCACGGTCGACGGCGTCGGTCATCCGGTCGGCGAGCCGTTCCTCGTCATCGCGACCCAGAACCCGGTCGAGCAGGCGGGTACCTACACACTCCCCGAGGCGCAGCTCGACCGCTTCCTCATCAAGACATCGCTCGGGTATCCGGATCATGACACCACCGTCAGTCTGCTGATGGACTCGTCGAACCGGGCGCGGGCATCCTCCATCACGCCGATCATCGCCTCCGAATCGATCGTCACGATGTCCCGGCTAGCGAGCGACGTCCATGTGGATGCCTCGATCATGGGGTACGTCAGCGAGATCGTCAGCGCCACCCGCGCCGACAAGGATGCCGCGCTCGGCGTCAGCATCCGCGGCGCGCTGGCGCTCGCGAGGGCGCTCAAGACCTGGGCGATCGCCAGCGGCCGCACGTTCGTCACGCCCGACGACGTTCGGGAACTCGCCGTGCCGGTGCTCGCGCACCGCATCATCGTCGACCCGGAGTCCGAATTCGCCGGAGTCACCGGCGCCGACATCGTCGCCCGCGCCCTCGTCGAGGTCACCCCTCCCGCCTACCGGGCCGCCTGATCGGATGACGGCACCATCCGCCACCGAACGACGGCGTCGCTCGCCGTCCGAGCGCGTGCCGCGCTCGCTCCCGCCGCGCCGGCCATCGCAGTCCCGAATCGCCCTCCGGCAACTTCGGCGTGCCATCGCCGGCGGGCTCGGCCTCGTCCTGCGGTCACTCGCGACGCCGCTTGCCGTGGCCCGGCGATACCTCTCGCCGGTGCTCGGCGCGATCAGCCTGACCGGCTGGCTGGTGATCGGGGCGGCCGTGGCATCCTTCCTCATCGCCGGCATCCTCGGCTGGGTGGAGTTCACTTTCCTCGGCGCGACCCTCCTCGGCGGTTTCCTGATCGCCGGATGCTTCGCCTTCGGCCGCGCGACCTACGCCGTGACCGTCGAGCTCAACCCGCGCCGCGTGGTCGCCGGCCAGCGAGCCCTCGGCCGCATGCTCGTCGTCAACAACGGCCGGAAGACCCTCATCCCGACCCGCATGGAACTGCCGGTGGGCACGGGGGTCGCCGAGTTCACCGTGCCGAGGCTCGCGCCCGGTGCCGAGAGCGAGGAGCTCTTCGCGATGCCGACGAATCGGCGCGCGCTGATCCTCGCGGGTCCGGCCGTCTCCGTTCGGGGCGACCAGCTGGGACTCGTACGAAGAACCGTCAGCTGGACGGAACAGGTCGAACTCTTCGTCCATCCCCAGACGACACGGCTGCTGGCCACCGCCCCCGGCCTCGTTCGCGATCTCGAGGGCCAGACGAGCTCGGTGATCACCAACAGTGACCTCGCGTTCCACGCGCTCCGGCAGTATGAGCCCGGCGACGACATCCGCAACGTGCACTGGCGCACGTCCGCGCGCACCGGTCAGTTGATGGTGCGACAGTACACGGAGACGCGGCGGTCGCAGCTTCTGCTGATGCAGAGCGCGGAGACCACCCACTACGCCTCTGAAGACGAATTCGAGCTCGGGATCTCCGTCATGGCGTCGATCGGGTCCCAGGTGATCCGCGAGAAGACGAACCTCGACGTGCTGTGGGAGATGACGAAGCTGCGCAGTCGATCGGTGACGGCTCTTCTCGACGATTCCTGTCGCATCCAGCCGACCTCCGGTGCTTTCGCGAACCTGCGCGAATTCGTTCGCACCGCAACCCGCGCTCTGCCGATCCCGTCCCTCGTGGTTATCGTCGTCGGTTCGCAGGCTCCGCCGACGGAGGTGCGGTCGGTCTCGACGCTCTACGGCAACGACACGGTGATGATCGCCGTGCGGGTCGAGCTCGGTGCACAGTCGAAACTCTCCAAGATCGGAACGACCGTCGTCGCCACCGTCGGACGCCTCGCCGATCTTCCGGCCCTGCTCGATCGGACCGGGCGATGACGGCGACGACCGTGACTTCTGCCCCCTCCCGGTTCGTCGGGCTTCGCAGGCTCTCCCGAACGAGCTGGGTGGATGTCGCGGTGCTCACCACCCTCAGCCTGCTCGCCATCGCGGGGTTCGAGCCGGCCTTCGGTCCGTACAACTATCTGCTCGCCGGGGTCGGCGGACTCGTCGTCGGCACGCTGGTGGCCCTCGGCTGCTACCTCTTCCGGCTCGGTATCGTTCCGACCTTCGCGATCGCTCTCGCCGCCTATCTCCTCTTCGGAACGCCGCTGACGATGCCGGCCGAAGCCATTCTGGGAGTTCTGCCCTCGGGTACGAGCCTCGCCGGATTGTTTCAGGGTGCCGTGTTCGGCTGGCCCGACATCGTCACGCTGCAGACGCCGGTCGAGGCTCCCGCCTACATCGCCGTCGTGCCGTACTTCGCCACCTGGCTCGTCGCCCTCGTCAGTGTCTCGGTCGCCTGCCGCTGGCTGCCGGGAAAGCGCCGGACGGCCGGGCGCGCGAGCCTGCTGCTCATTCCCGCCGCGGTGCTCTACCTCGCTGGAATCCTGATCGGAACCTCCGAGCCCTACCTCGCCGGTGTGCGTGGGGTCGCGTTTGCGGGCATCGCGCTCGTCTGGCTCGGCTGGCGGCGAAAGGCGGAGGGCGCGATGTCGATCACGGTCGACGGATCCGCGCGCAGACGCAAGTTCGTCGGGGTCGCGATCGTGTTGCTCGGGGCCGTCGTGATAGGGGCGGCCGGAGGCATCCTTCTCCAGCCGACGCCCGGCGCGCGGTTCGTGCTCCGCCAGCAGGTCACGCCGCCCTTCGACCCGCTCGTCTACCCGAGCCCGCTCAGCGGCTACCGCAACTTCACCAAGACCCAGGCGAAGACGCAGCTGTTCAGCGTCACGGGTCTCGAGCAGGGCCAGCGCATCCGCATGGCGACCCTCGACAGCTACGACGGCCAGGTCTGGAGCGTCGCGAGTCCTACAACCCAGACGAGCGATTCCGGTGGTTTCCAACTGCTCGGGCGTGACATCCCCGCTCCGCCGCTCTCCACGGCTGGCTCATCGAACCGGCTCACCTTCACCGTCGACGGGTATAAAGACGTCTGGCTCCCGAATGCCGAATATCCGATGACCCTCGACTTCGACACATACTCAGGCGTTGATCCGACGACCACCGTGCGCATCAACCCGACGACGAGCACGGCGGCGGTCACGAGCGGCGTGCGACGAGGACTTGTGTATTCGGTCGGTGTCACCACGCCGATCCTTCCGAACGACAAGAGCCTGGCCTCGGTGCCGGCCGCGAAACTCCAACTGCCGCCGGTCACGAAGATCCCGGATGTCGTCAGCTCGAAGGCGATCGAGTACTCCGGAACAGCGAAGACCACGATCCAGCAGCTCCGCAACATCGAGCGTTCGCTCAAGACGATCGGCTACCTCAGCCACGGCCTGGCCTCCGACCCCGTTCCCTCCCGCGCGGGGGAGGGCGCCGATCGCATGACGGAGCTGTTCTCGAAAGAACCGATGGTCGGTGACGAGGAGCAGTATTCCTCGGCCTTCGCGCTCATGGCCCGCAGTCTCGGCTACCCGGTTCGGGTGGTCATGGGATTCGCGCCGAAGGTCGCGAAGGGCCAGAGCGTCGTCTCCGTCACCGGCAAAGACGTGACGGCGTGGGACGAGGTCGCGTTCAAGGGTGTCGGCTGGGTTCCGTTCTATCCGACCCCGACGAAGACGGATGCGCCGCAGGAGCAGACGACGAGGCCGAAGATCGAGCCGCAGCCCCAGGTGCGCCAGCCGCCGACGAGCAATCAGAAACAGGATGAGCTGCTCACCCCGGTGAAGATCAGCAACAAGAATCCGCATGACAAAAAACCCGGATTCTCACTTCCGGGCTGGGCGTACATCGTCCTCGGTGTCATCGGCATCCCGCTGCTTGCCTACTTCATCCCCTTCCTGATCATCGCGGCCATCAAACGCCGGCGGCGGCGGCGGCGGTTGAACGAAGGCTCGAACGACCTGAGGGTCGCGGGTTCCTGGGATGAACTGGCCGACCGCTACGCAGAGCTCGGTCTCGAGCTTCCCACGCGGGCAACCCGCCGACAGGTCGCGACCGCGATCGAGACAGGGGCGCGGTCCGAAGGGCTCGTCGTACCGGACGGCGGCTTCCTCCCGCTGGCCGAAACCGTCGACACCGCGGTGTTCTCGGCGGCGGCGATCAGCGACGAGCAGGTCGTCGCGGCCTGGGAGGCCTCGGATTCCGCTACGGCCGCCTCGCTCGAATCGGCCGGGTGGCTGCGGCGACGGATCGCGTCATTCCGACTCAACCGACGTGTGCGAAAGCGAGCGAGGTGGCTTCGACGTCGTAGTCCCGCTGGCCCATCGGTCGTTTCCGCGCACCTAGGATGAATTCGTGGAAGAGAAACCGGGGTTCATCACTCCACCGCCCGGCCTGATTCCGCCCGCACCGTCGACGCCGTCCGAGACCTCGGAGACCGTGCGTCTCGGTGATCGGCGGCCGGCGATTCCGGTGTTCGTGCCGGCGATGCCGGGAGCCACTCCTCCCCCACCGCCCGTCGCATCGCCGGTCGAAGCCGTCCCGACGACTCCGGTGGCTGTACCCGCCGTCCCGGCTCACGCGGAGGCGCCGCCGCAGTGGAGCCTCACACTGCACGACGGTTCGGTGCGCTACGTCTCGGGCACACTGCTGCTCGGACGCGATCCAGCCAGGGTGGAGGGTTGGGCATCCGCGGGTCTCATGGTGATCAACGATCCGGAGAAGACGATCTCTAAGACCCATGCGGCGATCGACTGCTCGGGCGACGAGTTCTTCATCGTCGACCTGCACTCGACGAACGGTGTGGCCATCATCGCCCCGGACGGCACGGAGACGGTCGCGGATGACGGGGTGCGCACCGCGGTCGCCGTCGGGTCCGACATCGAGCTCGGCCGCTATCGCATCGTGCTGAACCGCCAGTAGGGTCAGTCCGCCGCGTCGAGCACGACCCGGGATCAGCGAGCGCGCAATTCCCGTGCGAGCTGTTCGAAACGATCGGCGACAGCCGCGTTGGCGGCGTCGTCGGCGACGAGCGCGACATCCGTGGCGGCGGGCTGGTCGGTGAGCGTGCGGGATGCCTCGAATTGACGCACGTGCGAACTGAGGGACATCCGATCGATGAAGGCCAGTGCCACCGCGGACAGGATGAAGATCGTGTGGATGATGACCTGCCAGAAGACGCCCTCCGACGTATAGGTGTCAGCCTCATCTGTCACGCTCTTGGCGTTCTTCGAACCGAGGTCGCTCACCTCGATGAAGGTCTTCAGCAGGTGGATCGAGGAGATCCCGATGATCGCCATCGCCAGTTTGACCTTGAGCACGTTGGCGTTCACATGGGAAAGCCATTCCGGCTGGTCCGGATGACCGTCGAGACGGATGCGCGACACGAACGTCTCGTATCCGCCGATGATG
>JANYGT010000228.1 GCA_025362355.1 Lacisediminihabitans sp. | reverse complement strand
TCCTCATCCTGTTGCATCGCGGGCGCGGTGGCGGGCTGTCCGACATGTTCGGCGGCGGCGTCACCTCTAATCTCGGCGCGTCCGGTGTCGCGGAGAGAAACCTCAACCGCATCACCGTCATTCTCGGACTCATCTGGGTCTCATCGATCATCGTTCTCGGTCTCATCACCAAGTTCGACGCAGCGGGTTAAGGGACATCACATGGCTTCAGGTGGCAGTGCAATCAGGGGATCCCGCGTCGGCGCCGGTCCCATGGGCGAACAGGACCGTGGATTCCACGCCGAGCGCCTGCAGGTCTTCTACTGGTGCGCCAACGGCCACGAGTTGAGCCCCTACTTCCTCGCGACGATCGAGCCGGAAGAGATCCCCGTGATCCTCGACTGCCCGAACTGCGGGCTCCCGGCCGGGCGCGACAAGGAGAATCCTCCGACCGTCGCAAAACTCGAGCCGTACAAGACCCACCTCGCGTACGTCAAAGAACGCCGCACCGAGGAAGAGGCTGCGACGCTCTTGGATGAGGCTCTCGAGCAGTTGCGCGCCCGTCGTTCGCGACTCACCGCGCAGTAGGCGTCCGCAGATCTCGACGGGATCCGGCTAGCGGGTCTCGATCACCGGGTCTCGATGACCGCTGTCGAGCGCGTCGACACTTAGTATTCGGTCGCGATCAGGTCACGCGGCACTTCTGCGGCTGCCTCTTCGTCCACGAAGAAGACCGTACGGAGTCGGCCGAGCACTCCCGCCGCCGGCACCTCGAATGTGCTCGCCCCCGCCAGCGCGAGCCCGAGTGCGGATGCCTTGTCCGGACCGGCGAGCGCCAGCCAGATCCGGTCGGAACTGTTGATCACGGGGAGCGTGAGGCTGAGACGCTCGGGCGGCGGCTTGGGGGAGTTGCGCACCGCGATGACCGGCGCGTCCGTCACCTGGATTCCGGAGGAGTCCGGAAACAGCGACGCGATGTGGCCGTCCGGCCCGACGCCGAGGAAGGTGATATCGAAGCGGGGATATGCATCGCCGTCCTCTGCCGCTGCGGCAAGCTGATCGCGATACTCGGTCGCGGCGTCGTCGAGACCCAGCGGGCCGTCAGAGCTCGCGAACGCATGCACGTTCTCGGGCCTCACCGCGACGTTGTCGATGAGCGCGGCACGGGCCTGCGTCTCGTTGCGTTCCGGGTCACCGGCGGGCAGCCACCGCTCGTCTCCCCACCAGAGCGACACCCGGGACCAATCGATGCTGTCGCGCGCGGAGGAGTCGCTGATCGCGGCGAGCACGGCCGAGCCGACCGTTCCGCCGGTCAGCACGATGTTGACTCCGGCCTGCTGGTCGAGTAGATCGACGACCTTGGTGATGAAGCGCGCGGCCACGGAGCCGGCGAGGGACTGCTTGTCGGCGTGGACGAGAACGCGGCGCACGCTCGTCATGCGCCCGCACCGCGGATCGCGATGGGCGCGGTGTGCGTCGGTTCTTCGAGGCGACCGAGACCGTGCTGGATGACCTCGCCGAACAGGTCGTCCGGGTCGAGCCCGCGCAGTTCCTCGGCGAGACAGTCACGGAGGCTGCGGCGCGGAAGCGAGATGTCGTGGGTCGGCTGGTTCGGCTGCACGAGGGTGGCGATATTGGCGCTCACCCGCTCGAGCTCGATGACGCCGGAGGCACGGTGCAGGCGAACTCCCTGGATACCACTCGACCCGTGGGCCGGCGTGACCAGCTCGTAGTGCGCGTTGACCTGCAGCTGGTCTTGCAACCACGCTGCGAGCAGCGTGGTCGACGGGGAGTCCGCCGAGCCGTGCACCTCGACCTCGGTGATCGATTCGTAGGGTGGCTGGTCGAGCACCGCGGCGAGCTGGGCGCGCCAGAGAGTGAGCCGAGTCCACGAGAAGTCGGTGTCACCCGGCGCATACGACGACGTGAGATTGGTGAGGAAGCCCTGCGGGTCACGCTGGGCCGCGGCATCCGTGATCCTGCGCTGGGCGATGCGTCCGAGTGGAGACTGTGAGACGACATCCGGAGCCTCACCAGGCCACCAGGCCACCACCGGAGCATCCGACAGCAGCAGCCCGGTGACCAGACCCTCCTCGTCGGATGCGGCATCGCCGTAGGCCTTGAGCACGACGACCTCGCTCGCGCCGGCATCGCCGCCGACCCTGATCTGGGCGTCGAGCCGCGGCTCGTCGTCCGGAGCGGAGTGCACGCTGGCCGTCGAGATCACGATGACCCGCATCGGGTGCTCCCGCGACGCGTCATTGGCGGCCTCGATGGCTTCCTCCTCGTGCCCGAGTTCTGTGGAGATGACGAGGGTGAGAACGCGTCCGAGCGCGACAACTCCACCTTCCTCACGGATCTTGACGAGGGTCTTCGAGATGTTGCTCGTCGTGGTGTTGGGAAGGTCGACTATCACGGGCGTCTCCAGACACGGCCATCGCGGGCAAGAAGTTCATCGGCCGAGGCCGGTCCCCAGGTACCGGGGTTGTACTGGTCCGGTTGCCCCTGAGTCGTCCAGAATTCCTCGATCGGATCGAGGATCTTCCAACTCAGTTCGACCTCTTCATGGCGGGGGAACAGCGGTGGGTCGCCGAGCAGCACGTCGAGGATGAGACGCTCGTAGGCCTCGGGGCTCGCCTCGGTGAAGGCGTGGCCGTATCCGAAGTCCATGGTGACGTCGCGCACCTGCATGCCGGCGCCGGGCACTTTCGAGCCGAAGCGGATCGTCACGCCCTCGTCGGGTTGAACCCGGATGACGAGGGCATTCTGCCCGAGGGTTCCCGTCTGGCTCTTCGAGAAGAGATTCTGGGGCGCGCGCTTGAACACGACGGCGATCTCCGTCACCCGCCGACCGAGTCGTTTGCCGGCGCGAAGGTAGAACGGAACGCCGGCCCACCGCCGGGTTCCGATGTCGAGCCGGATCGCCGCGTACGTCTCGGTGAGCGACTCCGGATTCATCCCCTCCTCGTCGAGGAATCCGAGCACCTTCTCGCCGCCCTGCCACCCGCTCGCGTACTGGCCACGGGCGGTCGCCGTCGAGAGATCCGCGGGGAGCTTGACCGCCGCGAGCACTTTCTCCTTCTCGGCGCGCAGATCGGTCGCGTTGAACGAGATCGGCTCCTCCATCGCCGTGAGAGCCAGCAACTGGAGAAGATGGTTCTGGATGACGTCCCGCGCTGCGCCGATGCCGTCGTAGTAGCCGGCGCGGCCACCCACCCCGATGTCTTCGGCCATCGTGATCTGCACGTGGTCGACGTAATTCGCATTCCAAATCGGCTCGTACATCTCGTTGGCGAAACGCAGCGCGAGGATGTTCTGCACCGTCTCCTTGCCCAGGTAGTGATCGATGCGGAACACACTGTCCGGCGGGAAGACGGACTCGACGACGGCATTCAGCTCGCGCGCCGTCTTCAGGTCGCTTCCGAACGGCTTCTCGATCACCACGCGGCGCCAGGTCCCCTCGACATGATCCGCAAGCCCCGACCGGCGAAGCTGCTCGGTCACCTGCGGGAACGACTTCGGCGGAATCGAGAGGTAGAACGCGTGGTTACCCATGGTTCCGCGCGTCTTGTCGAGCTTTTCGAGCGTCGACTTGAGCTCGGCGAATGCCTCGTCGTCGTCGAATTCGCCCTGCACGAAGCGGATGCCTTCGGCCAGCTGCTTCCACACGTCCTCATCGAACGGGGTGCGGGCGTATTTCGCAACGGCGTCGTGGACGACCTTCGCGAAATCCTGGTCGACCCAGTCGCGGCGAGCGAATCCGACGAGGGCGAAGCCCGGGGGGAGCAGACCACGGTTGGCGAGGTCGTACACCGCAGGCATCAGTTTCTTACGTGCGAGGTCGCCGGTCACCCCGAAGATGACGAGGGCGCTCGGCCCGGCGATTCGGCTCAGACGGCGATCGGAGTTCAACCGCAGCGGGTTGAATTCCGGTGTGATTTCCACCGGTGACATTCGGCTCCTTGGTGCGTTCGTGCCGATTACTTGCTGACCGCGCTGAAGAGCGTGGCGACATCCGTCGACGGGTCGGTGAGGGTGAGGGTGAGAACCGGACGACCGTGGCCTTCGAGCACGCTCGCGTCCCCGGCGGCCTGGGCCTGGA
>JANYGT010000271.1 GCA_025362355.1 Lacisediminihabitans sp. | reverse complement strand
GACGAGCACTTTGAGGTGATGACTCACGGTCGGTTGCCGCAATTCCAGCTCAGCGGCCAACTCGCCAACCGAAAGTCTGCCAAGCGGGCTTTCCATGATCAACCCGAGGATGCGCGCGCGACTCGGGTCTGCAAGGAGTTTCAATTCCGTCGAGATGGCCGCATCCGAACCCATAGATGTGAGTCTATGGGTGGCACGATCGGCCGGGCGCACATTGGTCGAACTGATCGACTCGAGTATTCAGGGCAGCCCCCGAGAACTCACGTCGAGAGTGCCATCCGCAATTCCTTTAGGAACAGCAGGTAGGCAGTCATTCCGGGGTCTTGTAGACCCTTGCTGCGCTCACGCAACCAAGCCGCACGACCACGTTCCGACTGGCGAGGAGTGCTCTCGGCGATGACGGACTCGACGCCGTCGATCATCAGGTCGAGCACGTCAGCTCCCGGTGCGTCGCTATGCATCTCGAGCACGTCGGCGCTGGCCGAGAGTGCGTCCAGCACCGTCTTGTCGCCGATCGATGCACCGCCGCGGGAGGCGATGCGGGAAATCGCATCTCGCACGAAACGCACCGCGCTCGCGTGGGAGGACACACTCTCATCACCGAGTCGGGATGCCGCGAAGAGAACGCCTCCCCCGACGAGCGCGGCGAAGGTTGATGGATTCGCCGAGGCGAACGCGGCTCCGACGCGCTGCAGAAGGGCGGCGTCGGGCAGACCGGGCGCAGCGTCGATCACTGTGACGGACGCTGCGGAGCCAAGAGACACGGTGACGCCAAGGTCGCCGTCGCCGAGGGCGGCATCGAGGTCACGAAGTCGAGTCGCATGTGACGGGAGGGCGGTGAACACGACGCGAAGCAGACTGCCGAGTGGGGTCGGCGTCGCGGAGGCATCGTCAGAAGCGCGCTGATCTGACACGACGTCGCCAGACGATGTCGGCGCTCCCGAAATCTCCGAATCCTCGCGGGGAGCGGGTCTTGCGCCACGCGTCGCAGTGGGTCCATCGTTTCCGAGCGAGTTGTGTGCAAAGAATGGCGACGACGAATCCGCGTCGAGAAGGGCTTCGAGTTCGTCATCGAGTCGGATCACCGAGATCGACGCTCCCGCAGCTTCCAGACTCGTGACGAAATTACCGACGAGCGGCAGAACCACCGTCACCCCTCGATCGGTGAGAATTTCGTGTGCTCGCCTGTAGAGGATGTAGAGCTCTTCGAGCGGCGTCGCTCCCATTCCGTTGACCATGACAGACACCCGATTGCCTGATTCGAGAGCGAGATCGTCGAGTACGGCTTCGAGAAGACGATCGGCGATCGCATCAGCCGTCTCAAGGGCGCCGCGGTGGATGCCCGGCTCGCCGTGGATGCCCACACCGATCTCCATTTCGCCCTCGGCGAGCACAAAGCTCGGTTCGCCCGCGGCCGGCAGGATGGTGGCGGAGAGCCCGACGCCCATCGTGCGCACGGCATCCGATGCGCGCTGGGCGATGAGCGCCACCGTCTCGAGATCGTCGCCGCGCTCAGCGGCAGCGCCTGCGATCCGAAAAGCGTAGACCATCCCTGCGACACCTCGACGAGTCGCGCGCTTCTCGTTGGGGGCGCTCGCCACGTCGTCGGCCGCGAGCACGGTGCGGGTCGGGATGCCGTCGATCTCGGCGAGGTCTGCCGCGAGATCGAAGTTGTAGATGTCGCCGCCGTAGTTGCCGTAGAGGTAAAGCACTCCCGCGCCCCCGGAGACCTCGCAAGTCGCAGCGTGGATGACCTCGGAGGACGGCGATGAGAACACGTTGCCGATCGCGACGCCGTCGCACATTCCGAACCCGACATAGCCGAGGAAAACCGGTAGATGGCCCGACCCACCCCCGGTCACGATCCCGACCTTTCCTGCCCGAGGCGCATCCGCGCGTACAAGCGCTCGACGGTTGCCGGGTACGGCGCGCAAATCATTCGGGTGCGCCAGCAGGATTCCATCGATGCTCTCGTCGACGAAATCGCCTGGTTCGTTGATGATTTTTCTCATCGAAACTTTCTCAGTCCTTCAGTTCGAGCACAACAACGCCGAATGGTTCGAGCTCGACGTCGGTCACGTCCGCCCCACCGTCGTCGACCAGCCGGCCTGCCGCGAGAGCAGGTGTCACGGTCACGGATTCATCGGCCTGACTCACGAACCAG
>JANYGT010000158.1 GCA_025362355.1 Lacisediminihabitans sp. | reverse complement strand
CCGTTTCGAGCAGCGTGACGGCGTCTGGCTGATCGCGCGCCGCAAACTCGCGACCGGCTGGATGTACCGATATCCGAAGGAAGGCTGGTTCGACGATCACCCCGACGCCTCGGCCGCGGGCCGCGACGGAGCGGACCCCAGTCTTGAACGTGTCGGCGGTTTCGACGGCACTCCCATCTCGCGAAAGGAATGGCCATGACCGCCGATGTCGCATTGCCAACAGCCGAGGAGATCGTCGCCAGAATCATCGAGCTGCAGCCATGGCTCCGCGACCAGCAGGCGCTCGCCGAACAGGAGCGCAGAATCCCGCAGGAGACCATCGAACGTCTCGACGCGATTGGTGTGTTCAACCTCAGCAAGCCCAAGCGCTACGGCGGCGCTGATTTCACGACGCGGGAGATGCTCGACATCTATCGCTCACTCGGCGCGGGTTGCGGTGCGACTGCCTGGGTGGTGTGGGCGACCGCGGGCGGCAACCTGTGGAGCAACGCGTTCGCCGACGAGATCGTCGCGCCCGTCTACAAGTCACCCTGGGTCGGCAACCGCACCTTCGCAGTCGGGGGCACCAGTCGCCACATGTCAGGTACCGCGAATAAAGTCGACGGGGGCTGGATTGTCACAGGCGCGTGGCCGTTCGCGACCGGCAGTGTGCACGCGTCCCATGGCTATCTCGCGGTTTTCTATGACGACAAAGACGACTCGAAGGTCGGGATGGTGCTGATTCCCAAGCACCAGCTGATTGCTCGCAACGACTGGGATGCCTCTGGCCTCGCAGCAACGGGCAGCCAGACCATGGCGACCGACGGTGAGCTCTTCGTCCCGGATGAGCGATTCGGCTTTCCGGCCGAACTCGCGAAGCGCACCGCCGAGCTCACCGCCCGGGGTCTCGGCCCGCGTCGCGGAGGGCTCCCGCGATCGATCGTGTCGAGCACGGGGGTGGCGCTCGGAATGGCCGACCAGGCACTGGAGGTGTTCCTCGCCTCGATCGGCAGGCGCAGCGTGCCCTATTCGCCGTACGCCAGGCAGCTCGACTCACCGGTCGCGCATCACATCATCGGGCGAGCAGCGATGCAGATCCGTGCAGCCGGCCGGATGGCGGATGCCGCCGTGGCCGAGTTCGATGCCATCGACGCGGAGGGCCGCGACCTCTCCGAGGGCGAGATCCTGCAGTTCCACACCGATGCCGCATACATCTGGAACGAGTGCGCTACAGCGATCGAGACGCTGTTCCGTGCCTCCGGAGCTTCGGCAATCAGTAAGCGAATGCCGCTGCAACTGATCGCGCGCAACTGCCGGGCCGGAAGCTTGCATGCAGCAAACAATGTCGACACCTGGACGGAAAACCTCGGGCGATCGCTTGCCGGCGTCGAGGCCGGCGCTTCATCGATGAGCGTGCTCGAACGGAAGTCATAGCGCGATGATCCTGGTCACGGCGGCGAACGGTAACCAGGGCAAGCTTTTGCTGCCCCGGTTGCTGGCCGCTGGGCACCCGGTTCGCGCGAGCGTGCGTTCGGAAGCATCGGCCGCCGCGCTGCGCGAGCTCGGGGTCGCGGATGTCGTGGTCGGCGATCTCGCAGATCCTGGTGTGCTCGCCAAGGCCGTCGCAGGAGTTGAAAAGATCTATCACGTGGGCCCGACCCTGTCGGATTCCGAGCGGTCGGTCGGCTTCGCGATCGTCGACGCAGCTCGTGCCGAGGGCGTCCGGCACTTCGTGATGAGTTCCGTGCTGCATGCCATCACGACTGACCTCATCCAACATGAGGTCAAGCGCGACATCGAGGAGCATCTGCTGTCATCCGGACTGGAGTTCACCATCCTCCAGCCGACCAACTACATGCTCGCGCATCGCCTGAAGCCGGCTTTCGAGCGTGGGGTGTTCGAGCTCACCTGGTCACTCGACCGCCGACAGTCGCTCATTGACATCGGCGACATCGCCGAGGTAGCTGCGCTCGTGCTCGGGGACACCGCGCGCCATGTCGGGGCGACCTATGAGCTCGCGTCTCCGGGTTGGTACACCGCGCACGACCTCGCCGAGATCATCGCGCGAGTAATCGGGCGGCCCGTTGTGGCGGGGGAGCTGGATGTCGAGACCTTCGCCACTCGAATGTTCAGCGATGCCGCTGGCGCAGATATGACCTACCGGCTGCAAGCGATGAGGGCGATCAGCGCCCGTTACAGCAGCAATGACTTCGTCGGCAACCCGAACGTGCTGACCTGGTTACTCGGGCGAACGCCGACGAGTTTCGAGGACTGGGTTCGAATCCAGCACTCGCACGCAACACCAACAGTCAACGACGACTAAGGAGAAAAGACATGACGCTCACTGGAGTGATGGCCGGTCCGATCTCGGGCCTCAAGTACGAAACACCAACCCATTGCGGTCTGACGAACGACCGCGGGGAGTTCGATTACGAAGACGGCGAGCGGGTCGCTTTCCTGCTCGGCACCAACGCGATCGGATACGTCACGGCGGCGCCCCGCGTGCATCTCGCGCAGATCGTGGCGCGCGTCGACGGCGACATCGCCAAGCTGAAGGATCCCGGTGTTACGAACATCGCGCGGCTCATCTTCACTCTCGGGCGGAGCGACATCCGAGACGACGGTGCCGCGATCGACCCGCGCGTGCACGAGATCATCGGTGATCGGCGCATCAACTTCCGTCACGATGCGGACTACTCCGCGACGGGCGTCACAGACAAGATCCAGCAGTTCACGGAAGACGAGGTCGTCATCCACCTGCTCGCCGACCTTCAGGGCGCCGGCGTGTTCGATGGCGATGGCCCGCGAGAGCTGTGCACCCCCGCGAATGCGCGCAACGAGCTGCGACGCAATGCACTGGGCATCCTGAGGTTCCGGGATGTGAAGATCCCACTTCAGAACGGATCGCATGTCTTCGCCGATATCTTCCGCCCGGCGAAGCCCGGCACCTACCCGGTGATCATGAACTGCGGCCCCTATGGCAAGGCGTTCAATCACCATTCCATCGATGGTGCAGAGGACCTCGAGAAGCATGAGTTGATGGAAGAGGAATACTTCTTCGGCAACTCGGGCAGCCTCCAATTCGAGAATCACGAGTCAGTGAACACGGCGGTCTGGGTTCCGGATGACTACATCGTCGTGCGAGTGGACATGCCGGGAGCGGGCAAGAGCCCTGGGCAACTTGCTCCGTGGGGTCTTGCCGGGGCGGAAGCATTCCGCGACGCGATCGACTGGGCGGGCGAGCAGTCGTGGTGCAACGGGTCGGTCGGCCTGTGGGGTATGTCGTATCTCGCGATCAGCCAGCACGCCGCTGCGAGCCTGCACCCGAAGCATCTCAAGGCGATGGTGGCGATCGGGACTGACGTCGACCTCTACGAAGAGGTGGCATACAACGGCGGCATCCTGAACGCGCAGTTCTGGCCGATCTGGCGTGCTGCAGGTCTCATGCCGCCGATAATCGGCGATAAGGACATCGCGGATTTCGTGCAGACCATGAAGGACAGCCCGTTCAGGGACTCCAACCCCGAAGCGATCTTCGGTCCGCGTGCCGAGGTGTTCATGAGCCCTGACCTGACCGACGTGACGGTACCGCTCTGGGCGGTCGCCTCGACGACCCACGTGTCGAACATCCATCAGCTCGGTGGCAGTGCGGCCTACCTGGCCACTCCGACTCCGAATAAGAAACTCGACTTCTGGGAGGACTGGTTCCAGCGTGCCTATGCTGCCGAGTCGGTCGCACAGCACAAAGCATTCTTCGACCACTGGCTGAAAGGAATCGAGAACGGGATCATGGATGCCCCGCCGGTGCGACTCGAGATCCGCACCGGTAACGGCTCGTCGTTCCTGCAGGAGGAGAACGAGTGGCCCGTCGCGCGCACGAACTACACAAAGTGGTACTTCGATGCGAACCCGTCCGACTGGTCGGCTGACGCGGCGCGGAGCGATTTTCTTCGCCTGTCGACCTCAGAGCCGAACAGCACGGCTGAGGCCAGCTACTCGGCGCAGGTCCAGCTCGCCCCGCCGGCCCCCGTGGGCAGCCCGCGCATCGACCCGACGTCGGCCGAGTCGGATCCGCATGTCACTGGCATCTCGTTCATCAGTGAGCCGGTGGCCGAAGACTCGGTGATCGCCGGCTTCGGGAAGGTGCAGTTGTGGGTGTCATCGAACAGCCACGACATGGACATCTTCGTGTCGGTGCGGGTGATCGACACCGACGACTCACAGGTCGACTTCACCGGCTTCACGACGATGGGATTCCCTGACCGCATCACCCCGCTCACGAAAGGTTGGCTCAAGGCATCCCACCGAACACTGGATCCAGAGCGCAGTACGGACTACTCGCCGAAGCACACGCATCGCAAGGATGACTATGCACCGCTCGAAAGCGGAGTGCCGGTGCAGGTCGAGATCGAGCTGAATCCCAACACGGGGTTCATCCGAAGGGGACAGCGACTGCGTGTAGACATCCAGCCCTATGACGGTGTCGCGGCCGGCATGTACCACGGCTACGACGAGAGCTTCCATGACGGCGCCACCAACACGGTGCTGACGGGTCCGGAATATCCCGGTCACGTGCAGCTGCCGGTCATCCCGCGGTAGCCATATTCCGCCAGAACCAGCGAGAGGAAACGCAAGAACGCCAGAAGCGCACTTGGAACTTGTCAGGACGCACTCCGCATTGAACACAGCGGGACACTGGAGATGGATACGTGGCGAACTGGCTGAGGTCCCCCTCGCCGACTACGACGGTCCGGCTATGCAAGCAGTGGAGGTGAATACCTTCCGCGGCAACCAGATCTGCGAGATGCGACCGTACTTCTCGGTGAGAAGAAGCCCGGCGTGTAGCAGGATGCTGGCGCCATATCCAGAGCGCCGGACCCAATTAAGCCTCCTGGAAAGAGGATTTATAATTCGAACATACGTTCGAATGTGTGGTAGATTTCAAGTATGGAAACGCTCGAGGAGACAGCCGCAGCAGTCGTCTCGCTCGGTGATCCCGCCAAACTCCCGTCCTATTCGGACGATGAATTATTGGAGGCCGTTGCACGGGGTGCCGCGCTAAAGCGGTGCTCGGACCAGTTTTCCGCACGCACCGCCGCAGAGGTTGCCCGCCGTTCGGCCTTCAGCCTCGCCGATACTGGGCTTGCCCGTGCCGGCGGATATGTTTCGACGGAACATATGGTGCAAGTGTTGACCGGGGTTTCCCGGCTGGAAGCGTCAAAGCTCATTAAGGTCGGCACCCTGCTCACCTCTCCTGAGCCAGTCGCAGTGCTCCTCGCCCAGGCCTTCGACGACGGCATGTCGATCGACTCGGTGGACGCCCTCCGCCGCGGCCTTGGGGATGCGGTTGCACCGGTCGAATGTACAGAACTGATTCTTACCGCGGCCCGCCGCACTCCGGAACAGCTATTCCGTGATGCGAGACACACTCGGGATCTTTTCGATGAGGAGAAGATCGCGGTCCACGAGAAGGAGCGATCGGACCTTCGTTCGGTTCGCGCGTGGTGGGACGCCGAGGGTATGTACTGCGGTTCCTGGCGCCTCCCCGCAGAAGAGGGCTCGATCCTCGCGACCGCGTTCGACGCGATGCTGTCGCCGAGTCGCGGTGGGCCTCGATTTGTCGCGCCAACTGAGAAACCAGCTGAGGCCCCCACGCTGTCTGTCCTGGACGAGGAACGCTCGTCGGAGCAGATTCTCGCGGATGGCCTCGTCGACGTTATTCGCCTTGGGGTGGATGCTGACCCTGGCACCATGTTCGGACGTCGCCGACCCGCCGTCCGCGTGATGGTCACCGACAGCATCCTCCACGCACGTGCCGGGCACGGGGTCATCGAGGGGGCGAACCAGGCGATCTCGTTCGCCGCGGTTGAGCGGCACCTGTGTGACACAGGGGCCATCTCCGTCGGATTCGACGACGACGGGCAGTGCGTCAACGTCGGCCGCAACCAGAGGCTCTTCACTGAAAAGCAGCGAATCGGGATGGCGGTCCGAGACGGCGGTTGTATTGCCGACGGGTGTGATCGGCCACCGTCCTACTGTGAAGCCCATCACATCAACCAATGGCTTCGAGACGACGGGAAAACAGACATCGCGGACGGAGTTCTCCTTTGCCGACGACACCATCTTCTGCTGCACAACGCCGGATGGCAGATAGTGCGAGATCGCGGCGACTACTTCGTCAGGCCGCCAACCTCGGTCGACCCCTCGCAGAAACTCATTGCGCTTCGCAGCCGAAACCCCATCATGGAGGAACTTAAAGAGGCCCGAAAACAGCGAGTCGCCGCAGCCTGAGCTGGGCGACCTGCCTGACCTGCCTGACCTGACCTGGGCTTCCCGCTTTTGCCGCCCGCCCTGATCGGCCGTGACCAGCGAGGGGTGGCCGCGCGTTAGGTGTGAAGCAATCCAGCGTGCTTGTCGACCGCAGACCTCGTGGCGGCCACGTCGCCGGCGACGATCGCATCGACCAACTGCTCGTGGGTCTCTACCCGGATGTGCAACCATCTGGACGCCGATTCTGGAGCATCGTCATGGGTAGCAGCAACCGCGTGGTCACGCACAAACCTCGTCATCGACAGGTAGAGTGCCGACGCCGTCTGGTTGGGCGAGATGAGCGCAATGCGCTCGTGCAGGTCCCAGTTCGCCAGCAGGAATTGGGTCGTGCCTTTTGCCGCGGCCGATTTGAGTTTGGTGAGCAGCTTCGTGATATCCGCGATGTCAGTCGGTGTGCGATGGCCCGCAGCGTCGACATCGATCAGAACTTCGAGCGCCTCCCTCACCGCCACAGCCTCGGCGACAGAACTGGGCGCGTCGGTAACCGCGAGAAGCGTGTGCCGGATCTTCACCATCGGCCCGGCCGCTGTGGCGAAGAGCCCGCCACCACGGCCCGGGCGTATTTCTGCGAGCCCGCGATCGGCCAGGAGACGGATGGCCTCGGCGACTGTCGAACGAGCGAAACCGGAACGCTCGCGAAGGGAGTCGATCGTTCCGATCAGCTCACCGGGCTTGAAATCGCGATCGAGAATCTGCTGCTCGATTTCGCCTGCGAGAACATTCGCGCGCGTCAGCCCGGCGAATGAATTCATGGGCTCAGACTAACAAGAAACATCACAACGATTACCTAGGTTGGGCCGTCACCACGACCAGTCGTTCGGCCGGAGCTCGGTCCCCTCGCTCGAGGTCGTGCGAGTAGACAGATGCGAGCCGTGCTCGGCCAGGTGGGCCGCGTGCTCGCGCAGGGAGTCGTGTGCGAAGTCGTGGTCGAAGTCGCGAATGACGGAGTGCAGGTGGTTGCCACTGTCGACGGCGTTGACCATCTCGATGAGCAGCGATCGTGTCTGCACACGGAAGTAATGCGGAACTCCCCGCTCCTGTCCACCCGCCCAGGCGAAGTGGATACTGGAGGCTCCGTCACCCTCGAGCTGCGTGCGATACATGTCAGCGGCGATTGCAGGGAGGCGCGCAAGATAAGTGTCGATCAACCTGTCGAGCGTCGCTCTCTGGTTTTCATCAAGACGATCGGCCGCGATGCCGGACGGTTCGGCCCGCACCAGAGCCAGCGCCTTCCTGTCCTCCGTTGTGATCTGGTATTGCGGCATCCCAAGGTCGTAGTGGTCAGGATATTCGAGCGCCCCGATGAGCGGCACCTGCCTGGATACGAAGTCGGCCGGAGCGACGTCGTGGATCACCGCGAGAGCGAGCTGGTCGTCATCCAGCGAATCGAGCAGTTCGAACCCGATTCCTTCATCGTCGGCCATCGGATTGAGAACACCGGCACCGATCATCGGCTGCTGCCCGAGAGCGCTTGGGGTGGTGGAGATCCAGCGCTGGTTCACAATCGTGATGTTGAGGCAGACGTGATGGCCGAGGAAACGCAGCGACCAGGTGTCCTCGAAGCCGGGCCGGCCGAAGATGCTGACAAAATACGAGTCGGAGGTGCGCCACAGCGGCGCAGCGACACCGAGGAAGTCAGCCTCTCTTGCTCGAAGCACGTGTTCCAGCTGCATGATGGCGAGCACTTTAGTGAAGACCTCGTGCGAAACAGACATCCGCACCAGCTCGAGCACAACCACCTTCTGGTGGCGATCGAGGTTGTGCATCGAGACGCCGACCCGGTCCGGCTTCGGGATGATGTCCCAGTCCAGGCGCCCGGGATCATCGAACGCGAAGAGCGCGGCTTCACGCTGCTCCGCGGAGAACGTGTCGATCAGCCCGATGACGCCGACGAGCAGCTTCTGGATGGTCTGCGGGTCTTCATGGCCCATCATGCTGGAATCCTCTTTGATCACGAAAAGACAATAACGGTTATGTAGGTTTACGAGCAAGAGCGTCGATCTCTTGACAGCAACTCAACAGGTGTTCATAATCGGTAAAACATCCAAACCATACCGATGTTAAGCAAAGGAGCTTACGTGGAGGTGATCGCGGCCACCGTGAATGCTCCCGGTGCGGAGCCGCGCATCGGACGGGTCGAACTGCCTTCCCGCCGGCTAGGGGAGACCCTGCTCACCGTGCTCGCCGCACCGCTCAATCCGCTTGACCTGCTCATCGCGTCCGGCACGTTCCATTCGGCCCGTCATGAGACCGCGTATGTGCCCGGCAGCGAGTGCGTCGGGATCGTCACGCAGTCTGATCGCTTCGCACCAGGGTCGATCGTCTACGCGGAGTGCGATGCGTCGCCGACCTCCCCGGGTGCCTTCGCCCAACAGGTTGTGGTCTCGGACGACGACATCCTGCCGATCCCTGACGGACTCGATCCCGTGCAGGGTGCAGCGATCGGCAACTCGGGTGTTGCCGCGTTCATGCCACTGATCGAGACCGCAGGAATGCAGGCCGGCGAAACGGTGCTGATCCTCGGTGCGACGGGCGCGGTCGGCCAGCTGGCCGTGCAGATCGCTCATGCGCGGGGTGCAGGTCGGGTCATCGGTGTCGGACGAGACCGAGCTGCGCTTGAAGGGCTGGCGTCCCTCGGAGTCGACGCGATCGTCGAACTAGGGCCGGACGAAAGCGTCGACGTACTGGCCGCTCGCCTGGCGGAGACAGGAGCCGCCGACGTGATTCTCGACGGCCTGTATGGAATGCCGTTCGAGGCGGCTGTGCAGGCGTGCGCACGCCGAGCCCGGATAGTGAACATCGGTCACTCGGCGGCACTGACAGCAGTCCTTCCCGCCGGACTCCTTCGCGGCAAGCAGCTCACGCTGACCGGTTTCGCCGGACTGCACACGCCTCTTCGGGAAAAGCAGCCGGCGCTCGCGTGGCTCTGGTCCGCGCTCGCCGAGGGCGCGGTGCACGTAAACGTGCAGCGGGTACCGCTCGAGGATCTCCCCCTGGCGTGGCGCGGGCAGGCTCAGTCGCCGCACGCAAAATACGTCGTGGTTCCCCAGCAACCCGATGGAGCAGTCCGATGAAAGTGAGAAGTAGATGACCACCAACGACCCGCACATCGGAGTGTTTGCCGGGGCTATCCGCGGCCTTCGTTATGAGACACCTACCCGGAGCGGTTTCACCAATGAGCGCGGCGAGTTTGAGTACGGCGCGGGCGAATGCGTCACGTTCCTCGTCGGCGGCCTCGTACTGGGTGCCATCGCGGGCGAGCCGCGGGTCACCCTGGCGCAGCTCGTCAATCGAAACGATGGCAAGGTCGACCGGCTCCATGACCCTATGGTCACCAATCTCGCGAGGCTCGTGCAGACCTTCGACCAGGACGGCGATTTCGAGAACGGCATCACCATCGCGCCCGCCGTTCACCAGGCGATCGGACCGATGGTTCTCAACTTCAACCAGGCGGCGACGGATGCCGAGGACATTCACGAAGCAGCGCACGGCTCCGAAGGCACGGCTGCGATGGTCGCGTTCTCGACCGACCAGACCATCACCTTCGCGAGTGATCCCGCAGTGACCGGGCTCCTCGAGAAGCTCAACGCGACGCCGGGTGTCTTCACCTCAAACACTCCCCGCCGACTTCGCAACGGCGCCGCAGCGCGCAACGAACTCCGGCGCAGCATCCGCGGCGTCATCAAGCTGACCGACGTGAAGATTCCGCTGCGAGACGGCAGCTATCTGTGCGCCGACATCTTCCTCCCTGACGATGGCGGCCGGCATCCGGTGGTCATGAACCAGGGTTTCTACGGCAAGAGCTTCGATCACGGCACCATCGGCAGCGACGCGGAAGCCCAGCTCAAAGAGGAGCAGGAGGACCGCTACTTCACCGGCAATCCGGACGGCCTGCAGTATGAGAACCACGAGAGTGTCGACTCCTCTGTCTGGGTTCCCGAGGGCTACGTATGTATACGGGTGGATGCTCGCGGCGTCTGCAACAGCCCGGGGCTCCAGGCACCGTTCAGCGTGCAGCAGGCCGAGGACTATTATGACGCGATCGAGTGGGCAGCCGAGCAGCCCTGGTCGAACGGCAACGTCGGCCTGTGGGGCATGTCGTACCTCGCGATCACCCAGCACACCGTCGCGAGCCTGCAACCACCTCACCTGAAGGCCATGATCGCGCTCGGCACCGACTCCGACCTCTACAACGAAGCCGTCTACGGTGGCGGCCTGTACGGCGAGGGGTTCTGGAGCTGGTGGCGCGTGGCGATGGCCGGGCACAACCACAACGGCGAGCGGCGGGAGACCGACTGGATGGCCCGAATGCTGGCGACCCCGTTCAACGACCCCGAATCCTATGGCCGCGAGGGGTCGATCTTCATGCTTCCCGACATGAGGAAGGCGACAACGCCGGTCTGGATCGTCGGTCCGCAGACCGGAGTCGTCATCCACCAGCTCGGCAGCAGCGAGACGTTCCTCCGCTCACGTGGCGCGAAGAAGTTCGACTTCGTCGACGCGTGGTTTCCGCACAGCTACAAGAACTCCACGATCGCTGATCACCTGGCATTCTTCGACTACTGGCTGAAGGGTGAAGACAACGGGATCATGGATGCCCCTCCTGTACGTGTGCAGGTGCGCACCGGCAACGGCGGGCACTACGTTCTCGAGGAGAACGAGTGGCCGCTCGCCCGCACCGAGTACCCGCGCTGGTACCTCGACGCGACTCCCTCCGACTGGACCGGCGATCCGCGGCGCGACGATTTCCTTAAGATAAGTTCGAGCATCCCGACCGCCGGAAGCTCAGCGAGTTACTCGGCCGAACTGGATCGTGGCCACCCGATTCCTGCACCGACCGGTTATGTCGGCGGTACTCCGCGTTGGTCTACCGGCGTCTCGTTCATCAGTGAGCCGATGATGGAAGACATGGTGCTGGCCGGCTACATGAAGGCCGGACTGTGGGTGTCGTCGACTTCGGCGGACATGGATGTCTACGTGTCGCTGAGGGTTCTCGACGAGCAGGACCGCGAGATCCGCTACGAGTCCCTCGTGCCGCCGATCGACCCCGCGAACATCCATCCGACCGGGCACGGCCTGCTCAAAGTGTCCCATCGCGCACTCGACGAGGAGCGCTCTACCCAGTACTGGCCGGTGCAGACCCACCTCGAATCGGACTACCAGCCACTTGACAACGGCGAGGCCGTCTACGTCGAGGTCGGGCTCAACCCGAGTAGCGCCGTCATCCGAACTGGCTGCCGGCTGCGGGTCGACATCCAACCCTATTCGCCGGCGGGAATCCCGTCGCGCGCTTACGACGAGAGCTATCACGCCGGTGCCATCAACTCGGTATACACCGGACCAGACCACCCCAGCTTCGTGCAATTGCCGATCGTGCCAGAAAAGAAAGCGTGACTATGACTACCGCCGAGACCATCGTTGAGAAGATCCGTGCGATCGGCCCCACCCTCCGGAAACGCGCTCCCGAAGCGGAGACGAACACCCGCCTGTCGGATGAGACGATTGCAGATCTCGCCGCTACCGGTGCGTTTGATATTGCCAGCCCGGCAGAGTTCGGTGGCCTGGAGCTCTCGGTCCGCGACCAGCTGGACGTCATCATCGAGGCGTCGAAATGGGACGGCTCGGTCGGCTGGGTGGTCTGGGCCGGTGCTTCGACCGACTGGATTCCGGCTGGCTCAGGCCCGCGCGTACTCGAGGAGGTCTATGGCCCGGAGTGGGTCGGACCGAGGGTGGCAGGATCGAGCCACTTCCCGGCATCCCGCGGGCGAGTCAAGAAGGTGGATGATGGCTGGCTCATCACCGGCGGCCCCTGGACTTTCGCGACCGCCTCACTCTGGTCTCCATTCACCAACCTCGGCTGCATCGCCGAAGACGAGGACGGAACCTACCTCGTCGCACTGCAGGTACCGCGCGACGACCTGGTGTTCCTCGATGACTGGCACGTCGCCGGCATGCGCGGCACGGGAAGCGTGTCGGTCGCCCTGAAGGGCGATGAGCTCTTCGTTCCGGAATACCGCGGCGTCGACTTCCGCCGGATCACCTCCGGGGCGATCGAGAGCGGCCTCGCCGGGTCACTCTGGAAGGCTCCAGCGCTCGGCTGGTCGTTCAGCCTGATGGCCGGGATGTCGATCGGAATCGCGCAGGGGGCCGTCGATCGTTTCCTCGAACGCTCCAACGGTCGCCCGATCCGGGGAACCACGTACGCGAACCAGCTCGAGGCCCCGCTGACGCACCTCATGCTCGCCGAGGTGCACTCCAAGATCCAGTCCGCAACGCTGATGATGCAGGCCAACGCCGTCGAGACCGACCATCTCGGCGAGCTCATTTCAGCGGGGACGCCCGAGAGCCCGGAATACATGCAGCTGTTCAGCGCACGAGTTCTCATGGAAACGGCGTATGCGGCCCGATGGTGTGCTGAGGCCATAGAACTTCTGCAACGCAACTCGGGAGCAACCGCGATCATGGACTTCGAGCCCATCCAGCGGTCCTGGCGGGATGCCCGCATCATCACCCTGCATGGAGCGCTCAACCTCGAGGCGCTGTCCGAGAACTACGGCCGCCTGATGGCGGGTCTTCAGCCGCACCTGGTCGCGGGGATCACCACTCTCGACCGGTTCGCGCCGGCTTCAGCCAAATAACTCAACAAAGGAACCCCACCATGACCGATGACCTGAAGATGTATGTGCCATCCAGCCCCCTGCCGGCGCCGCGCACCGGTCTATTGACGCCCTTCAACCCGGGCACCCAAACGCTCAAGGCAGGCTTCCAGATCGCGCCGCAGTTTCTGCCCCTGCCGGTCGACATCGTGTTCGAGAAGGATGTGGCGGTCACCCTGCGCGACGGCACCACCGTCTATGTCGATGTGTTCCGCCCCGTCGGCACGGAGAGGGTTCCAGTGATCGTGGCCTACAGCCCCTACGGCAAAGCTCAGAGCACCTCCCCAAGCGTGACCGGGATCTTCGCACTGGTCGGAATCCCCGACAGCGCCGTCTCCGGTCTCGAGAAGTTCGAGGGGCCAGACCCGGCGTTCTGGTGCGCGCAGGGGTACGCAATCTGCAACCCCGACATCCGCGGCATCGTCGATGGCGACGGCGACAGCGTTCTGTGGGATCGCCAGGAGGGCCGAGACTGCTACGACATCATCGAGTGGCTGGCCGAGCAGGGCTGGTCGAATGGAAAGGTGGGCATGAGCGGCACGTCCTATCTCGCCGCCGCGCAGTGGTTCACGGCAGCTGAGCGGCCGCCACACCTCGCCGCGATCAACCCCTGGGAGGGCGTGAGCGACGTCTACCGCGACCTCGTGATGCGGGGCGGGATGCCCGACACCGGGTTCGCCGGCATGTTGCAGGCTGGCAGTTTCTTCGGCAAAAACCGCAAGGAAGACATCCTCGCGGAGGTCGAGAAGTACCCGCTCGTCAACGAACTGTGGGACAACAAGCGCCCCGAGTTCGACCAGATCGACGTACCCGCCTACGTCGTCGCCAGCTATTCGAACACCCTGCACACGGCGGGAACCTTCCGCGGATGGCGCCGGATGGCGTCTGAGAACAAATGGCTTCGCATTCATAACAGCCAGGAGTGGCCCGACTACTACGACGAGACGAACCGGGCTGACCTGCATCGCTTCTTCGACCGGTTCCTGAAGGACGAAAAGAACGGCTGGGATGAGACGCCCCGCGTGCGCTACTCCGTGCTCGACCTCGAAGGGGGTGACGAGGTCAATGTGGCGGCCGACGAATTTCCTCCGAGCAATGTCACGCTGAAGAAGTTCTACCTGGAACCCCTCGGGCGCACGCTTGCCACGGATGCGCCCGCCGCAGCTATTCCGGTGAGCTACGCGGTCGGCTCCAATCCGAACGCGGTCTCCTTCATCACCACTTTCGGCGAAGAGACCGTGCTCGTCGGTTACCCGAAAGCGCACCTCTGGGTCGAGGCCCAGGATGCCGACGACATGGACCTGTTCGCGCTCATCCAGAAGCTCGATCGGAACGGCTCGCCACTTGTGGCATTCACCGTTCCCAACCACAACGCGCGAGTTCACGACGTCACCGATCACGGTGCGACGATCCTGCGCTACAAGGGCTCGGACGGACGCCTTCGGGTGTCCGCTCGTCACCTCGACGAGACGCTGTCGACGGAGGCTGTCCCAGCCCACACCTTCGACCGCACCGAAAAGTTGTCGCCAGGCGAGATCGTCGAGATAGACGTCGAATTGCTTCCCATCGGCCTTGCTTTTCACCCTGGTGAGCAGCTGCGTTTCGTCATCAGCTCGCGCAACCTTCTCGGAACCATGATGCCGGGAATCGTGGAGTACGTCGGCGCCAACAGTGGCAGTCATGTCATCCATACCGGTGGCGAGCATCCCTCCTACCTGCAGCTGCCGGTCCAGCATCGCTAACACCACATCAATCGGAAGGCACCTCAATGACGAGCGCAAAAACCCTCGAGCAGGACACGGCAGAAATCATCCATCTCATCAACCTCTACGGCTTCGCGCTGGACGCGCACCAGTGGGATCTGTTCGACCAGATCTTCACGGATGATGTCGTCGCCGAATTCGGCCCAGCCGGCAGCGAGTGGGTCGGTCTTCCTACTCTCGTTGCAGCGTTCACCGACTTCCATGAGCAGCTCGACAACCACGAGCACACGATGTTCGGCCAGCTGGCACGCGTGAATGGAGACAGGGCAAACGCTTTCAGCTACGGCAACTGGCTCCTCGTGCGAGAGGCTGCTGGCGAGGATCCGACCTGGACAGGCATGGGCTGGTACGACGACGAACTGGTGCGCACGGAAAAAGGATGGCGCATCTCGCACAGAGTATGTCGCTTGGTCGCATGGACCGGTAACCCGATGGTGTCGTTCCCGGAGCGCGCGCATAACCCCGACATGGGAACGAACAAGCTGCGCGAGCACGCCGCGCAGGGGCGCGTCATGTATCTCGAGGCGATCAAAGCTGACGGGGGCAGCTGAGTCTTTTCGCCGGATGCAGACTTTCCCCTCGTTCAGTCTCAAGTATCGATGCAGGTAGCCCTTTCGCAGGTGTTGTGTGTCAGGACATTGGTGACTCCTCTGCAGCAATTGACTGGTGACAATTTCGCACCGCGTGGTCGTGCCAGATCCCCTACTCTGCGCGTCGTTGGCGATTCCGCAGTGTCCCTGACCACACCCCGTATTTCCCGACCTCTCCCACTCCAGGAAGGGCTAACCCTTCGCGTCGTATCGCAGGCCCTTCACCATGAGGGCGACCATTCGGTATGCACGCGAGTCGTCGCTCGAGCCCGGCGCTGGAACGCAGAGGTTGGCGACCGCGCCAAGTAGCTCCAACGGGTCTTCGCCCCCATGGACCACACCCGCCGCGACGGCGTTATCAAGGAGCATTCGAAGTGCTGGACCAACCTGCTCTTCGAAACGCACCCTCAGCGTCGAGTACGCCGCATCGCCGGAATGAAGGGCCGCCGCGAGGCCGTGCTTCGTTGCCACAAAGCGGGTGTACCTCTGAAGCCAAAGTTCCAGTGCGACGTCGGGCGGATGGGATGCGGCGAGTATCGGAGCCTCCGCGGCACACTCATCCACTTCCCGCTTGAACACTGCCGAGATGAGGTCCGAGCGCTGTGGGAAGTGTCGGTAGAGCGTGCCGACGCCGACGCCGGCCTGGTCGGCGATCTCTTTCATGGGGACATCCACACCTGATGACATGAACAGCGCTTTGGCCGACTCGATGAGGGAGTCGATGTTGCGTTGCGCATCGACACGCAATTGGCGGGCCGGGACGGTTTTGGTCATATCGCTCTTCCCCTTGCTTTTCCGGAACCATCGTCCGTATAGTAGCGGACGAGGGTTCCACTTACTTCCAATATACGGCTTCGAGTGCGATACCCCAGCAACCAGACGAAGGAGACCTCTCATGCAGTATCGCTCGCTCGGCAGAACCGGAATCAAAGTCACCCCCTACGCGCTGGGTGCCATGATGCTCGGGTCTCTCGGCAACCCGAACCGAGAAGACGGGATCCGCATCATCCACCGTGCCCTCGACGCCGGCATCAATTTCGTGGACACCGCTGACCGTTACGGAGATTCCGAAGAAGTCGTGGGTGAAGCACTCAAAGGGCGCCGTGACGAGGTCGTGCTCGCCACCAAGTTCTGGGGCCCCGTCGATGACGACATCAGTCACCGCGGAGGTTCTCGCCGCTGGATCGTGCAGGCTGTCGAGCGCTCGCTTCGCAACCTCCAGACCGACTACATCGACCTATACCAGCTTCACCGCCCCGATCCGGATACCGATATCGACGAGACGCTGTCGGCTCTCACCGACCTGGTGCGCGAGGGCAAGGTCCGCGCGATCGGCTCATCGTCGATGCGCGGTTCCGAGATCGTGGAAGCGCAGTGGATGTCCGAGCGACGCGGTTTCGAACGGTTCCGCACCGAACAGCCGAACTACTCGATCCTCGACCGCGAGATCGAGCGGGAGATCCTGCCCGTGACAGAGCGCTACGGCATGGGAACCCTCGTCTACAGTCCACTCGCCGGTGGCACGTTGACGGGTCGGTACCGGGCGGGTCAGCACAATGACAACTTCCGGGCGACGAAGACAGGGATGAGTCACTTCCGGGACGAACGACGCCTCGCCGCCGTGGAGGAACTCGTCGCTCTTTCGAACGAGGTCGGAGTGAAGCTGACCCACCTCGCCATGGCGTTCGTCATCGCCCATCCTGGAGTCACCTCGGCCATTGCCGGTCCGCGCACGATCGAGCAGCTGGAAGACACTCTCGCAGGAGTGGATGCCGCACTGTCTGACGAAATCCTCGACCGCATCGACCAGATCGTCCCACCCGGCGAAAGCATCGGGGCGATGGACATGGTCTACCGCGGGCCGGAGGTCGGCGATCCGTCCCTGCGCCGTCGTGCGACCACGCAACGTTCGGCCGCATGACCTGACGTCGGGCCATTCCCAGTCATCTTCAGGCCAGCAGCGAGAGCCGTTTCACGATGGCATCGACGTCGGATCGCTCACCAACGATGCTGACGGCGCTGACGGCGAGGTCGGCTGGGGTGGTCGTCGCGAGTTCGGCGAGATAGCCGTCGTAGACACGGTTCGTCTGGGCGGAGAGCGGCATGTCGATCACAAGGAGCCCTCCCGCGACGATCGCTTTGGCGCGTGCGTTGACCAGCTTCTCGGCACTGGTGGCCAGTATCGTGCACCCGGCCCACGGCAATCCCGGGTGCTCGTCGCCGGCGGCATCCGCTCCGGCCCGTCCGATGAGTCCATCGACGAGTGCCCCGGTAGCAGCGGAGACGCAGGCGACCGCGTTCACCATTTGCCCCGCAGGGATGTCGCGATCGACGATCACGACCCACTTCAGACGTGCCGCGCGGGTGGGGTCGCCGGTCTGGATCTCGTCGGGGGAGAAGGCGGGAATGGTCACGGTGATTCCTATTCATACGGGGATATAGTCTCGATGGTATGCAGACGAATCCCTCTGTGTAAAACAGGTCGTATTAAGTACGGGAAAGTGCTGAATCAATGATCCTCGACGCACTAGATACGGCGATTCTGGCAGAGCTCCAGTCGGATGCGCGCCGCAGCAATCGCGACGTCGCGGCCGCGGTGGGAGTCTCACCGACCACCGCGCTCGACCGCACCCGTGCGCTGCGAGACCGAGGTGTCATCACCGGCGCGAGCCTCGACGTGAACCTGGCTGCCATCGGCCGTCCGGTCCAGGCCATGATCGCCGTACGCATCCGGCCGCCGTCCCGGCATAACATCGAAACCTTCCGCAACTGGGTGAGCTCGCTGCCCGACACCCTCGGCGTGTTCGTCACCTCGGGCACCGAGGACTTCCTCATCCACGTAGCGGTGGCCGACAATGACAGCCTCTATGCCTTCGTCATCGACAAGCTCACGGAACGTGCCGAGATAGCCGATGTGCGCACCTCCATCGTCTACGAGCACCTGCGCAAACGGGAGATAACACCGGTCGCCACCGGGACATGACCCCGCAGCCGCAGGAAGTGGATGAGAATCAGATCGTGGCGCCGCCAGGCCGACATCAGACCGTTGAACACCGGGGCGACCTCGCCGCACAATTTTGCAACTCAGTCGGCCGAAAATAGTCGACGCAGGTCGACATTCGGCTTCGACTGCGTGAGCACGGTGTCGCCGGCCTGCACTTTCGTGGTCGAGTCGAGCGGGACGAGGATGCCGTCGCGCCCGATCATGGTGATCCAGCCGACCTCCTGCCGAGCGAGTTCGCCGACGGTCAGTCCCTCGGCGAGTGAGCCACGCTCGACCCTGTTGCGCGTGAGGCCTTTCGGCGGTTCGGCGAACCTGATGTCGACGGTCCAGGGGCGGGGCAGCTCGATATGCGTTCGGATGTGGAAGGCCCGTGTCATCACGGGCACGAGCCCGCCCTGCACGATGACGGAGACGAGTACGACGACGAAGATGATCGCGTAGATCTCATGGGCGCGCGGGATTCCCGAACTCAGGATGAACATCCCGAGCAGGATCGGCACAGCGCCCTTCAGTCCAGCGAGCAGAACGAAAGCACGTTCGCCGGCCTTCAGTCGGATCGGAAGAGAGACGAGCCCGACCAGCAGTGGACGGACGACGAGGATCAGGATGCCGGCGAGAGCCAGCCCGATGAAGAGCACGCCCGGCTTCGCGAGATCCTCGAACCGGATGCTGAGGCCGAGCACAGCGAATGCCACGATCTCGGCGAGGCTCGCGATTCCGGCACTGAACCGTTTGATCTCACGCTTGTACGGCGCGCGTACATCCCCGACGAGGATTCCCGCGACGAACACCGCGAGGAATCCTGATCCGTGGAGCAGTGTTCCTCCGGCATAGATCAAGATCGCGAAGGCGAGTGTCTGCAGCGAATGCAATGCCTCGTTCGGCAGCGTCAGCCTCCTGAGAACGAACGAGAGACCGAAACCGCCGGCTACCCCCACCGCGATTCCGATGACCATCTGAAGCGCAAACTCGAGAACACCGCTGCCGACGGCCGACCATCCGACGCCGGTCGCTCCGAGCAGGCTTGCGAGCAGCGCTATCCCGACCGGGTCATTCGCTCCGGACTCACCCTCGAGGATCGTGCTGGTGCGACCGGCGATCTCCCGTTTGCCGAGCACCGAGAAGACGACGGCAGGGTCGGTGGGGGAAAGCGCCGCGCTGAGCAGCAACGACGGCATCCAGTCGAATCCGAACAGGTAGTGACTGAGCGCTGCGATCGCGGCAGCGGTCACCGCGGTGCCCGCGACGCCGAGCCAGGTGATCGCCCCGGCGGCAACCTTGAATCGTGACCATCCGATGTGCATTCCGTCGTCGAACAGGATGAACACCAACGCCAGGGTGACGATCCGCTCATCGAACAGTTTCGATGCCGACCCAAGCGCCGGCATCAGGTTCGCGGCGGCAGCGCCCGCGATGAGAAACAGGGCGGGAGTGGGAATCCTGATCCACTCGCTGAGTCGGTTCGCGTAGACCGCAGCGATCAGGGCGAGAGAGACAAGAAGAACGGCGACGCTGAAGGTGTCGACGGCAGTCATCCTGCATCCACCGGCAGAGGAGATATGGGTCGCACTGGTGCTCCTATCGTCGACGAAGAATCTGCCGACCAGACTTCCCGGCGCACCCCGGGCGCTACACCCGTTGTTCGGAGCCTACCCAACTCGACCAAGCAACGCGCGACGAGAGAACCGCTCTCAACACCTCGTCACGGCCAGGAGCGGGCCGCTCCCACAAACGTATTGCCCCAGTCGATCAGCGGTTGTACTGCCTCCCAGCTCGATCGGATCACGTCGGGGGAGGCCGTTATCGGCACGGATTTCAGGGCGGCGTAGTGCTTGAGTCGGAGCAGTTCGATGTGCTCGTGCTCGCGGGGGTATCCCCGCGGTGCGGTGGTCAGCACCGGGCCCGCCACTTCGAAACCGTCCCTGGTCAGTGCGTCGAGGACTGTCGACAGTTCAGACGCAGCCAGGGGGTGTGAGTCGATAGCCGTACGAGCTCTGTCGAGTTGATCGCGACTGGGGTCGTAGATGCCACCGCCCACGTCAATGTGGGACGCCGAGAGGCTCAGGTAGATCCCGCCGACCGTGCCGGCCCAGATGCTCGCGTTCGTCTTGTACGGGGACTTGTCCGCACTGAATCGGACGTCGCGGTTGGGCCGCATGACCCGACCGGGTCCGTACCTCGCTTCCGCCTCACCCAAGAGATCCTCCAGGGGTTGCCGAATGGTTGTGACGTACTCACCGCGATGCGCCTCGAAGAATTCGCGGGAGTTGTCGGCAGCCAAGGCGGTCAGGAAATTGCTGGCCTGGGCAGTGAAGCCGGTGAAGGTCATGATCCATTCTGCACACGATCTGTTGCGACCCCGCTGACATCTTCGCGGCGGTCAGACCGCGACAGTCGGCAGTCTCCGCTCAGCGGCTTCGACGATGGCCTGCTGGATGCGCTGCAACCCCGGATCGGCCACCGACCCCCGGCGCGAAACGAGAAGGATGTTTCGTCGGATCGGCACGGCGAGGTCGAGCATCACCACCTCCGCCGGCACGTCGGATGCGCCGAGCTCAGGGATGAGCGCCACGCCCGCGCCGTTGGCGACCAGGGCCAGCTGCACGTGGAAGTCGGTCGCTTCGGCAACGGTACGAGGTTCGAAACCGGCGAGGTCGGTTGCGCGGTGAACCATGTCGTAGCAGGTGCGCTCGCGTCCGGGAACGATCCAGTCGTGCCCTGCGAAGGTGCCGAGGTCGACCGGGCCGTCACCCTCTCCCGACCGGTGCGACTCGTGCACCGCGAGCCTCACTCTCTCGCTGGCGATCTCGGAGATGACGAGGCCCGTTCCGGTCACCGGAGGCATGTTCGAGTAATGGTGTGCGACGGCGAGCTCGACTTCGCCGGCCAGAAGAGCCGGAACGGCTTTGCTCGGCTCCATCTCCATGAGCCGAAGCTGGAGGCCGCGTTCGCCCGAGTCCGCGATCGCCTTCCATGCGTTCGGGATAATTTCTCGTGCCGCGGTGGGGAACGCCGCAACACGGTAGGTGCCGGCGACTCCATCGCGCAGCGACTTGGCCTCCATCTCGGCGACAGCGAGCATGTCGACGATGCCGCTCCCGTGACGGGCGAGCAGATGACCGGCGGGTGTCACCACGATTCGGCGGCCCTGTTTCTCGGTGAGCTGGATTCCCAATTCCCGCTCGAGAGCCGTCAGCTGCATCGAGATACCCGGCGCCGTCAGGTTCAACGACTTCGCGACCGCAGCAATCGTCCCCAGCCGGTCGAGCTCGGCCAGCATGTTCAGTTTCCGGATGTCTAACACAAAGTCAGGTTTAGCCTCTACCAAAGAAAAAGTAAATAGACTTGAAGCGTTTGAGGGTGCATCCTTCACTCATGAAGTCGACACGAGTTGTCCTCGCCGGCCTGGGTGTCGTCATCCTCTGGGCGAGCGCGTTTCCAGCCATCCGTGCGGCAGCCCCGGAGCTCGGCCCCATCGGACTCTCGTTCGCACGTCTCATCGTCGCCGCGTTCGCCCTCCTCGTGCTGGCGCCGTTCTTGAAGGTGCGCATCCCCGCAGCGAAAGACCTACTCCTGATCTTCGTGTGTGCGTTCTTCGGAATGACCGCTTACCAACTGCTGCTCAACACCGGTGAGATTTTCGTCCCAGCTGGAACGTCGAGCATCATCGTCGCGGCTGCACCGCTCGTTTCCGTCGGCATCGCGATGGTCGCCTTCAAGGAGAAGTTGACATGGATGCGCGTCGCCGGCAGCATCCTCGCCATCGGCGGCGTGCTCGTCGTCTGCCTCGCTCGGGCCGGCCTCAGCCTGTCGGCGACCGTCTGGATCGTCGTTGCCGCCATGGCCGTGCAGGGCGTGTATCACCCGCTGTCCCGGATGCTGCTTCGCCGCTACACCGCGTTGGAAGTCGCCACCTACGCGATGATCGCCGGCACCCTCATGACCATCCCGTTCGTCCCCTTCGGGTGGCACGACATCGTCACAGCGAGCGGCGGAGCGTGGCTCGGAGCGATCTACCTCGGCGTTCTCCCGTCAGCCGTCGGCTTCGTGCTGTGGGGATACGCGGTGGCCCGACTGCCCGTGGTCACCGCAACGTCGCTGCTCTACCTGGTTCCCGCGGTGGCGGTCGTCATCTCTTTCGTCTGGCTCGGCGAGATCCCGCTGCCGGTGGAACTGGCCGGTGGTCTCGTCGTCGTGCTCGGTGTGGCCGCGATCAGTCAGGGCGACCGACTCATCGGGCGCATCCGTAAGTCGAGCACGAAGCCCGCCGCCGCGGCGGCACGCCCATAGGAGGAAGCACTGATGACCCTGGATGATGCACCCGCCGTTCGCATCCCGCTGAACACCCTCGCCATCGCTTTCGGCCTCGCGGGTCTCGCCGACGTGTGGACTTTCGGCGTCGCCGCCCTCACGCTTCCCGTCGGGATCAGCATCGCCCTCTGGATGATCGCCGCCGTGTCATGGCTCTGGCTGATCGTCGCCCACACCACGCGCGGTGCGCATTCTAGCGAGACGCTCCGCCACCAACTCCGGCATCCCGTCCAGGGCCCGATCGGTGCCCTTGCACCGATCGTCGGAATGCTGCTCGCGGCGTCCCTCCATCCCTACTTCCCCACCGTGAGCGCTGTGCTGGTCGCCACCTTCATCGCCGTCACCGCTCTCTTCGCCGGCTGGCTCATCTCCACCTGGATGACCGGCACCCTGGTGGTCGAGTCCATCCACGGCGGCTACTTCCTGCCGACCGTCGCCGGCGGCCTCATCGCAGCCACCACCGCAGCCGAAGTCGGACTGACGTCGATCGCGATCGGCGCGTTCGTCGCCGGAGTCTTCTTCTGGGCCGTCATGACCACCGTCATCCTCACCCGGCTGATGCTCCACACCGCGCTTCCCGATCCTCTGATCCCCACCCTCGCCATCTTCGTTGCACCACCCGCCGTCGCCGGAACGGCATGGTTCCTCGTCGACCCTGTCGCCGGCCCGATCGAGTTCGGTCTCGCTGCCCTCACGGTGCTCATGCTGCTGGTACAGCTGGCGCTTCTTCCCCGATACCTGACGCTCGGGTTCTCGCTCGGCTTCTGGTCGTTCACCTTCCCGTTCGCCGCTGTCGCCGCCTATGGCATCGAATGGCTCACCCGTCTCGAGCCGGTCGGATGGCAGGCACTCGTCGCTGCGATCATCGTCGCCATCACCGTGCTCGTCGCCACCATGGGGTTCAAATCCATCCGCCTCCTCCAGCACGGCCACCGCCGAAACGCTCATCCTGTCGGAGCACAGACTCCCCTCTCGGCTCCCGTCCCTCCAGAAATGATCGAGGTCAGCTAATGGATGCCACCGTCCACCACCGTTATGTCACCGTCGACGGTCACACCGTCTACTACCGGGAAGCCGGCGTCGGCAACCCCCGGAACGTGCTCCTGCTCCACGGTGCTCCGGCCAGCTCCTTCATGTTCCGCGACCTCATCCCGCTGCTCGCTCGGCGCTACCACGTCATCGCGCCCGACTATCTGGGGTTCGGCCTCTCCGATACTCCGCCCGTCGACGAATTCGAGTACACCTTCGACACCCTTACCGACAGCATCGACACCCTCCTCACCCAGCTCGGATTTCACCACTACGCCATGTACGTGCAGGACTACGGCGCCCCCGTCGGATGGAGACTCGCGCTGAGGAATCCCGCCGACATCGCCGGGATGATCACCCAGAACGGCAACGCCTACGAGGAAGGGTTCGTGCCCGGATTCTGGGATCCGCTGTGGGCCTACGCGAGCAAGCCGAGCCCTCGATCCGAACTGCCGCTGCGCGAGAGCCTTACCGAGACCGCGATCAGATGGCAGTACCTTCACGGGGTCTCCGACCCGACGCTGGTCAGCCCCGATGCCTGGATCCACGACGTCGCCGACGTCAACCGCCCCGGCAATCCGGACATCCAACTGGCCCTCTACAGGGACTACCCGACGAATCGCACCCTCTATCCCGAGGTGCACGAATACTTTCGCCAGCACCAGCCGCCGACTCTGGTGGTCTGGGGGCAGAACGACGAGATCTTCCATCCGGATGGCGCCCGTGCATTCCTCGCCGACCTGCCGCACGCCGAGCTTCACCTGCTGGACGGCGGACATTTCCTTCTCGAAAGCCACCTTGCGGAAACGTCCGGACTGATCCTCGCGTTCTTGGAATCACTGTGGAAGACGTCTGCCCCGCAAACACCGCCGGCACCGAAAGGCAGCTCGTGACCACATTCCTGATCATCGGGGGCACCGGCAAGGTCGGCAGCCGCCTCGCCGACCTGCTCCGCGGCCGCAACCATGCCGTGCGCATCGCCAGCCGATCCGGTGGTGATGTGCGGTTCGACTGGCACGATCCGCACAGCTACGGGCCGGCCCTCGCCGGAGTCGACGGCGTCTTCATCGTCGGGCCAGGCTCGGCCACCGACTGGTCGGATGACCTCACCCGCCTGCTGGGCGTCGCGGCCGGGCAGGGCGTGACGCACGCGGTCTTTCTCTCTGCGCGCGGTGTCGAATTTCTCCCCGACGGCGCTGTCGACCGAGCGGAGAAAGCCGTCACGAGTGGTCCCGTCCCGTGGACCATCATCCGGCCGACCCACTTCGCGCAGAACTTCACGGAGGCCATGTTCGTCCCCGTCGACGACATCATCGTCGCGCCCGTCGCCGACGGCGCGGAACCCTTCGTCGACGTCGACGACATCGCTGCGGTCGCAGCCGAAGTGCTGGTCACCGGCACGTGGACGGGAGAGATCATCGAACTATCCGGACCGGAAGCGCTCACCTTCGACCAGGCGGCCGCGATCCTCAGCGTCTACGCCGGTCGCGTTCTGGTTTTCGAGGATGAATCCGCTGACGATCACGTGCGTCGGTTGCGGGCCGCCACAACCCCCGAAGGCTACATCGCCTGGCGGATGGCGATGCTCGGAGGCATCCGGCGCGGAGTCGACGCGTACCTCAGCGACGGGGTGCAGCGGGTTCTCGGCCGCCCGGCGGCTGCCTTCGCCGACTGGGCCGCCCGCGAAGCAACCGCGCTGGCCGCGACGGCATGACACCCCGCCTGATCGTCAGTGATCGAGCGTGGATCGCGCGTCACGAGTGACCGCTACCCGCGGGCCGGTGTGACCGTCAGGCGCATCACGGTTTTACTCTTGCCGATGTGACGCTCGAAGGTGAATCCCGCCTTCTCGAACATTGCCCTCGTGCCGTTGTGGAGGAACGACGACGACGTCCGTTTGCCCGGGGCGAGCTCGTTGGGGAACGAGACCACTTCGCCGCCGCCGGCCTGCGCGATGAGCTCGAGGGCGCCATCCAGTGCCTCCCGCGCCACTCCCGAGCGTCGGTGGTCGCGGTCGACGAAGAAGCAGGTGATGCGCCAGGGTGCCGGCGAGTTCTCGCCGGCGTCGTATTGCTTGCGGTGGTAGATGCCCGGCAGTTCGACCGGGCTGCCGTATTCGCACCAGGCGATCGCGTCGTCTCCGTCGAAGACGAGTGCGGCGTGTGCGACGCCCTCCGCAACGAGTCGCTGCTTGAAGGTCGGCCCGTCGTACTCGCTCTTGACGGTCTGCTCCGTGTCGCCGTGGAAATAGGAGCAGTAGCACCCGCCCCACACCCCATTGTGCTTCTGCGCGAGCGCCAGCCAGGCCGGGAAGGTCTCGGCGGAGAGCGGCATGATCACGTGCGCGGTGCCATCTCGACGATCCCGCCCCGAAGCATCCTCATCTGCCATGGCGTTCCCCTCGTCGGTGCCACCATTCTGTCAACCGGCCCGGACTTCCGACAGGGGTCACGCTCGTGTGTGTGGCGCGACCGGACCTGCCGATTCAGCAATCGGTGGGCGGGGGTGCGTCGAGTGAGCCTGTGGATAGACACGACCGAGCCGATCGACGGTCCTGCCCTGGGCTCGGCTGAGGCCTCTCTTCCGCGCCGAGCGTGCCAGCGCCAGGTCCTCAGCCTCTGCCTCGATTCGGGCATGAACCTCCAGGAGGTTGCCTTTGATCCGGTCCACCATCGGGCGGATCTTCGCGAGGCTGATGACGGAGTTGGAGGTGTCGACGATCAGGATGCCGAGCAGCGCACTTGCGATCGCGATGGTTCCGACGGCTGGGAGGCCTTCTATCAGCGTCGTCACGAGAGGAAAGAGCACATAGATGAGGAGCAAACCGAGTACACCGAACAGCAGGGAGTTCCGAAGGCAGATGCGTCCGCGAAGGTTGAACGGTTCTGCGCTGTAGTCCCAGAGCTGAAGATGGAACACCCTGTCGAGAATGAGGTGGGTCACGTATTCGAGAGCGCTCGTGATGAGCACGCTTGCGACGTAGACCACGAAGGGGTTGTGAATGTACGGCTGCACGAAGACGATGAGCAGGATGCCGCCCACCCCGTAGATGGGCAGGATCGGGCCTGTGAGAAAGCCACGGTTCTCGAGCTGACGAGTGGTGGCGAAGACGAAGATCACTTCGGCGATCCAGCCGGCGAAAGAGAATATCGCCAGGTAGAAGACGAAGATGCTCATGACGTAGATGGTCACGAGATCACGAAACCGGATGCGTGCGGTTCATCTCCCGCCGGCAGCACTACCGACCCACTGTCGGGTCCGTCGGTGATGGACGCTGACACGGCATCCTCGTCCGCTGCTTTCGTGGAGGGCCGCCGGAGCGAGACGGGCTCCGTGACCTGGCCCGTGCGCTTCGCCTGGCGAGCCTTGTGGATGAGGTTCAACGCCTCGACGATGATCGCGAAAGCGATCGGGCCGTAGATCAGCGCCTTGTCGATGTGAAGGCCGAAGCCATCGGCGACGAGTGTCGCGCCGATCAGAACGAGGAAAGCGAGCGCGAGCATCTTGACCGTCGGGTGCCGGTTGACGAAGGAGAAAATGAACCTCGATGAGAAGAGCATGACCCCGAAGGAGAGGACCACCGCGAGGATGATGATCACCAGGTTGTCGACGATGCCGACGGCGGTGATCACTGAATCGAAGGAGAACACCATGTCGAGCAGGAGGATCTGCGCGATGACCGCGCTGAACGAGATGGCTCTGCGGGTGCCGTCGGCCTTCGACTCAGCACCCTCGAGCTTTTCGTGGATCTCGCGCGCGGCCTTATAGATCAGAAAGAGGCCGCCGGCGATCAGGATGAGGTCGCGCCCGGAGAACCCGAGACCGAAAATCACGAAGAGGTCATCCGTGAGGTCGATGATCCAGGACGCGAAGAACAACAGGCCGATCCGGATGATCATCGCAAGGCTCAACCCGAGGTTGCGGGCTCGTGCCTGCTGTTCACCAGGCAACTTGCTGGCGAGTATGGAGATGAAGATGACGTTGTCGACGCCGAGCACCAGCTCCAGAACGAAGAGGGTGAGAAAGGCGATGATCAGCTCGGGAGTGATGGCGAAGGAAAAGTCCACCATCCCGCCGGATTGTGAGAGCGCCATCACGTTCTCGCTCAGCGCTGGCACTTGGAAACTCATCTGTCATCCCCGATTCGGTTGGCGTCTCGTGACGTGGCTTCATGAGACACCCTGCCCTCAGGGCACAGTCAAGACTCGATTTCCCGGTGACTTGCCGTCGGCGGCACCGTCTTGACCATGCCCCTGGGGCACGGTCTTATATGGCACGGGTACGTCGCGTTCAGGCGAGCGCCCGAGTGTTCAACCCATGATGAGAGGTGTCGTCCGATGCGAACCAAGAGAACCCGCAAGAATCTCTTTCGACTATTCGTGAGCGGGGTGATCTCGGTGGTGGGCACCTTCGTCGTGCTGCAAATTCTCGTCCACGTGGCCGACGTCGACTTCACCGATCCCATTCGCTCGGTCGTCACTTCGTATGTTGTCGCGTGGCCCCTCTACGTCTTGGTGTACCTGGCCTGGAGTTACCGGGTGTACTCCCGGCTCGGGTCTGCCGCCCTCAAGCAGACCACCGAAGCGGATGATGCTGACGAGAGTGGCCCGGTTACTCGCCTTCTGAACGCCAGCGGTGCCACGAACACGACCATCTCGGCGGCGGTGATAGCGGTGCTGGTCACCGTTTTGATCGCACAACAGCCCGAGTTCAGAAGCGATCCCGTCTATGTTCTCCTGGCACTCGTCACGGTCGCCAGCTCATGGATGCTCATGGTCTTCTCGTTCGCGCAGAGCTATACGCGTCTCGGGGCGAGTGCCAGTGAGCGCGCGCATTTCACCTTCCGTTTCCCCGACCCGCCGCGCTTCAGCGACTATCTGACCCTCGCTCTTACGCTGTCCGCCTCCGCAGCCACGGTGTCGGCCGAGGGCACGTCTCGCACGGCGTGGCGGCTGATTCGAGCGAACGTCGTCATAGCGTTCGTCTTCAATTCGGTGATCATCGCGATGATGGTCTCACTGGTCTTCGGCGGTCTCAGCTAGGCGCGTCCCTCGGAAATACGTTTTCCGACATCCAGGCGTCTGCCACATCCCGAAGAGTCTCGATTGCGCCACCGATCGCCGGGCGAACGATATTCGCGCGGCGCACTGCGGCGACGATCTTGCGGTCGGCCAACCCCAGGGTGCGGCGACGAACGACTCCCGGGCGCGGTGGCGCCGCCATCTCGGGAAGTACGGCAACAGACAGTCCGGCGGCGACCTGGCCGAGCATCAGGCCATAGCTCGAAAAGCGTCCGGCAACCGAGGGCTCGAATCCCTCACGTCGACACTGCTGCGGTACGAGATCTCCGAGATAGGTCCCGGGCAGGTCGAGCGACCATGGGTCTTCAGCGAGCTCGGAAAGCGGCACGACGTCGAAGCCGGCGACGCGATGGCTCTCGTGCACGACGACGAGGAGCGGGTCTGTGGCGAGGGGCACCACGGTTATCGACGGAGAAAGAAGCGCACCGTCGTGTTCATCCACCGTGACCACGATGTCGCACACTCCCTGCTCGAGCGCGGCCGCACTCTCGCGGGGTTCGATCTCATGCACTTCGACGGTGAGGCCGGGATGTGTCAGCCGCAGTCTTCGCACCGCTGGAATGACTAGTGCTTCGATCGAACTCGCGAACCCACCGACCCGCAGGTGGCCAGCCGTTCCCTGCGCGACGTCGAGAAGCTCAGCCTCGATCGAGTCGACATGATCGCGCAGGTCTCGCGCTCGGGCGACGAGGAGTCTGCCCGTGGGGGTCAGACGCAGCGATCGTCCGGCCCGCTCGAAGATCTGGAAGCCTGTTTCCGCTTCCAGCACAGTGAACTGTTGCGACACTGTGGACGGGCTGAGCATCAATTCTGCGGCAACACCGCGTACCGTGCCCACCCGCTCGAACACATCGAGGAGTCGAAGTCGCCACTGGTTGAGAGCCATCGGCCGAGTTTACTGTTCGGCTCTCTCGAACACACTGGTGGAGATGAGGGCGTAGCTACGCACACGGCCCGCAGATT
The DNA here is from genome assembly GCA_025362355.1 of Lacisediminihabitans sp. GTDB lineage: Bacteria > Actinomycetota > Actinomycetes > Actinomycetales > Microbacteriaceae > Lacisediminihabitans. The sequence goes on along the minus strand of JANYGT010000158.1, from coordinate 719 downwards.
ATCGTGTGGACATGACTCTTCTCGAGGCCTCGTCGACAGCTGACTCGACATTCTGGACGGATGTGGACGCGCACGTACTTCGATATGGCAGCGCGTTCGTGCCGGAGATCATCGACCGCGCGGAGGGCAGCTTCGTCTACGCGGAGTCCGGCCGGAAGATCCTCGACTTCACGTCGGGGCAGATGAGTGCCATTCTCGGCCACTCCCATCCGGAGATCGTAGAGACGGTGCGTCGCCAGATCGGTCGACTCGACCACCTGTACAGCGGCATGCTCTCGCGCCCCGTCGTCGAACTGTCACGTCGCCTGGCGCAGACGTTGCCGGCGCCACTCGAGAAGACTCTGCTGCTTTCCACCGGAGCCGAGGCGAATGAGGCCGCGATCCGGCTCGCCAAGCTGGTGACCGGCGGCCACGAGATCGTGTCGTTCGCCCGCTCCTGGCACGGGATGACGCAGGGCGCGGTCGGGGCGACCTACAGTGCCGGCCGGCGCGGATACGGACCTGCGGCGCCCGGCAACTTCGCCATCCCGGCACCCTATGAGTATCGGCCCGACGTGGTCGACGCGAACGGCCGTTTGGACTGGCGGCGCCAGCTCGATCTCGCCTTCTCGCTTGTCGATGCGCAGTCGACCGGGTCTCTGGCGGCCTGCATCGTCGAGCCGATCCTCAGTTCCGGAGGCATCATCGAACTGCCGGTCGGCTACCTCGCCGCGCTGAAG
>JANYGT010000143.1 GCA_025362355.1 Lacisediminihabitans sp. | reverse complement strand
GCTGTTCCGCTACCTCGGCGGCCCGAACGCGCACACCCTCCCGGTGCCGCTGCTCAACATCATCAACGGCGGATCGCACGCCGACAACGACATCGACGTGCAGGAGTTCATGATCGTGCCGCTCGGTGCGGCCACGTTCAGCGAGGCGCTGCGCTGGGGCGTCGAGACCTACCATTCGCTCAAGTCACTCCTGCACTCGAAGGGCCTGTCGACGGGTCTCGGTGACGAGGGCGGATTCGCACCGAACCTCTCGAGCAACCGCGAAGCCCTCGACCTCATCGTCGCCGCGATCGAGCAGGCCGGCTTCACCCCCGGAACCCAGATCGCCCTCGCAACGGATGTCGCGGCATCCGAGTTCTACTCGAACGGGTCGTACCACTTCGAGGGAAGAGAGCTGTCGGCTCTCGAGCTCACGGCCTACTTCACCGACCTCGCGGCGAACTACCCGCTCGTGTCGATCGAAGACCCGCTGCAGGAAGACGACTGGGAGGGCTACCAGCACTTCACCACCGAGCTCGGCGACAAGCTCCAGATCGTCGGGGACGATCTCTTCGTCACCAACCCGGTGCGCCTGCAGAAGGGGCTCGACCTGAAGGCGGGTAACTCGATCCTCGTCAAGGTGAACCAGATCGGAACCCTCACCGAGACGCTGGATGCGGTCAGCCTCGCCCAGCGTCATGGCTACACGGCGATCCTGTCGCACCGCTCAGGGGAGACCGAAGACACCACCATCGCCGACCTCGCCGTCGCGACGGATGCCGGCCAGATCAAGACCGGAGCCCCGGCTCGCAGCGAGCGCGTCGCCAAATACAACCAGCTGCTGCGCATCGAGGAGGAACTCGGCGATGCCGCCCACTACGCCGGTCGCGCCGCCTTCCCGCGGTACACGGCGTAGCGCCTGTCGGACGGCTTCCTTTCACCCTTCGGCGTTTAGGCTCCTCTCTATGGCAAAATCGACGTCCGGCCCGCGAGCGGAGCGAGCCGGGAGCATCCGCACCGAGCGTGTGCCGGTCAGCATGCCGGAGGAGGCGGCGTCCGGACAGTGGTTGCGCAGCATCCGGTTGTCTGGTTTCGCGATAACGGCGCTCGGCCTGATCGTGCTCTCCATCGTCGTGCTCGCACCGTCGCTCCGTGTCGTCATCGAGCAGCGTCAGCAGATCTCGCAGCTGCAGGCGCAGGTGAAGGCGTCCAAGAGTTCGCTCGTCGATCTCGCCGAGCAGAAGGCACGATGGAACGACCCTAATTACATCCAGGCGCAAGCCCGCGAGCGGCTGAGTTACGTGCTGCCCGGCGACTACAGCTATCTCGTGATCAACGACGACCCGACGACGGTGAAGGCCGGCGGGCAGCCGATCAGCAACAAGATCCAGACGACCGAGGTCGACTGGGTCAAGTCGGTACTCTCGTCGGTGTTCACCGCGGGACTCAGCGATGCGCCGGCGAACAAGCTCGTCGCCCCGGTCATCGGCGCACCGGCTACTTCCGGCACACACTGACCGTCGTGTCCAGACCGCCGTTCGACGCGCCATCCGAAGTGGATATCGCCACTGTCTCGCACCAGCTCGGTCGCCCGGCGCGCAACGTCATCGGCATCGCCGCGCGGTGCGTGTGCGGGGCGCCGACCGTCGTCTCGACCCGTCCGAGACTCGATGACGGAACCCCCTTTCCCACCCTCTACTACCTGTCTCACCCCGCGGCGACGGCGGCCATCTCGACCCTCGAGGCGAACAGCGTCATGCCGCAACTCGCGTCCCTGCTCGAGGAGGACGCCGTCGCAGCCGGGTACACGGCCGCACACCTCTCCTACATCGCCGACCGTGAGAGCGTCGAGTTCGTCGGGGAGATCGCCGGCATCTCCGCGGGCGGGATGCCGACCCGAGTGAAATGCCTTCATGCGCTCGTCGCGCACTCGCTGGCCGCCGGCCCGAGAGTCAACCCGATCGGTGACCTCGCGCTCGCGCGCGCAGACTGGTCGCCGACGGTGTGCCAGTGCGCCTCGTACAGCTGAAACGCCGGCGCGCCGGTCGCGGCCGTGACGGCGGCGCTCGTTCTGTCGGGCCCGGCAGCCGCTCGGTTGCCGTTCGAGCGGTGGCCGCGACGCTTGTGCTCGCACTGGGTGCCATCCTCATCGTGGCGGGGCCGGCATCCGCCGACACGATCCGCGACCGGGAGTATTGGCTCGGCAGCTACGGCTTCACGACCGCCTGGAACACCACGCGCGGAGCGGGTGTCACGATCGCGGTGATCGACACCGGGATCGACGGGTCGCATCCGGATCTCACCGGTGTCGTCACCGGCGGAACGGATGTCTCGGGCGTCGGCAGCGCGAACGGCCAGACGCCGATCGGCACCGACAGCCAGCACGGCACCATGGTGGCGTCGATGCTCGCCGGGCACGGCCACGGTTCGGGTGCCGGCGTGATCGGTGTCGCCCCGGCCGCGAGCCTCCTCTCCGTCTCGGTGGGGTTCGGCGTCGGCAAGGTCAGCTCCGACGACCAGATCGCGGCCGCGGTCCGCTGGTCGGTCGACCACGGCGCGAAAATCATCAACATGTCGCTCACCCGCAGCACGTTGGACTGGCCGCCGAGCTGGGATGCCGCCTTCCTCTACGCGATGAAGCACAACGTGATCGTGGTCGCTGCGGCGGGCAACCGGGGGAGCGGCGCAACGGAGGTCGGTGCGCCGGCGACGATACCGGGCGTCGTGACCGTGGCCGGAGTCGACCGCAACGGCAAGGCGAGCTTCGACGCGTCATCCCAGGGCATCACCCTCTCGGTCGCGGCCCCGAGCGAAGATCTCGTCGGGGCGGGCCCGGGCGGCGGCTACTACCAGTGGGCGGGGACGAGCGGCGCGGCCCCCATCGTGTCTGGACTGCTCGCGCTGATCGTGGCATCGCATCCGGGGATCAGTGCCGGCAACGCGATCAACCGGCTGACCGCGACGGCGACGCCGGCCGGCACCGCGATCAGCTACGGCAGCGGCCTGATCAACGCGGCTGCGGCCGTCACGGCGAACGTTCCGAGCGTCGCGACCAACCCGGCCGACGCGGTCACCGAGTGGATCCGGCTGAATCGGCGGGCGGAATCCACTCCGGTGCCGACATCCACCGCCACTATCTCGCCGGCGCCGGAGCCGAAGCTCGCCGCGGCGCCCGTGTCACCCTTCGGATCGGTGCTTCCGAGCGTTCAGTCCCTGCGCGACACCGCGCTGCCCCTTCTCATTTACGCGGTGTTCATCGCGCTGTCCGTATTCCTCGTGAGAGGCGCTGTGCGGGCGCACAAGCGGGCGCGGCGCGAATAGTAGGCTGTCTGCGTGCCTAAAATCCTGATCGTCGGCGGCGGATATGCCGGTTTCTACACAGCCTGGAAGCTCGAAAAGAAAATGCGGGCTGGCGAGGCCGAAGTGACGATGGTCGACCCGCTTCCCTACATGCAGTACCAGCCGTTCCTTCCCGAGGTCGCCGCCGGATCGATCGAGCCACGGCACGCTGTCGTCTCGCATCGCCGGCACCTCAAGACCACGCACGTCGTCACCGCTCGGGTCACCGCGATCGATCACGCCACCAAGACGGCGACGATCACGCCCGAGGTCGGAGAGCCGTGGCAGCAGGAGTACGACACGATCGTCGTCACCGCCGGTGCGGTGTCGCGCACCTTTCCGATCCCGGGGGTCGCGGATGAGGCCATCGGCCTCAAGAACATCGAAGAGGCCGTCGCCATCCGCGACAAGGTGCTCACCAACTTCGACAAGGCCGCACTTCTCGAGCCCGGCCCGGAACGAGACCGGCTGCTGACGTTCACGGTCATCGGCGGTGGGTTCGCGGGCATCGAGATCTTCGGTGAGCTGCGTAGCTTCGCGAGTGCTCTGCTCAAGTCGTATCCGGGCATCCGCTTCGAAGACACCCACTTCCACCTCATCGAGGCGATGGGGCGCATCATGCCCGAGGTGTCCCTGAAGACCAGCCTCTGGGTCATCAAGACCTTCGCACAGCGTGGGGCCGAGATCCACCTGAACACGCAACTCACCTCGGCCGTCGGTGGAAACATCGAGCTCTCGACCGGGGAATCCTTCTCGACCGACCTCATCGTTTGGACTGCCGGGGTCATGGCCACCCCGATGCTGAAGAACACCGACCTGCCGATCGAGGAGCGCGGGCGCCTGCGCGTGCAGCCCGATCTGCGCGTCATCAACGATGACGGAGTGGTGGCGGATGCCTGGGGCGCCGGCGATGTCAGCGCGGTCCCCGATCTCACGGGTGCCGGTGTCGGGGGATTCTGTGTGCCGAACGCCCAGCACGCCGTTCGCCAGGGCAAGCTCATGGCCGACAACCTCCTCGCGGAGCTCCGCGGCGAGAAGCCGAAAGACTACTTCCACAAGAACCTCGGCGCCGTCGCGGGTCTCGGACTCGGCGAGGGTGCCTTCCAGTCCGGCAAGATCGGTATCACGGGTGTGCCGGCGTGGTTCATGCACCGCGGCTACCACGGCCTCGCGATGCCGACCTGGGAGCGCAAGATCCGCGTCGTCGGCGGTTGGGTCAGCAATGCGTTACTCGGACGGGACATCGTCTCCATGGAGGCGCGCGAGCACCCGAAGGAAGCGTTCGAGGAGTTCGCGTCGCGTCCGAAGGCGACCGCCCCCGCCGCGAAGTAGCCCCATCCGGGTCGCCCTCCCGACTACTCCGCGGCCCGCTCGCCTCGACTCGCGCTCACTTCGTAACCCCGCGATCACCCCGCGGTCACTCCGCGATTGTTCCACTACGGGTCAATTGTTCGTGCGCGCCCGCGAACATTCGTCCCGTACTCGAACAATCACGGGGAATCTGGCCGGGTGCAGTATCTCGTAAACTCGGCAGCGCGCGCGGGATGGATCGATGCGCGTGCAGCTCGCCCCCATAGCCCAATCGGCAGAGGCAGACGACTTAAAATCGTCCAAGTCAGGGTTCGAATCCCTGTGGGGGCACCGGAAAGACCCCTTTACTTCCTCATGTTTACGGGGAGTTTGAGGATGTTGAAGTCGGGCTTGGCCACACCGGGTCAATTTCTGGCCACGTTTGAATTCAATCGAGCAGTATCCAAAGCCACTGCAACTGCGTCTAAATCATCGTCGAAGCGATCTGCGTCGACACCGAGGGTCATCGGTGCGGACGCGTGGCCAAGCATCCGCTGCACGGCTTTCACGTTCGCGCCGGCCGAAATGGCCAGGCTCGCGGCCACATGCCTCAGGTCGTGGATGGTCAGCTTGGGAAAGTCGAGGATCGATCTCACAACCTCGATGGATCGCAGCGACGTACTAAGGTTCCCGCTTGATGGCCTGAGCAGGTGGGTGAACCCGGCACCAAACAGACGAGCTTCCCTCTTCGTTTCGACAGAAGCCACACAGGGCACCCCACGCATTCCCGGCGCCGAACTTCTCGTTCTCTAGGGATCGAGCCGTCGAAATCCTGATCCGCCTCCACGCAATATTCGCGGTAGCCGTTCTGTGCCGATCGGCGTAAAGCCAGCTCCTCGTCCGGCGAAGATTCCTTCGGCGACGAACTGGGCGAATCCGTTTCGAATCTGGATTGAGATCGAGCGACCATCACTCAGGCGGATGGTCGCGATCTGCCGGCTGAGCGTCGATACCCCCACGCTTTTCACCTCGCCTACGGACACTTCCCCGTGTCGAAACGAACCGGACCAGCGCAGCGTCCGACCATCCGACTCGAGCGTGTATGACATGCGCGACAGCCACACGTACATGTTGAGAACCAATATCGCGAGCCAGATGAGAACGAACGCGAACGGTGGAGCAGCCTGGGGCTTACCAATCTGGACGCCGGGAATTTCTCGCACGATCAAGAACAGACCCGCGAGCACCATCACACCCATCAGGACGGTGGTGAACGTGCCGCCGCCCGGGAACGAGGTGTAGCGCACACGAGTCATGCTCGGATGCTATTCCACAATAGGTACGGACTTTGATAAGACCGTCGCCATGGCCTAGTCGCTCCAGGCGGAGTTCTCTATCGTGTCGACGAAGTCGGCGCGGCGGAACGACGGGATGAAGTGTTCGAGTACGTCGGCATTGACCGTTCCCGTCGTCGTGTCCGGCCGGTCGCGGAACCCGGCGAGGAACGCGGCGAGGATGCGCTTCTTGAAGTCGGGCCGCGGATGCGCGGCGGTGACTTCCAAGATCTCCGCGGCGGAGATCCTGTCGAGGTTGATGCCGAGGACGTCGGTCTCGACGCCCGCGGTTGTCGCGGCGATCACCGGACTCATCAGGTACGGCACGGCGGGGGTCGTGTGCAGTGCTATGGCAGTCCAGACGGTGTCGCCGTCTGCGGTCGAGAAGCCGTGGGAGGTCAGGAATGCGCGCGCGTGGGCCGCGCCGTCGAGTTCGAAACGCTGGTCGTCGCTCTTGTACGGGGCGACGAGTCCGAGGTCGTGGAACAACGCGGCAACATACAACAGTTCGGGGTCCGGGACGGTGCCGAGAGCCCGCGCCTGGAGGGTCCCGAAGAGGAATACACGGCGCGAGTGGTTGTAGATGAGTTCGTTGGTGGTGTCGCGGACGAGCTCCGTCGCCTCGATGACGAGGGTGCTGTCCGGGATGCTGATTCCTGCGATTGTCTCGTTCACGATGGGTCCTTTTCTGTTCTATGCGCCCCGGCGGGCCGGGAGCGCGTGTGTTTGACTTGCTCACAGCTTGCGCTTCACCCCATCCCGGGCACCCCGCTCCGATGGACACGAATCCCTCGATTCACGACATCGCCGAAAGCCGTCCCATGTCCTCTGCCCCTCACAAAGTCGGGATCCTGATCTTCGACGGGATGAAGATGCTCGACGTCGTCGGACCCGCAGAGGTGTTCACCGAGGCCAACCTGTCGGGTAGGAACTATCAGATCAGCATGATCTCAGCAGATGGCGGCGACGTACGCTCGTCGATCGGTTTCCGGGTCCCTGCCGATACGGCAGCCGCGGCGGCTGGACGGTTCGATACTCTTCTCGTCGCTGGCGGAGAGGTGTTCCCCGCCACCCCGGTCGCCGACGATCTCGCTTCGGCAGCCCTCGAACTGTCGGCACGCTCCTCCCGCACGGCCTCGATCTGCACGGGAGCGTTCATCCTCGCCGCCGCGGGACTGTTGGACGGGTTGCGTGCGACAACCCACTGGAAACACACCCGAGAGCTGGCGAAGCGATACCCGTCGATCCGGGTCGAGCCTGATTCGATCTTCGTGAAGGACCACACCACGTACTCGTCGGCCGGCGTAACCGCCGGCATCGACCTGGCCTTGGCGCTCCTCGAGGAGGACGAAGGCGTGGAACTGACCCGGACGGTCGCCCGCTCCTTGGTGGTGTACCTGCAGCGGGCCGGCGGTCAATCGCAGTTCTCCGCCAATCTCGCAGGTCCCGGCCCGCGGACACCGCTGCTGCGGATGGTCGTCGACGCGATCACGTCCGATCCGACCGGGGAGTACACGGTCGTCAGCCTCGCGGAGCTCGCCAAGGTGAGTCCCCGGCATCTGACCCGGCTGTTCCACGAGGAACTCGACACCTCCCCGGCCAAGTACGTCGAGCTGATCCGCTTCGACACCGCGAAGGCGCTCCTCGATGCGGGGTACGGCATCACGGATACGGCCGGGCGTTCCGGATTCGGAACGTCCGAATCACTGCGGCGGGCGTTCATCTCCCACCTCTCGATCCCGCCGTCGAAGTACCGAGGCCGCTTCGCATCGACAGCGGCACCCTGACTCGCCGGGTTCCCCTCAGCTCCGTTCGCGGGCCGCTTCCGGCCTAGCGGAGCGCGTGCAGTTCCACCGGTGGCGTCGCGGAGACTGCGCTATATGCTGTGCCCATGGATGACGGAACGTGGGGCCGCGCCCCGATCGAACCTCAGAGCGTCAACGCGCCTCTCTCGACCGCTGCAGTGTTCCTGGTCGTGACCATCGCGGACGGCGCGGAGTCCGTCGCCACGGCGCGCGACGTCGTCTCCGATATCGGTGGGCTGGTCAGGGCGGTCGGCTTCAGGGACTTGAACGGTCACCTGTCCTGCAACGTGGGAATCGGCGCAACAGCCTGGGATCTTTTCGAGCAGCCGCACCGCCCGGCGCAGCTGCGACGATTCGAGGAGATCAGTGGGGGAGTCCATACCGCAGTCAGCACGCCCGGCGACCTGCTGTTCCACATTCGGGCGGAGCGCCCCGACCTGTGTTTCGATCTCGAACGACTAATCCTCGAGAAACTCGGATCGGCGGTCGTCGTAGCCGACGAAACTCAAGGATTCCGCTATTTCGACTCCCGTGACCTGCTCGGATTCGTCGACGGCACCGAGAATCCGACGGGCGCGTCGATGGCGGAAGCATCCCTTGTCGGTGAGGAGGATCCCGCATTCGCCGGCGGGAGCTACGTCGTCGTGCAGAAGTACCTTCACGATCTTCCACGGTGGAAATCCCTCTCGACGGAGCAACAGGAGCAGGTGATCGGGCGCACCAAGGTCGACAACGTGGAGCTCGACCAACCGCCGGCGCAGCGCAAGTCGCACAAGTCGCTCAATACGATCGTCGACGCGAACGGCGTCGAGCACGACATCCTTCGCGACAATATGCCATTCGGTAGTCCCGGTAAGGCTGAATTCGGTACCTACTTCATCGGCTATGCACGCGAACTCTGGGTGATCGAGCAGATGCTCCGACGCATGTTCGTCGGGGATCCTGTGGGTCAGTACGACCGTATTCTCGACGTCTCGACCGCCATCACGGGCACGAATTTTTTCGTGCCATCACGTGAAGTGCTCGAGTCCCTCGTGGGCGTTGAATAAAACCGCGTAGTGACCCTCTTCCACCGGCTCGGTCGCAGTGAGTTTCTTTACAAAATCATTTCCGCGCATCCTTCTGAGGACGGCCGAGGCCGGGTCTGATCTGTTCGACTGGGCACCGCGCGCGAAATTCGTTGTCACAGCCGAGCAGGCGAACCTCAGCGCACGAACGGCGCAAAAGGTCTCGGATTGGCGGAAGCAAACGCGTGTTGCGATATCCGAGGAGGGGAGTGGCGGGCCCGCGCATCGGGAAGCGCGTGCCGTGGGACTGGAAGTCAGCTCGCTCATCCAGGCTGATATCGGGATCGGAGCTCGCGCTTTGTTTTTCGGTGGCGAAAGTCCGGCGTCCACTTAGTCATCGCCCTCAGCTCGTGTTGGCCAGGGAAATCGATGGGACGTTCCGTTGACGTTGTGCCGGTAAGAGAGGTTTCGACGTCAACGGAAGCTTTCAACGTTCGGAGATTCCGCCGTCCAGACGCCGACCACGACCGGATGGATGCTGCGCGCCTACGTCGTACCGCGTGCGTCCGGTTCCGGGCCGAGTTGCAACCCGGTCGGGCGACCGGCCGAGAGCAGTAGTTCTTCGATCCACTCCCGATTGACCGAGGACTGGCGCGAGCCGTTGAAGAAGAAGTGCACCGGGAGCCCGTTGTCGATCCAGATCGCGTGGCGTCCGCTGCCGCGATCCATCGGCTGGGTCCAGGTGAGGAAGAAGTTCTCGCGCCGGCGGAGTTTCGTGCTGATGACGATCTGGAGGTGGGAGAGCACACGGTCGTCGAAGTCGAACGTCTCACCACCATAGAAAAGCGAGCCCACGCGAATCCCTCAGCTGTTCGGGTCGCGCTGGTGCGATCCCTGTTGCGAGGATACAGCCTGCGAGGATTCACACTTCCCGCGGGGCGGCCGGCGAATCGGCAGGGTAACGTGGCGTAGACACTCGGCAGTGTCGCCGACGCGCGAGGCAGCGGTGTGCGAGTCAGCGACTCCCGAGGCAGTGACCACAGTGACACCCGACGATCCGGCGGAGTATCGGAGAGATGAGCAGACAATGATCGTCAACCGACTGACAGTCGACGGGAAAGACTATTTTCTTCCGGAGCCGGTCACCGAATTGAAGGCCGCCATCCTCGCTGCCATCCGGGCGGGCGGCGACTACGTCAACATCCCGCCGCTGCGATCCGGCCCGGGACTCGACATCCTCTTCTCCCCGGGCATGCCCGTCGTCTGGACCCAGATCGATGTCGGAACCGAGACCGAGCACCGGGATGACGACGTCGAGATCCGCAACGCACAGGCGGAGATCGACCTCGGGCTCTAGGCGATCTCCTCGCGAGGCCTCGCTGCGTCCTGGAGTTCGAGCATGGCCTCGATTTCCGCCCGAGGACCGGGTCTGGCGAGGTAGAACCCCTGCGCCCGATCACAGCCGAGCAAACGCACCCGTTCGAGGTGCTCGGCAGTCTCCACCCCCTCGGCGACGACGCTCACCCGGCGAACATGGGCGAGCGCAACGATGATCTCCATGGCTCGGAGGGATTCCTCGTCGTCACTCTGCACCAGAGACCGATCGAGTTTCACCTCGGTCGACGGCAGCGCGAGCAGCTGGTCGATCGACGAATATCCGGTGCCGAAGTCATCGATGGACACCCCGACCCCCAGCCCACGCAACACAGTGAGTCGGGCGACGGCTTCGCGCGCGTCATTGATGGCACGGGATTCGGTGATCTCCACGGTGAGGCCGCTCGGATCGAGGTGCAGGCGGTCGACGTTCTCGAAGATGCGCACCAGAAAACGCGAGGCCGGCAGCTCGGCCGCCGACACATTGACCGCGACCTGGATGTTCCAGCCGCGCGACTGCCAGTCCGCCGCGCATTCGCAGCCGAGGTCGATCATGACGGCACCGATCTCATCGATCAGCCCGCTCTCCTCCGCCAGGGGAATGAACTCATCGGGGCCGATGAGACCCAGGGAGGGATGAGTCCAGCGACTGAGTAACTCGACGGCGACGATGAGGCCGGTCTTCACATCGATCTGCGGCTGGAAATGCGCACCGATCTCATGACGTTCGATCGCGCCGGACAGCTCACCCATCAAGTTCACGGATGTCGCTCCTCTACCCTGTCATCGAGGGTCACAGCCATGCCCACGCATTCAGCGTGCAAGATCGCCAATGCATTGTCAAAGCACCTGTAATTCTTCGAAATTCGGTGTACGGCGCCGCTGGACATTGCCCCGTCTGACGTCTGAGCATAAAATTGGAGCGGGGTTCGCCCGCCCGCTGTCCGGTTCGACGCCGCATCGTCACGGACATGGAGTGGCGCAGCGCATCCCGGGACAGGAGCAACAGTGCCGATGGAAGCAACAGAAGCAACAGAAGCAACAGTGCGCTCGATCCCCGCCGGTGCCGCGCTTCGCCGCAACAACGTTCACGTGTCCGGGAATCCGAACGGCCGCCCGCTCGTATTCGCACACGGCTTCGGCTGCAGCCAGGAAGTCTGGCGGCACGTGACGCCCTATTTCGCCGACGACTACAAGATCGTCGTGTTCGACCTCGTCGGCGCAGGTGCATCCGATCTGTCGGCCTACGACCGTGGCAAGTACGATTCGCTGCACGGTTATGCCGATGACCTGCTCGAGATCATGGACGAACTGGATCTTCACGACGCTGTCTACATCGGTCATTCCGTCAGCTCGATGGTCGGAGTGCTCGCGTCCAATCACCGGGCTGAGCGTTTCGGAGCCCTCGTGCTGGTCGGGCCGTCCGCGCGGTACACGAATGCCCCGGGCTATGTCGGCGGCTTCACCGAAGACGACATCGATGCGATGCTCGACACCCTGGATTCGAACTACCTCGGCTGGTCGGCGCAGATGGCCCCGGCGATGATCGGCAACCCCGATCGCCCAGAGCTCGGAGAGGAGCTCACCGCCAATTTCTGCAGCACCGACCCGTCGATCGCCCGGCATTTCGCCCGGGTCACCTTCCTCTCCGACAACCGTCGGGACCTCGCCGCTGTCACGCTTCCGACGCTCGTGCTCCAGTGCACCGACGATGTCATCGCCCCCCTTCCGGTCGGAGAATTCGTGCATCGCTCGATCCAGGGGAGCGAAATGGTCGTGCTGACGTCGACCGGACACTGCCCGAACCTCGCCGACCCGGCGCAATTGGCACGAGAGATTCGGAATTACCTCGCGTGACTGAAGCCCCGGGGGGGCAGCGCGAGAGTTCGCTCGAAGACCTGTATGAGAGGGCCCCTTGCGGCTATGTCTCGACGACGCCGGACGGCGTGATCATCCGCATCAATGACACGCTGCTGTCGTGGGTCGGGTACGAACGTTCCGAACTGGATGGCACGCCACTCTCTCGGCTCCTGAGTCCCGGCAACCAGATTTTCTACGAGACGCGCTATCTCCCTCGACTGAGGCTCAGCGGAGAGGTTCGCGAGGTCGCTCTGAGCCTCCTCACCGCCGACGGGCGGATCTTCCCGGTGTTGCTGAACTCCCGGGTGGTGACGGATTCGGCGGGCGAGCCGATCGCGATCCGCTCGGCGGTGTTCGACTCGAGCGAGCGACACGACTACGAGCGGCAGCTCCTCGCGGCTCAACGACTCGCCGAGGAGTCCGAATCCCGGGTGCGGGTTCTGCAGGCCGCTTCCAGCGCGTTCGGGAGCGCACACACGGATGTCGCGCTCGCGGAAGCCCTCGAGGCGAGCACCCGAGAGGCTCTGGCGGCCAGCAGCTGCGCGGTGCTCGTGCTCGGAGAGGACGGCCGGGCTCGCCTGCTCGCCGGCACCAATCCGCTCGATCGCTATCTCGCAAGCGGTGCTTCGCGCCCGGAGATCGAGGCGATACGGCAGGCATCCACGATCATGATCTCGAATCTCGATGAGATCAGGTCGACGATGCCGGCCCTCGCGAGCGCCCTCGAGTCGGCGCGCGTCGAAGCGATGAGTGTGGTGCCGCTGCTCGACGCCACCGACCAGCCGCAGGGTGCCCTGATCTGCTTCTTCGGACGGGCGAGATCGCTCGACAGCCATGACCGGCAGCTTCAGACCGCGCTGGCGCAGCAGGCGACCCAGGTGCTCACGCGCATCCGTCTCCAGGGTGAGCTGCAACAGCTCGCGCTGCACGATCAGCTCACGGGACTCGCGAATAGGGTGCTGTTGCGCGAACAGCTCGTCGCGGCGTTGGGCGCGGAGTCGAGTGCCGATCGTTCCGTCGCGCTCATCTTCCTCGACCTCGACGGTTTCAAGTCGATCAACGACAATCTCGGACATCCGACCGGCGATTCGGTGCTCAAGTGGGTCGCTCGACAGCTGGCCTCGGTGGTTCGGGTGCATGACCTTGTCGGGAGGTTCGGCGGGGATGAATTCGTCGTGATCTGCTCGGATGTGAACGTCGACGCTGCGCTGCACATCGCGGAACGCATACGCTCGGCGGTGCAGCAGCCGGTCGATGGCGTACCCGAGGGGTATCCGATCAGCGCGAGCATCGGTGTCGCACTGAGCTCGCCGGGCACGCGGGACTCGATCACCCCCGAGGAGCTCTTCCGACTCGCCGACACCGCGATGTACGAGGCGAAGACCGGTGGCGGAAATCGAATTCTCACGGTGTCGGCCTAAGGCCGTTGCCGCGACAGTTTCTCCCGCTTGCGGGTCTTTCGCAGTGCACTCCGGGTCAGAACCGCGGTCTGCGCTGCCGTCGGACGATCGCCGGGGTCGCGGGCCGTCATCCGTTCGATGAGGAGGCGCCACTCCTTCGGGATGGTGTCGGGAACCTCGGGGTCGTTGGTGAACCGCAGCGTCGCCGACTCGATCGCCGATCCCGGGAAAGCGAGCGTCTGCGTGAAGCACTCGAGCAGCACGAGGCCGAGCGAGTAGATGTCGGAGGCCTCGGTCAGTCGTTCGTTGCGGGCCTGCTCCGGGCTGAGGTAGGCGGCCGTGCCCGTCGTCGCCTCGTCGACGGGGACTCCGGATGCCGCGTCGATCGCGATTCCGAAGTCGGTGAGTCGGGCCCGCGGCCGCGAGGACGTCGTTCCGTAGTCGACGAGCATGACGTTCGACGGGGTGATGTCCCGATGGATGACGCCCTGCGCGTGCACGTATTCGAGCGCCTCGGCGACCTCGAATCCCATCTCCCCGATCTCTCGAGCAGACATCGGCTGGCCCGCAAGCGTCTCGCGGACACTCTTTCCGCGCAGCAGCTCCATGACGAGGAATGGACGCTGGTCGTGGGGGGACGACTGGTCGATTCCGGCATCCACGATCGAGACGACCCCGTGATGGCTCAGGCTCGCGAGCACTCGGAGCTCGTCCCGGAATCGGTCGAGGCTCGGTTGCCCGCCGGCCTTGAAGATCTTGATGGCGACATCCCGATCGAGAAAGACGTCGTGTCCGCGGTAGACGAGCGAGGAGCCCCCCTTGGCGAGCAGTTGCATCGGCTGGTAACGCTCTCGAAGCAGCGGCGCGACGAATTCCTGCTCGCTCGCTCGGTGCGCGGGTGTCGGGTCCACGAGGGAGAGTCTACGAAGATCGGCGACCATGGTCGATGACGATCGTGCATCGGCGAGCGCACGTGGCCCGAGGTCTTCCCTGCGGATGTCGCCGTCAGGCTCGACGCGCACTGACCGCTGGCCGCAACACACACGGCAACACACAAGGCGACTCATCCGGTCAACCCTCTGGCGTAATCCGGGAATGCTCGTACTGTGCAGACACGACAGCAGCATCAACCGTCAGGAGACAGCATGTCAAACAGCCCAGACCTCGACAAGATCGTCGGAGACGCCAAGAAGAAGGCCGAGCGCACCGTCAGCAAGGCACAGGGATTCGACCCCATCGCCAAGGCCAGCGATCTCGGAATCCGCAGTTCGCACGCCTACATCGCCGGCTTCGCCTCCGTGATCGTCGCCCTCCTCGCCTGGTTGGGGTCGCGCGCGAAGACGAGCGATGACAAGGCTCAGTCCGACCGCTGGGGCATCTTCATCGGCCACTGGGCGCCGACTTTCTTCGCCATCGGACTCGCGCTCAAAAAAGAGGAGTAGTCGACAGCTCGGATTACTCCCCGCGCAGGGCGGCAGCCACGGAATCCCACCAGGCTTCGGAGTCGAGTCTCCTCTCCTCGGCTCTGCGAGCGCCCGTGGAGTGGATGTCGCCCCGCGCGTTCCACGTCGCCTCGACGACACCTTCGCCGAGGCCCGACAGCATTTCGTCGACGGGAAGAATCGCGATCTGCCCGAAGTTGCCGAGCGCCCCGGTCAGCTTGATCGTCGTGTAGTCGTCGACCGGGATCCCGATCGTCGGAACACCGCCCGCCACCGCGAAGACGGCCGGGTGGTAGCGGCTGGTCACGACGAGCGACGCGCCGCGCGCCAGCATCGCGGCGTCGCCGGCTGTCGTCGGCGTGACGGTGCGCACCCGGGATGACGTCATCGCCGCGGCGACCGCATCGTGCAGCACCGAATCTCCGCGGGACACCCCGGGATGGATCGAACCGAAGTGCGCGAGGAATACGATCTCGAGCCCGGTCGTAGCGACGATCCCGTCGAGCAACTGCGCCATCCGATCGATGAACGCGTCCCGCGGGGCACCGCCGAGGTGCATCGAGAGGCTGACGACACAGGTCGTCGACTGGTCGGCCGCTGCGGTGGGCTCCCCGAGGAAACTCGCGTCGTCGACGGTGTGGGTGAGCAGGGCCGCCGGCACGCCGAGCCTCGTCACCAGCGCGAGCGACGCGCCCTCGCGCAGCCCGACGAGGCGCGCTGAGGAGAGGAGCGCGGTGACGAGGGGCGCATCCGCCGCCGTGAGTTCCGGGCCGATCGTCTGCCCGCTGACGACGAGGGGCTTTTCTAACAGTGCGGCCAGCTCACCGATGGCTGCCCGCTCGAAGATGTGCAACGGCCAGTTCGATGCGATGTTGCCGCCGCCGGCGATCGCGACGGCATCGCTCGAACGGATCGCCTCGATGACGCCCCAGGCGGGATCGGCGGCGGCGAGGGCGCCCGGGTCACCGCCTGCCGCGCGGAGCACGCGAGCCTTTCGATCGGTCATCCTGGCGCGGGCATCCGCTCCCGTGAAGGCGAAGCCGATGCGGTCGACCGCCGAGATGCCGTAGCGCGAAGCAGTCTCGGACGGGTTCGCCGAGATGCCGACGATGTCGTCGATACCGCGGAGTCGCAGCATGGTGACGAGCTGCTCGAACATCGCCTCGTCCCCGAGATGAACCATGTCGTCTACCAGACCGACATCGCCGATTGCTACGATGCGCATCGTCTGATTCGTGTGCTTGTCAAGGGGTCGGTACTCTCCTTAGATTCCGGGCGGCGGATGGATACTATCGAAATCGAGCCGTGCGTCGAATGACTGTGTGCTGTGAGCGGTGCGTGCCGCGAATGGCGTCCCGTTGGCAAGACACCGCGGCCCACGTGGCCGGAAAGGGCGTGAACTGTGGGCATCCAGACGTCACTCGATGCGGTCCGAAGCGCTGATCGTCTCGTCGACTCGCTGCGACTGGCAGACGATCTCGCCTTCGAGGCCAACCGTGAGGGCGGCCTCCGCACGGTCCGCGTGCTCACGTCGGCGATCAACGGCGACGACCAGTTCGTCGCGATAGCCGCAACCCATGCACTCGCCCAGGTCTTCGACGAGCAGGCAGACATCGCGCTGTCCCAGTTGCTGTCGAGCGAGCGCGGATTCCTGCGCGAGCATGCCGCCTGGGGACTGAGTCAGCGCCTTCCGCGGTTCGACAGCATCGCGAGGCTCATCGGCATGGTCGCCGCCGGAGGATTCGGCGGGATGCTCGCGCAGCGAACCCTCGAGCAGTGGGCGTCGCCGACCCCGGATCTCATCGCCGTCGCTCTCGAGGGCGCGCTTCTCGGCATCCACGAGCAAGGCGCGCGCTATCGCCTCGTCGAGACTCTCGGCCTCGTCCGCAACCGGATCGCCACACGTCCGCTGATCCGACTCGCGATGGATGCCCGCGAAGCCGAGCCCGTGCGCGTCGCGGCCGTCTCCGCGCTCGGTCAGCGCACCGGCGATTCCGAGATCGTCGCGATCCTCTCCGAGCTGGCCGCGAGCAACGGCTATCTCGCCGATGTCGCCCATCTCTCACTCGTCGACCTCGCTGCCGAGCCGCTCGTCCGGAGCGGGGCGAGCGACCCGCTGACGATCGCCCAGCTCTTCCTCCACGCCGACATCGATGCAGACCTCAGCCAGGCCGGCAGCGGTGACAACGGAGGCATCGCCACGCTTCTCGTGCGCCTCGGTGACGCCCTCGTCGAGGGGCGTGCGCACAACGGCGATGATCGCGTCAAGCGCGTGGTCACCATGTCCCGCGGTACGGCCCAGGGTGCGCTCGCGAGCGTGTTCGAGATCGGGGCCGCCGACTCCGGGCATGTCTACGGCAGCATCCCGCTGCTCAGCGATCCGGTGCAGTCCGCCAATGCGTGGCCGCTTCGCGTTGCGGCGCGGCGCGGCATCCGTCGGGTGCTCCGCGCGGCCGGAACCGTCGACCTCCTCCACCTCAGGATGGCGGATGTCGGCAGCCTCGCCGCCGCGGACGTCGCGCGCGAACTCGACATCCCCGTGGTCTTCACCGTCGCCCCCGACCCGCACGCCGTCATCAACTCGATGGACCTCGCCGGCCGGCTGACGCGATGGAACTTCGGCGACGTCGACGCGACCGAACACTTCTGGTTCCGTACCCGACTCGTGCAGCAGCTCGCCGCGAACGCCGCTCACACGGTGCTCTTCCCGCGTCCGCAGCTCCGTCGCGACATGAAAGAACTGGTCGGGATCGACATCACAGCCCATCCGGAACGTCACACCATCGTGCCTGAGGGCATCGACCTGAACGTCGTCGACCGCGCGGTCGCGGAAGCGGCCGATCATGCCGCCGGACAGCCGCCCACCGCGCCGCTCGCCGAACTCCGAGCGCTCCTCGAGCAGCTGCCCGAATCACGTCGGTCGTTACCTCTGCTCGTCAGTGTCGGGCGCTTCCACCGGGTGAAGGGCATGGCCGCGATCGTCGAGGCCTGGGCGCGCGGACCGCTGAAGCAGCGCGCGAACCTGCTGCTCATCGGTGGCGACCTCGCGCATCCCTCCGCGGATGAGCAGGAACAGCTCGACCTCATGAACGGTCTCGTCCCGGAGCGGTCTCGCGTCACCGAGGGCCTTCTGCTGTCCGGACATCTTCGCAACGACACGGTCGCCCGCTGGGTCGCCGCCGCGCGTTTCGGGGTTCCGGGACTGGCGGCTCCGCGCGGGGTCTACGTCTGCGGAAGCCTCAAGGAGGAGTTCGGCATCGCGCTGCTCGAGGCGATGGCCACTGGTCTGCTCGTCGTCGCTCCGAACGGCGGGG
The DNA here is from genome assembly GCA_025362355.1 of Lacisediminihabitans sp. Classification (GTDB taxonomy): domain Bacteria; phylum Actinomycetota; class Actinomycetes; order Actinomycetales; family Microbacteriaceae; genus Lacisediminihabitans. The sequence goes on along the minus strand of JANYGT010000143.1, from coordinate 5,392 downwards.
GCCCGGCGACCTATGTCGAACAGGGGGTCACCGGCATCCTGACGACCACGTGGGACACCGCCATGCTCGAGAGCGCGACGATCGCCGCCCTCGACCTCGTCGGATCGGAGACGAGCGACGATCGCGCGGCCCGCTCGCGCGAGACGGTCGAACGGAGCTTCACCATCCAGGCGATGGCGCACTCGCTGACATCTCTCTACGGAGCGGTGCACCGTGACGAGAGCGAGCTTCAGGACGGCCTCGTCTCCGCGCTGTGACCCTCCTCATCATCAGTCCCGACTACGCCTCCCACCTGCTTCCGCTCGCGACACTCGGAACGGCCTGGCGCGACGCCGGCCACCGGGTCGTCGTCGCCACGGGGCCGGCGACCGCGGGCATCGTCGCATCCTTCGGCTTCGAGCGTGTCGACCTCCAGCTGGGGCGGGGGTCGAACGCGGGCGTCATCCGAGCGGAGGAGCAGCCGACCGGTGAGGATGAGTCTCTTCGCGGCTTCTTCGCGGCCACTCGCGTCGGGATGGTCGAGACGCTCGCGTACCAGGCCGAGGAGCGACTCACCGACCTGATGTGGGAGCCGGTGCGAACCGCCCGCGAGGTGCAGCGTATCGTCGCGGAGGTGGCCGCGGACCAGGTCATCGTCGACCACCTGGCGTTCAGCGCGCGGCTGGCCCTCGTCGCCGGGCACACGAGGCATGCGGATGTCGTGCTCGGGCATCCGTCAGCGTTGCCGCTCGGAACGCTGACCACGCCACCGGAGGTCTACGGGTTTCCGCCGGAGTGGCCTGCAGCGTTCGCTCCGGATGCGGCGTCACTCGCCGACCTGCGGGCGCTCTGCGAGCGGGTCAGCGCGACCTTCACCGCGGACTGGAATGCGGCGCTCGCCGAGCTCGACCCGTCTGCGCTGCCGTCTGATGACGCCTTCGCTGAGCATGGCGACCTGCTGATGCTCAACTACCCTGCCGAACTGTCGGCACCCTCGCGATCAGCGATTCTGCCGTCGCACGTCTTCCTCGGCTCAGCGGTTCGCGATGAGCCCGCGGATGAAGAGGTCGATCGCTGGCTCGCCGATTCCAGCGCTCCCTTCGTCTACGTGAGCTTCGGCAGTTTCCTCTCGGTACGTTCGGATGTTCTCGCACGGGTGGTCTCCGCCCTCGCCGACCTGGGGCTGCGCGCGGCCATCGCGCTCGGCTCAGCCGACCGCGCCGACCTCGGCGACATCCCGAGCGACTGGATGGTGCGCGAATTCCTGCCGCAGGTGACGCTGCTGAGGTCCGCGGCCGCCGCTGTCACCCACGGTGGCAACAACAGCGTCACGGAGGCCATGACGTTCGGGGTCCCGCTCGTCGTGCTGCCGTTCTCGACCGATCAGTTCGCGGGCGCTGCCGCGATCGAGCGTTCGGGATTCGGCGTCGCCCTCGCGCCGAACAGTGCGACGGTCGACGAGCTGAGCGAAGCTCTCGCCCGGGTGCTCACGCTGTCCAGGCGCGGCGAACTCGCCGCCCTCGGGGAGTCGTTGCGGGCAGAGCCCGGCCGCGATCGCGCGTATGCGGCACTCGCCCGTCGCTGACGCGGTTGCGGCGGGCGACCACATCTTCTCGCAGAGAGTGCATCTCCTGGGGAGCAGCCCAGCCTGGAGCTAGGCCCCTTTGTCGACCGGAACCGTGTCGGCCGCACCCGCGCCGGCACCCGAGGCGACCGCAGCCGCGGCAGGGAACACGAAGCTGCGCATCCGCTCCGCCGTCTCTGACGCATCCCGATAGTCCTGCATCAGGGTCGCATTCGCGTCGTACTGCGGACCCTCGCGCACCTGCGCCTCGTGATGCAACGCGTAGACGCGTCCGGGCGTGCGACGCGGCGCCTCGCCGAGCAGGGTCTCGTGCGCGACGTACCAGGCCGCATCCTCGAATCCCCAGCCGCGGAAGCGCTCGTCCTGCCCGCCGTGGCTCCACCAGGTCTCGGGTGTCGTCACGTAGATGCCCGAGCACGCTCCGCGAACCAGTTCGTAGTCGCAGTCGTCGAGGTCCAGACCCTCGGCGTACTGCGCCGTTCCGCGCGCGCCGAGCCAGCGGTATTCGTCGTAGGGAAGGTGCACGAGCCCGGACAGGGATGCCGCGGCGATCGCCCTCAAAAGCGGCTCCAGCTGCGGCAGCGTGTCGGCGTCGTTGATCACGACCACCTCATTGCGGTCGTGCATCGACGAGACCCCGACGTTGCGACAGCGTGCCAGGTTGAAGATCTCCCGGTCCGGGTCACCCGCGGAATCGACCACGGAATCGACGGTGCGGATGTCGACCCCCGGGAGATTCTCCCGGTACCAGAGCGTGACGGCATCGAAGGCCGCGAGCCGCGAGGGCTGCGGCCGCCAGGGGATCAGCACGGTAACCATTCGAATAATGCTACGAGTAATCCGCGGCCTGTCCGACGCGCCGATTCGCGCGGATCGTTGACGTGACGCCGCGAAGCCGCCATTGTTAGTCAAACGACTGGGACGGATGACCCAGTTCGGCCCGGCGCTCATCACCGCGTGCCGTTCTGAAACACAGACCAGCGAGCACAAGGAGGCGACCGGATGGCGCGACTACCCGCCGATCAGCGGCGTGCAGCCCTCGTGCAGGCGGCCCTCGTCGTCATCGCGCGGGACGGCGTGCACGGTGCGACGACCCGCGCGATCGTCGCCGAGGCTCACATGTCGCTCGCCAGCTTCCACTACGCTTACCGCTCGCGGGACGAACTCATCCGCGAGGTCATCTCGTTCGTCGTCGACCAGCAGGAGGCGGTCTCGCGGGCGGCTCTCGTGGCATCCGACGATCTGTGGTCGACGGTGCGTTCCGCGCTCCAGGCGTACTTCGAACTGCTGACCGAGTACCCGGAGCGCGAGCAGGCGATGTTCGAGCTCATGCACTATTCGATGCGCTCGCCGGAGCTCGGAACACTGCCCGCCGTGCAGCACGGAAGCTACCTGACGGCCGCACGCGCTCTGCTCGAGGTCGGGGCGACCGCGGTCGGCGTCGCGTGGACGCTGCCGATCGACGATCTCGCCCGCATCCTCGTCGCCCTCACCGATGGGCTGACCTACGCGTGGCTCGCCGACCGGGACGACGGAGCGGCCGGCCGACTGATGGACCACATCGCCGACACCGTCGCCGGCTTCGCCGTCACGAGCACGGGGACCGCTGCCGACGCCGCCCCACGAAAAGAGGCCCGCCGATGACGACGTCGACCACCACGGCCTTCTCCGAGCCGAAGGTACACGTGCCCGGCGCCTGGATCGCCCTCTTCGCCACAGCCTGGCTCGGAATCTGGATGGCGCAGCTCACCCCGATCCAGCTGCTGCTGCCCACCCAGGTGGAGGCGATCATGCCGAAGTTCGCGGCGAGCGATCCGAAGGCGTGGGTCGGCAACGTGCTGGCATTCGGTATCGTCTCGGGCATCGCCGGACTGTGCGCGCTTGTCGCGTTCCCGCTCACCGGTGCCCTGTCCGACCGCTCGACCTCGCGCTTCGGAAGGCGCCGGCCGTTCATCCTGGTCGGTGCCCTGATCTTCGCGATCGGCCTCATCCTGCTCGGCGCGCAGACCACCATCGTCGGCGTCGGGGTCTTCTGGGCGGTGTCGCTGATCGGATTCTGCGTGCTGACGGCATCCCTCACCGCGGTCATCTCCGACCAGGTCCCGGTCGACCAGCGTGGGGTCGTCTCGAGCTGGATCTCGGCGCCCCAGGCCATCGGTACCATCCTCGGACTGCTCCTCGTCGCAGCCCTCGGCCTGTCGGTCTTCGTCGGCTACACGGTCGTGGCGATCGCCGTCGTCGTGCTGGTGATCCCGTTCGTCGTCAGGGTTCCGGATGCCGTCCTCGCGCCGGCAGACCGGTCGCCGCTCACCCTCCGCGGCATGATCGCGGGGTTCTGGATCAGCCCGCGGCAGTATCCGGACTTCGGCTGGACCCTGACCAGCCGCATCCTGGTCAACTTCGGCAATGCCTTCGGCACTTCGCTGCTGCTGTACTTCCTGCAGGACGGCCTCAAGGTCGCCGACGCCGAAGACGTGCTCCTCGTGCTCATTCTCATCTACATGGTCTTCGTGGTGCTCGCCTCGCTTGTGCTCGGTCGACTCTCCGATCGCCTCGGTCGCCGCAAGGCCTTCGTCTTCGCCGCGGCGGCGCTCCAGGGGGTCGCGGCGCTCATGCTCGCGTTCGTCCCGGTGCTCGGCGTCGCGATGGTGGCGGCCGGCATCCTCGGTCTCGGCTATGGCTGCTTCCTGTCGGTGGACCAGGCCTTTGCCACCCAGGTACTTCCGGACGCCCACACCCGGGGCAAGGATCTCGGCATCATGAACATCGCCACCGCCGTTCCCCAGGCGATCGCCCCGTTGATCGGGGCATTCGTGGTCGCGGCGCTCGCCGGGTTCCAGGGCTTGTTCGTGCTCTCCGCTGTCGCCGCGCTGCTCGGCGCGCTCGCCGTTCTCCCAATCCGATCGGTGCGCTGATGCCCTTCTCACTCACCCCGCCGGCCGAATCCCCGTGGCTCAGGCCCGCGGAGTACTGGCCATCGCTCCAGGCCGCGACGGCCGAGCTCGATCCGCCCTTCGGCGTGATCTCGCTACCCGCCCTCGCGCACAACGCGTTCGACATGCTTCGGCGCGCGGGCGGCACCACGATCCGGGTCGCGTCGAAGTCGGTGCGGGTGCGTGGAGTGATCGACGCGGTGTTGGCCCTGCCCGGCTACTCCGGCGTGCTGGCCTACACCCTCCCCGAAGCGCTCTGGCTCGCCGAAGGCGACACCGAGCACGAGGGCATCCGCGATGTGGTTGTCGGGTATCCGAGCGTCGATCGGGCGGCCATCCGCCGGCTCGCGCTCGATCCGCTGCTCGCCTCCCGGGTGACAGTGATGATCGACAGCGTCGACCAGCTCGACTACATCGATGCGGTCGTCGCGCCGGATAACCGTGAACGCATCCGCGTCTGCCTCGAGCTCGACGCATCGTGGAATCCGAAGGTGCTCGGGCATCTCGGCACCTATCGGTCCCCGGTCTTCACCGCGGAGGATGCCCGCACCCTCGCCGAACTGATCGTGTCACGCCCCGGGTTCGTCCTGGTGGGGATGATGGCCTACGAAGGGCAGATCGCCGGGCTCGTAAACGAGCCCTCGAGTGCCGCTCGGGGCGCTGCCGTGCGCTGGATCCAGAAGAACTCGGCCAGTGAGCTCGCCGGCCGCCGCGCCGAGGCCGTCGCCGCCGTGCGTGCGCTGGCCGAGCTCGAGTTCGTCAACGGCGGAGGAACCGGATCGCTCGAGTCCACGAGTGCGGAGCCGGCGGTGACCGAGGTAGCCGCGGGCAGCGGCCTGTTCGGCCCACACCTCTTCGACCACTACCGCCACTTCCTTCCGGCGCCGGCCGCATC
>JANYGT010000264.1 GCA_025362355.1 Lacisediminihabitans sp. | reverse complement strand
CGCGGCGACCGCCGCCCGAGGCGAACCAGTTGCCGACGATCGTCTCGGTGGCACCGCGGCCCTTGTCCTGGCCATAGACGTTCGCCGTGTCGAAGTAGTTGATGCCGTAGTCATGGGCCGAATCCATGATCGAGTGGGAGTCCTCCTCCGTCGTGAGCGGACCGAAATTCATCGTTCCGAGGCAGAGGCGGGAGACTGTGAGGCCTGAGCGGCCGAGTTGCGTGTATTCCATGCCCCCGACACTGCTCCCTCTTTCGGCTGCTGCCAAGGGGCGGGGGAGAAATAGCCGGTCGACCCCCTTTCGAGGGGCAGGGTTGGCCAGACTCCCCCCGGCTGTTCATCCGCTGTTGGGGCGCACCCGGTCGGCTTGTTCAGGCATCCGTCCGGATGCTGCGCGACTACTCATCAGGAGCAGCCACACCATGCAGATCTCTCGAAAGACCATCATCACCGGATCGGCGGCCCTCGTCGTCGCCGGTCTCGTCATCCCCACGGCGGCGATCGCCACCTCGCTTCCGCTCACCCTCGATCAGACCGGCGGGGCAACCCGCATCGGCCAGACCGACCAGTCGGGCACCGTGCGCTCCGCCATCGACGGGCGTTCGGCGAAGAACGTCATCCTCCTCATCGGAGACGGCATGGGCGACTCCGAGATCACGATCGCCCGCGACTACCAGTACGGGGCCGGAGGTCGCCTCCCGGGCATCGACGCACTCCCCCTCACCGGCCAGTACACGACCTATTCGCTCTACAAGGACGGCGCGTTGAAGGGCAAGCCCGACTACGTTCCGGATTCCGCGGCGACCGGCTCCGCCTGGGCCACCGGCACGAAGACCTACGACAATGCGATCTCCGTCGACATCACTGGCGCGCCGAAGCAGACGCTGATCGAGATCGCGAAGGCGAACGGTCTGAAGACGGGCAACGTCTCGACTGCCGAGATCGAGGATGCCACTCCCGCCGTGCAGATCGCGCACGTCGCAGCCCGCAGCTGCTACGGCCCCGACACCGCGTCGTGCGGCGCGGATGCCCTGGTCAACGGCGGCCTCGGCTCCATCGCCGAGCAGCTGATCGGCACGCGGGCGGATGTCACCCTCGGCGGCGGATCGGCCACCTTCACCCAGACGGCGAAGGCCGGCCAGTGGATCGGGAAGACGCTCTTCGAACAGGCCAAGGATCGCGGCTACCAGGTCGTCGGGGACGGTGCATCCCTTGCCGCCGTGAAGAAAGCCGACCAGACCGCACCGGTGCTCGGTCTCTTCAGCCCCGGAAACTTCCCGACCAGATTCCTCCCGACGGCAGCGACGGTTGGCGGGGCGAGCCTCGCGCCGAGCACCTGCCAGCTGAACCCCGAGCGGCTCTCGAAGGATCTCTCGCTTGCGTCGCTGACGAACAAGGCCGTATCGCTGCTGTCCACCCGCAACAGCGGCGGATTCTTCCTGCAGGTCGAGGGGGCATCCATCGACAAGCAGGACCACGCCGCCAACGCCTGTGGGCAGATCGGTGAGACGCTCGACCTCGACGAGGCCGTGCAGGCCGCGCTCGCCTTCGCCAAGAAGGACGGCAACACCCTCGTGCTCGTCACGGCCGACCACGCGCACACCAGCCAGATCGTCGACTCGACGCCGCCGACGTCGCTCAGCACGGCGCTGACCACGACGGAGGGATCTCCGCTGAAGATCTCCTACGGAACCGCGGCCGCCGGCGGGTCACAGCAGCACACCGGAAGCCAGTTGCGCATCGCCGGATACGGCCCTCAGGCGGCGAACGTCGTCGGCCTGACCGATCAGACGGACACCTTCTTCACGATGGCGAACGCGCTGAAGCTGAATCGCGAAACGGCATCGCTGAGTCGGCGGGCATCCGTGTCGGTCGAGGAATCTCGGGTGCGTCCCGGCTCGACCGTTGCGCTGACGGCCGACCGCTTCGACGGTGACCGCCAGGTGAGCGTCGCGGTGTCTGCGGGCACCACGCTGCCGACGGCGGATGTCATCGACGGGCGGGCAGGCATCCGCTTCTCCGCGCCGACAGCGCCGGGCCGCTACACGGCGACCGTTACTGGCGTGCAGAGCGGCGTGAAGGTCACGGAGACGTTCACCGTCCGCTAGTCCGCGCTGGTTCGCCCCGAATTCCAGCCTGAGGTGTTTGTTTTGGCGGTTATGAGTCGCTCATAACCGCCATTTCATGCAACTCAGGAACTGATGACCCGCGTCTCGCGAGCTGCTCGGCTGTCAGCGAAGCGGTGCCAGCGCCACGAAGCGGATGTCCGCATAACCCCGTGCGCAGGTCTGGAAGAGTAGCGGATACCCGCGCGGGATGTCCGAGCTGCGATTGACCGCCCCGTTCAGGCGGGCGACGACGCCGATGACGCGGTAGCGGCCGGCGTCCAGCCCGACGAGGGTGACGATCGCGCCCGGGGTGGTCGGGAACGCACGGCCGCCGCAGTCGCTCCGCTCGGCGATCGTGCGCACTCCGTAGACGGCCGTGACATCCACAGCTCCGCGGCAGCGGTTGATCTCGGCCTGGAATCCGCTCGTCCAGACCCGCTTGACGAAGCCGGATGATACGGCCGACACCGCCCTGACGCTCGCGTGACTCTCGGCAGCGCTGGCTGGCGCAAGCGACGCTCCTGCCACGATCGCGATCGCCGTTGCCGCAGAGAGTGCGGCCCGGCCGGCTACAACAGAAAATGAAAACATGATTCCCCGATCCAGTCATTTTGTTGATGCCTGTGCTGTGTCGGGATGTCATCGCAGCGTTGTCGAAATCGGTCTAGGGAACCGGTTTCACGAGTCAGGTTACCTAGGCTGGCCGCCGATGTCCGGCCCCATATCGGGGGGTCGGGCGATCCTGTCACACGCACAAGGCGCCCATCCCCCGGAGGAGATGAGCGCCTTCGTGCGGCGAGGAGATTACAGCGCGGCGAGCTGCTCGAGCACGGCGTCGCCGGGGCGCACGTCGACCATCGAGGCCTTGATCTCTGCACGGCCGAGAAGCTCGTCCATGCGGCGACGACGCGCTCGCGGGATCAGCGTGACGACGGTGCCGACCTTCCCGGCGCGACCGGTGCGACCCGAGCGGTGCAGGTAGGTCTTGTACTCGTCGGGGGCGTCGGCCTGGATCACCAGTGAGATGTCATCGACGTGGATGCCGCGGGCCGCGACATCCGTCGCCACCAGCACGTTGACCCGACCGCTGGTGAGCAGCTGCAGGTTGCGCGTGCGGCGCGACTGGTTGAGATCCCCGTGCAGCGAGGTCGCAGGGATACCCGCGTCTTCGAGCTGGTCGGCGAGCTGCTCGGCGAAGGCGCGGGTGCGGGCGAAGATCAGCGTCTTGCCTGCACCGCCGGCGAGCTGCTCGATGATCGCGACCTTGTCGCGCTGCTCGATGAGCAGCACCCTGTGATCGATCGTCGAGGAGGCCTGGTCTTCACCGGCGACCTCGTGCACGGCCGGATCCTTGAGGAACTGCTTGACGAGGGTCGCGACACCCTTGTCGAGGGTCGCGGAGAACAGCAGCTTCTGGCCACCCTTCTTCGTCTCCTCGAGGATGCGCTGAACGGGCTCGAGGAAGCCGAGGTCGCACATATGGTCGGCCTCGTCGAGCACGGTCACGAAGACCTCGCTCAGATCGAGACGTCCCTGCTCGATCAGGTCTTCGACGCGACCGGGAGTCGCGATGACGATGTCGACACCGCGCTGGAGGGTCGAGACCTGCTTGTACTGCGGAACGCCGCCGACGATGGTCGTGGTGAACAGGCCGACGCTGCGCGCGATCGGTTGCACGGTGCGGTCGATCTGCATCGCGAGCTCACGGGTCGGAGCGAGGATGAGCGCGCGAGGCTTGCGGCCCGGCTTGCGTCCGGCGCCGCCCATGTTCTCCATCAGCCGCTCGACGAGCGGTGCACCGAAGGCGATGGTCTTGCCCGAGCCGGTCTTTCCGCGACCGAGGACATCCTTGCCCGACAGCACGTCGGGAATGGTGGCGGCCTGGATCGGGAACGGCGTCTCCGCACCCATCGCAATGAGCTGGCGGGTCATGTTGTCGCCGATGCCGAGGTCTTTCCACGACAGGCCCTGCACGTCACCGGCGGTGATCACCGCGGCTTCGAGGCGCTCGAGAACGACGTCTTCGTGCGCTGCGAAGGCGGCCGACTTGGTGTCGTGCTTCGCCGGGTAGAAGTCGCTGTCGCGACGCGGGGCGCGGTCGTCGAAGCTGCGCTGGGGGCGGTCGTTGTAGGCCGGGCGATCCGTACGAGCCGGGCGATCGTTGTAGGCCGGGCGATCCGTGCGCGGGGGGCGGTCGCTGTAGGCCGGGCGATCCGTGCGAGCCGGACGGTCGTTGTACGAGGGGCGATCCGTGCGCGGGGCGCGGTCGCTATAGGCCGGGCGATCCGTGCGATCGGTGCTCGACGGGCGGTCGGTGCGAGCCGGGCGGTCGCCATAGGACGGACGCCCGGTGCGCGCCGGGCGGTCGTTGTACGCGGGGCGATCCGTGCGAGCCGGACGGTCGCCATAAGACGGACGGTCGGTGCGCGCCGGGCGATCCGTGCGCGGCGCGCGGTCGTTCGTGGCCG
>JANYGT010000098.1 GCA_025362355.1 Lacisediminihabitans sp. | reverse complement strand
GGGTCGTTCACCGTCACGACCTTGCCCCTGCGGGAGGTGATGTAGACGTTGAAGATGAACGGCAGCATCGACACCCCGAGCAGCATCGCACCGAGGGTGGAGAGCTGGTTCATCCAGGTGAAGTTGTCACCGGGCTGATAGGTCGCGTACCGACGCGGCATACCGAGCACACCCAGCCAGTGCTGGATGAGGAACGTGGTGTGGAATCCGACGAACAGCAACCAGAAATGGATCTTCCCGAGACGCTCGTTGAGCATCTTGCCCGTCCACTTCGGCCACCAGAAATAGAACCCGGAGAACATGGCGAAGACGACCGTACCGAACACGACGTAGTGGAAATGGGCCACCACGAAATAGGTGTCGGAGACGTGGAAGTCGAGCGGAGGAGAGGCGAGGATGACTCCGGTCAGACCACCGAACGTGAAGGTGATCAGAAATCCGATCGCCCACAGCATCGGCGTCTCGAAAGTCACGGAGCCCCGCCACATCGTGCCGACCCAGTTGAAGATCTTCACCCCCGTCGGAACCGCGATCAACATCGTCATCAGCGAGAAGAACGGCAGCAGCACCGACCCCGTGACGTACATGTGGTGCGCCCACACCGTGATCGACAGCGCCGCGATCGAGATCGTCGCATAGACCAGGGTCTTGTATCCGAAGATCGGCTTTCGGCTGAAGACCGGCAGCACCTCGGAGATGATGCCGAAGAACGGCAGCGCGATGATGTAGACCTCCGGATGCCCGAAGAACCAGAACAGGTGCTGCCAGAGGATCGCCCCACCGGAACTGACGTTGTAGAGATGCGAGCCGAACACCCGGTCGGAACCGAGCGCGAACAGCGCGGCTGCGAGCACCGGGAACGCCATGATCACGAGGATCGAGGTGACGAGCGCGTTCCAGGTGAAGATCGGCATACGGAACATAGTCATGCCGGGCGCACGCATCGTGATGATGGTGGTGATGAAGTTGACGGCACCGAGGATGGTGCCGAACCCGCTCAGAGCCAAGCCGAAGACCCAGAGATTTCCTCCGAGAGAAGGTGAGAACGTTGTCTCCGAGAGGGGCACATACGCCGTCCAGCCGAAGGAGGCGGCCCCCTGCGGGGTGAGGAACCCAGCGACCGCGATCAGGGAACCGAAACTGTAGAGCCAGTATGCGAAGGCGTTCAGGCGGGGGAAAGCGACATCCGGAGCTCCGATCTGGAGCGGCATCAGGGCGTTCACGAATCCGGCGAAGAGAGGCGTCGCGAACATCAGCAGCATGATCGTGCCGTGCATCGTGAACAGCTGGTTGTACTGGTCTTTCGTGGCGAGCAGGGTGCTTCCGGGCTCGAACAGTTGGGCGCGGATGACAAGCGCCATGACCCCGCCGAGCAGGAAATAGAGGAAGGCCGTGACCAGGTACAGCGAGCCGATCGTCTTGTGGTCAGTGGTGGTGATCCACTTGACGACGATGTTGCCCTTGCGCTCAGCCGACACAGCGACACCAGCAGTGTTCGCGCCGCCACGGAGAGCTCCGCGCCTTTCCTTAATATCGGACATCGGCTCGTACCTTCCTTGGCAGTGGCGGGAAGGACACGCCTCGACGCTTCCCCATGAATTGCTTTCTATTGAACTGCTTTCAGCCCACAAGTGGAAGTGGTTGCGCGCACGCAATCATCTAGGTAAGAAACACGTACAGAGTGTGTGCGGTCAAATCGTCGGTACAGCAGATTCCGGGGCCGAGCCTTCGCCAAATCTCCTACCGAACGAGGCAATTCCGATGTCGGTCGTCTCGATCAGACCGTCGGCGGACAGCGAGCGCGTCACGGCTTTTGTGGAGGCCCCAAAGCGAATCGTCCGTCGGTCGAGCCCTCGACGTCCGCCGCCGCTGCGAAGATGCGGAAGGCATCCATGACCGCCTCGCGCTTGGAGGCGGGAACAGAGCCGAATACAGTAGCGAGGTCGTTACGCCTCTGCTCGAAGACCTTCGAAACCAGCTCTGCTCCCCCACTCGTCAACTCCAGTCTGACGAACCGCCGATCTCCGCCGCTTTCGCTACGAATGAGGAAACCCAGACGTATCAATCGGTCGCAAATGCGCGTCGCGTTGGAGGCATGGACATCTAACTCGCGTGCTATCGCGCCCGCTGATTGCGCTCCGTGTAGCGAGACGAATACCAGGACCCTTAGTTGAGGGCTCGAGACGGAGTCTTCAACCTCGACGACCGATCGCGCGGCCACGCGCATTAAAACGTTGGCTGCAGCCAGGACTGCGTCGACCATCGCGCCTGTTGGTGCTTGTTGGGGATTCGCCATCGCGTCGAGATTCTCCATGTGATTGCGCAAGCGCAACTAATTTGGGTTACAGTGGAATCAAATATGTTACCGACCCTTAAGTGGGCGACCGACGCTGGAGAAGTCAACTGATACCACCTCTCGAGACGGTGCTCCCGCCCGCCGCTGCGCCGGAGCCCGGCGGTGGATTCGTCGGCCCGTCGCTCGCCGATTTTCTTCCCCCTGCCATCCTGTTCAAGGGCACGCCGTTCGAACTGAACAGGCTCATGATGATCCGTCTGCTCGTCGTGGTGGTGCTTGTGATTGTCCTGTGGGCTGGTACGCGCCGCATGAAGGTAGTGCCCACCCGCCAGCAGGCCGCGGTCGAATTTGCCCTGGTTTTCGTCCGAAACAGCGTGGTTCAAACGCTGGGTGAGAAGGACGGTCGCCGCTTCATGCCAGTGTTGATGACCATATTCTTTTTGACTTTGGCCATGAACCTCACCGGGACCGTTCCCGGGCTGCAACTGGCCGGGACGTCCGTCGTGGGCCTGCCTCTGATAATGGCTTTGGTCGCCTATGTTCTCTTCATCTACGCAGGAGTTCGCAAGCATTCGTGGCGTTTTTTCAAGAACGCGCTTTTCATTCCCGGGGTGCCCTGGCCGCTGTACTTCCTTCTCACTCCAGTCGAAATATTCTCGACGTTCGTGCTGCGCCCGATAACTCTGACGCTTCGGCTTCTGATGAACATGATCGCCGGGCATATGCTGCTCTCGCTCTGTTTCGCGGCCACTCAGTTCTTCTTCTTCTCCGTCCTGGCCGGAGGAAATCCACTCGGGTTTCTGGGAGTCGGGTCGTTCGTTTTCGGCCTGGCATTCTCTCTTATGGACATATTCGTCAGCGCCCTGCAGGCCTACGTGTTTATGATTCTCGCGGCCATTTACATCCAAATGGCGCTAGCCGATGAACACTGATTCCATCGACCCCATGCGCCCGAACGGGGCATGAAATTCTGTCGGAGTGGACTATCCGAGGTTGATTGCGATAAGTCCACCGAGTCCGGCAACGTACAGCAGAAGGACAATGAGCGAATCAATCCCCATTCCGGCGACCCGCGTATGTGGCCGGAAGAGAAGTCCGACCGCGTAGACGAGGGTCAGGAGAATGGCAAGCGCGGTGAGATAGATATCGCTCGGGTTTGCCTGCGGGAGGATGGCTTTTCCCGAGATCAGAGTTGCCACGAAGAAAAGCACGGGAAGAAACGCGTTTCCGCCGAAGATGTCACTCATTGCAAGATTGTCGTCGCCCTGTTTCAAAGCCTGAAGACCGGTCGATATTTCCGGCAGACTAGTGGCCAGAGCCAACACCGTCGCTCCGAAAAGCACCCCTGAAAAGCCGATCTGTTGTGCCGCAGCGTCTCCGGCTTGCTCCACGGCGACTCCAGCGATGAGCGTAGCTAAGGCCGCGAGTCCGAAGACGACTGCTGCCCGGCGAGTGCTGCCCGCGGGGGCTTGTTTCGGCGGGCGCAGGGACGCATCAGGCGCCCGACCGCCTTCGTGCCAAGGGAGGGTCTTACCCGCGCGTCGAACCAGCAAGAGGCCGACGACCCAAACGACCACGATCAACACCCCGCTCGGCGTGACCCGCGCAATGAGAAGAGCCGGCGGCAGCTGCGTCCCGGCGATGACGACCGAAAGCACAGCGACGACGATAAGAGCTTCCGACATTAGTTGGAGCGAGGCGGCACGGTAGGTGAGTGGTTTTGCACCACTGGCGCGCTTTCCGAGGACGTCGAGAACCACGAGCACCACCGTTTGAAGCGCAATGCCGCCCAGAATATTGCCGGCTGCAACCCCGATCGACCCGGAGAGGGCAGCACTCACCGTGATCGCTATTTCGGGAAGGTTGGTAGCCACGGCTAGAACAACGAGTCCGCCGATCGCGCTTCCCAGGTGAAATCGGTGATCGAGCACGTCAGTGGTTTTTGAAAGCTGAATTCCGGAGAACCAGATCACCGCTGCACCAGCCAAGAAAATACTTACCAGAAGCCAAAAGGGAAATGCCAGCATCATTGCCCGCAATGTACCCCGGATCGTTCAACTGAGCCATTCACGAAATTGCCGAGCAGCGCCCGATCCATCCAAAATCATCGTCTCTGAACCGTCTCCGGTTTGATGCCGTTTGCTTTCGAGTCGGAAAGGAAGACCACCACCGTCGAGTGATTGGCTTCTGGACTTGTCCAGCCCACCGACAGGTGAACGCTGTGCGTGGGTTTCGATCGTCTCCGGCCGTCGGTCTTTCAGCCTCGCTCGTCTCCTACTCAGACGAATCAGTCAGTCGGCAAATTTGCATGGTCGGCGCCATTTGAATATTCGGGGTTAGGGCGGGCTTCGGCCGGATTTCACTCACCCTCGGGCGAGAGAGGCGGCTCTCATCAGCCAATTATCTTGCGATGCGGATTTGTGTGCCAGCCACCGGGGTCGTCGAGAACGCTTTGATGAGAAAGTGCTCTTGACCAGCACTCTAGGCAAAGTAGCTCGATTCGGGTCGTACACTGCGGCGTCACCGTCTCTTCAAGACTCGCTGAACCTCCGGTCCAATCTCGGGATCGTCCCGCAGTTGGCTGAGAACATCCCGCCCGATACTGCCTTCCATTCGAGCGAGCGGTCGGATTAAATGAATGCGCGTCGGGCCGATGGCGATGTCCGATACAAGGTCAGCCAGCTCTCCGATATGTTCGGAAGTCACGCAGGCGGCCAAAGCCACCGCCAGCCCCTCTCGTTCGTCTGGACCCGGGGCTTTGCGATACAGCTCGGCAAGCTCCGACCAGTAGGGGGCCGCCGGCTTGACGGCCAAAGCGCGCGCTAGCCCCTCCAATACGCGATCCGGGTACCCTCCGAGCTTCAGATGGTTCATGAGCACCGGTAGCGCCGCTGGATACGGGGTAGAGGTGTTGACTAAGTCCCATGGCGAGTCCACTTCCACGCCGGCAGCGGCGAGGTCCGCAACGATAGGCCGAGCTGCCTCCCGCCAAGCACTCGCTTTCTGTTCGAGCACTTCCTTCTTTTCGGCCGAACGAGCTTGATACTCAGGGTCGTCACGGAGTTGCGCCATGAATTGGCGCGCGGTCATGACGCCGCGGCGCGGTGATCGTCGACCGGTCACGGAATGTACTTCACGTTCGTGCCATTCCCCATTCCCGATCCCCCAACGATGCCTCAGAGTGCGGATGAAGGATGAGATTTCCTTCCGTGTACTCGATGCCGTGAAAAATTATCCGGACACCATCGCGGACACCACCGGTCGCCTCGCGTTGATCGCTAGCGACTGCGAGGCGATAGCACGCGCCGTCGCCCGCGGATTCAGATTGTTCGCTCAATCGGATATTTATTGAGATTGGCCAATAGCTCGCTTGTGGCCTCAAGGATTGCCACACGCAGCTCAGTGCGTTGGCCTGGTTCGTCCTCCCACTCGCTCGCCAGGGCGACAATTCGCGAGAAGTCCCACTGAGCCTCCTCAGGGAGATGCCAATAGATAGTCTTCCAGATCGATCGCGCTGCTTCGTACGGGTCATATACGCCCACCACCGTCAGCTCCAGGTACAGGCGACCAGCTGCGAGCCTATTCTCACTGCCGTCCAGTCGCTGATACCCGAGTTCACCGCCAGCGCGCGTCACTATCGCACTCACTGTCTGCGGATCTGTTGCTTGTGGCAGCCCGGCCAATTCGTCCAGTGATGGAGTCGAGAACCCTCCGGCGATCATTCGGGCCGCTATCTGTGGTATCCCCTCGCTCAAGGGTTCCTCGAATACATTTTTCAAGAAAGCCAGTTGAAATTCAATCGAGGACCAGGAAAAGCTTGCCACGGCTGACTCCTTCATGATTCAACGTGAAGTTCTTTGAGATCCAGCTCGACATCTGATGAGACAGCGTGAGGCCAAAGCCTGCACCGCTCTCGAAACATTCGCTCACTCGAGCTTCTGCAAAAGGTGAGAACTAGTCGCAACCATAGGGAGCGGCAGGATGGGACGTCTACTCCCCCGTTCGAGTGCGACAGTGATCGGAGCTGGGAAGAAAACGGCCGATCGGTCGCCGACGAACGAGTCGAGGAACCGTTCAGCCCTTTCGATGAATCGACTTGAGCCGCAGGTACGCGCTAAGGCCCTCGGGTCCGTACTCGACGCCCATTCCGCTGTCCTTCCAGCCGCCGAAGGGCGCGGCATGGTTCGAGCCGAAGAAGTTGATCCCGATGCTTCCCGTATCTATCCTGTCGGCAAGAGCGAGCGCACGGGCATCGTCGGTACTGAAGATCGACCCGCCGAGACCGAAGCGCGAGTCGTTCGCGATCCGTGCCGCGTCGGCGTCATCGTCGAACGGGATCACGACAAGTACAGGTCCGAAGATCTCCTCCTGAGCGATCCGCATCCCGCTCGCAACATTGCTGAATACCGTTGGTTGCACGTAGAAGCCTCGGTCCAATCCCACCGGACGACCCCCGCCCGTCGCAACCGTTGCACCCTCCGCCTTGCCGATCGCGATGTAATTCTCGACGCGATCTCGCTGACGGGCAGAGGCGGAGGGGCCGTACACCGTCGCTCTGTCCAAGGGGTCGCCCTGTTTGGTTGCCGCGACCGTCATAGCGACGAGGTCGACGACCTCCGTGTATCGTGACCGCGGCGCGAGGATGCGTGTCGAGTTGTAACAGGTCTGTCCCGTGTTCCGCAGGCACGTGCGATTCAGCACACTCGCGAAGTAGTCAAGGTCGGCGTCAGGCAGCACGATGCTCGCCGACTTTCCGCCGAGTTCGAGCGTTACCGGACGCAGCAGGGTTCCACATTGCGCCGCGATGATCTGCCCCGCCTCGGTCGACCCCGTGAATGCGACCTTCGCCACAAGCGGATGCTGCACCAGCAGTGCCCCCGCCTCGCGCGACCCGGTGACGATATTGATCACGCCATCGGGGATCCCGGCGGCAACCGCGGCCTCGACAAGTACCCGCAGGTCGAGCGGCGTCTCGGACGCGGGCTTGATCACAACAGTGCAGCCGGCGACCAGGGCAGGCGCAAGCTTGACCATGACGAGCGTGAGCGGAAAGTTCCACGGCGCGATGAGTGCGCATACCCCTACCGGTTGCCTGCGGACCGTCGTGAACGACCCGGGCGCATTCGGAAACGGCCGCGTGTCTTCCGCATCGACGGTAGGCGCGAGCCCGGTGAAATACCTCAAGATACCGGCCGAGTGGGATGCCGCGGCCGATGTCTCGGTCAAGGGTGTCCCGTTCTCCCGCGTGATCACCGCCGCCATTGCCTCGCCTCGGGCCGCGAGCTCGTCGGCGAACCGCTCGATGATGGTGGCGCGAGCGGTTGCGCCGATGTCGCTCCACCCCCCGCCGATGAAAGCCCCGTGCGCCGCGTTCACTGCGGCATCGATATCGGCGGCGTCCGCGTCTGGTACGCGAGCCCACACATGTTCCGTTGCGGGATTGACGACCTCGATGAATCGTGACGAGTTCGCGGGCTGCCAGCGTCCGCCGACGAAGATGTCGTCGTAGACGTTCAGGTCCCCGATCGTGGTCATGTCGTCAGTCCTAGAGGACATCGAGTTTGAGTAGCTCTACGGAACGAGTGAGTTCGGCCGTCGCGATCTCACGCGCCCGCTCGGTGATGAGTTCGGGATAGGTACCGGTCTCTAGTTGCTCACGGTATTCGCGGGGAGTCTTGCCAAACCACCCCGAGGCGAGGCCGATGCCCGTTGGGGTGAATCGCCAGAGACGGTCCGCGTCGCGCATGATCGCGTCCTCGACACTCCGGTGCTCGAGCCGCGTGTCGTGGCCGTCGATGATGTCCGTGACCTTCGCGATGAACTCGTCGTCGTATCCCAGCGCAGGCAAGATTTCACGAGCGATATTGCAGCCCTCCTGCTCATGGAGATATCGCACATCGCTCGTGCGCCAATCCCCGCGGAATCCCTCGGAGATGATCTTCGCGGGATCCACTCGTGACCACCCGCTGTCGTGTAGAAGGATGGCGACTCGCGTCACGAGTTCGTCTGCTTCGGGGTGCGCCTCGAGCACGAGCTCTGCGAACATGAATGACAACGGAGTGTGGATGTCGTTTGATCGCGCCCTGAGAGACGGCGCGGCGGCTCGCCACAGGTCGTCGAGCGGCTTCCAGTCTCCCCGCGGTGAATGGCCGGTGGCGAGCGTGTCGACGGTCACGGATGGTCTTGACATGGGGTGCCTTTTCTATGCCGCAGCGGGAACGAGGAGGGACTTGAGCGAGACGGATGTGTCGGATGCGAGCTCCGGCGGAATTGTGGCACCCCGACCAAGGGCGCGACGAACGACCATGTAGTCGGAAGCGTCATTGACGGTGTCGATCGCGATGAGTTTGCCCTCGGCGTAGTACAGCACCGAAAAGTGGTCGTCGTCGGGGTCGCCCCGCACGACGGTCTGATCGAAGCCGGTTGACAGACCCGCGATCTGCAACTTGAGATCGGCCTGGTCTGACCAAAACCACGGCACAGCGCGATACGCCTCGGGCGCGCCCATCAGGGTTGCCGCCGCGACCTTCGCCTGATCGACGGCGTTCTGCACGGATTCGAGTCGAACCTGCCCCGGGCGCCCAAGGGGATGCGGCATCAGCACGGCATCCCCTGCCGCCACGACCCGAGGATCGCTCGTCCGCGCGAACTCGTCGACGACGATCGCGCCACCAACGAGCTTGAGGCCGAGTTGCTCGGCAAGTGCCGAGCGGGGGATCACCCCGATACCGACGAGCACGATGTCAGCGGGCACGACCTCCCCGTCGGCAAGCTCGACGCCGGTGACGATATCACCGGTTCCGAGGATGCCGGTCACCTGCACGGATACCCGGACGTCGATACCCCGGCGGGCATGTGCTTGTCTGAAGAATTCACTCGTGATGGGAGACACCGCTCGCGCGATCAGTCGATCGGCCGCCTCGAGCACCGTGACGGTCTTTCCCGCTTTGCGAGCCGCCGCGGCCACCTCGAGTCCAATGAAGCCGCCCCCGATGACGACGACGCGCCCGGCAGCACCCCAGCGAGCCTTGAGTTCATCGGCATCAGCCAGGTCACGCAGATACAGGACACCGGCCAGGTCACAACCGGGAATCGAGACCCGGCGCGGCTCCGAGCCCGGAGTGAGAGCCAGTTGCGCGAACGGGATTCGCGAACCTGACGCCGTAACGGCCACCCCGTCGCCCCCCTCGAACGCGACCGACACGACCGCATCATCGCAGCGCACGGCGATGAGGCGGTCGTCGTAGAACGACTGTGCGCGCAACTCGAGCGACTCGAGATCGGCCTCACCCGACAAATATGCCTTCGACAACGGGGGACGCTGATACGGGGTCGCCCGTTCGCTACCCGCGAGCGTGATCGGCCCGGTGAATCCATGTTCGCGCAATGACACAGCGACCTGCATGCCGGCCTGTCCGGCGCCAATAATGAGGATGTCATCCATGACTACAGCTGCTCGGGGGCTACGTGCACAGTCAGGCCATCGAACTCGTCGCGCATTTTGATCTGGCACGAGAGTCGGCTGTTCGACAATCGTTCGGATGCGGCGCCGTCGAGCATGTCGTCTTCGAGCTCGCCCGGCCCGCCAACGGTCTCTTGAAATGCCGCGTCGACGTAGACGTGACACGTGGCACACGAACACGCGCCCCCGCATTCGGCGACAATCCCGTCGACGCCGTGCTTGACCGCGACCTCCATCACGGAGTCTCCGACTCGCGCGTCGAGGGTGGTCGACGTGCCGTTCGGGGATATGTAGGTGATGCTGGGCATTGCTGACTCCTTGGGTGGCCGGGTGGCCGATCAAATGAACTGTTTGCCGCCGTCGACGATGAGAGTTTGGCCGGTGATGTAGCTCGCCTGATCGGAGGCGAGAAACACGGCGGTACCGACGATGTCGTCGGGTTGGCTCGCGCGCTTGATCGCGCCGCGATCGACGCCATAGGTCGCGGCATCATCCATCAATCCCATGCTCGCCTCGGTAAGCGTGAAGCCGGGCGCGATCGCGTTGACGGTCACGCCTTCTGATCCGGTCTCGCGGGCCATCACTCGGGTCATGCCGATAACCGCCGCCTTCGATGCCACGTAATGCATCCACAGCGGAGACCCACTCATTACCGTGGCCGACGCGATGTTGATGATTCGACCGCCGGGCTTCGTCATGCGGGGGTAGGCCGCAGCCGAGACCAGCCATGTGCCTTTCGCGTTGACCGCCATGACGCGGTCCCACTCGTCGGGATCGATCTCAGCAAACGGCGTGCGTGTGAGAGTCGCGTAGATCGCAGCGTTGTTGACGACGACGTCGAGCCGACCATAGCGGTCGATGACCGTGTCGATGAGTGCCTCGACGGATGCCTTCTTGGTCACATCGACCCGAACAGCGAGGGCATCAGCACCTTCGGCGGCGAGCAGCTCAACCGTGCGATGGGCTCCCGCCGCGTCAATATCAGCGACGACGATTCGATCGCCTGCCGCGGCGAAGCCGACCGCAAAAGCGCGCCCGAGCCCTCCCCCAGCTCCCGTGATGAGAACAACACGACCGTCCGCATGAGTCATTGGCTTTCCTCTCGTCGGTAGACCGAAGCCATCTGCGGGCTCAATTGCATCGAACCGAGCGCAACGAGTGCGCGGGACATGGCCCGACCCGCGTCGGTGAAAAGTTCGTCATAGGCGCGGTACGCACACAGGCGAAGGGCCTCGTCGTCGTCGAGGCCAAACCAGTCACACACGACGGCCCTGCCGTGCGGGCTCACCCGCCAGAGCTTGTCGGCATCCTTGACAACGGAGTCGTTGATGCTCAGCGACGTTGTTCGACTGTCGTGTCCGTCGATGATCTCGACGATGATGTCGATGTCCGCCGTGGGTACATCCACGGCATTAAGGATTTCGCGCGCGATTCGTGCGCCCTCGCGCTCGTGCTGCAAGACAAGGTCCGGACGGCCGCCACCGGGAGCGATCGCCTCGAGCGCGTCCTGCTCATCGACCGTTGACCACCCCGTGTCATGGAGAAGTATGGCGGGAAGCACGATCCGCTCGTCGGCCTCGGGAACCTGCGATAGCAGCGCCCGCGCGATCCCATAGGAATAAAGCGAGTGGGCGTCATTGTCACGAACAGTGAGGTACGACGCGGCAAGCCGCCAGATCGCCTCGTCCCGCTCGCCGAGCCAGACCATACCGGGAACAGTGTCGCGCGGGGGAATACGCGCGCTCACATCTCGTCCGAGATGGTTGATCCGAGGGCGGGACCAGGCAGTCATGGCGTGTCCTTCCTGCTCAGTCGAGAATCGTGACGATGCCCTGCGAGCCGTCGACCCGAATGTGCATCCCCGTCTTGATCTTCGTGGATGCGCTCCCGGTGCCGGTCACGGCGGGCAAGCCATACTCACGGCAGACGATCGCCGCGTGGCTCATCATGCCCCCGATGTCGGTGACGGTCGCCGTGATCTTGCCGAAGATCGGACCCCAGCTCGGTGCCGTCGTCGGAGCAACGAGGATCTCACCCTGTTGCAACTCACCGAGCTGCTCCGGACCACTGATGACTCGAGCGATGCCCTCGACGACTCCCGGAGAGGCTGCCATACCTTTGAGCCCGGGACTCTCCGCATCGTCACCGGCGAGCCACTGTTGAACCTGCTCGGTCGTGATCCCCCAGAGCATGATCGTGAATGGCTCGTTGATCGTCTCGGGCGGTGTATTGAAAGCGGGCTCCGGTCGCGCTGTCGAAAGCGCAGCGACAATGCCGCGGCGACGCTCGATCTCGGTCGGCCAGTACGTCGGGCCGATCGGATCGGCTCCTACGCCCCAGCCGGTCGCGAGGTCGAAGATGACCGGGCGCACCTCGTCGCGCGTCAGGTAGAGCATGTCGTCGGGGTTCTCCCAAAAACCGTAGCTCTGGAACAGCCGGGAGAGCTGACGAACCTTCCGCCAGAACACGCCCATCGTCCAGTGCTCGATGTAGAAGTTGTGGTCTTCGACATACGGGTACACCGTGCGGGCGAGACCGAGCTTGCCGTGGAAGGTCTCAAGGGCCTCACCACTGAGGAACTCTCCGTACTCTCCGACGATCCGGTCACGCTCGGCAATGAGCTCGGTCGTGGGGCGCTTGAGAACGTCACCGCGCGCCGCGCGCTCGACGTAGTCCTTTACGTAGCCCATCGGGAGGTCGAGGTTGTCGCGCCAGTAGACGTCAGAACCGTAAAACCCGTTACCCGAGGTGTAGTTGAACCACGGTTCTTTGGCGGCTTCCCACGCTGCGATCCACTCCGTGCCATTCGGGGAGCCCGCGAGCACCGCGAGCACCTGCTCCGACCCATCGTGCAAGGCGAAGATCTCGACCAGCCCGAGCCGCACCGCCAGTTCTGCGAGTCCCTTGAGCTCGTCATCCGGGCGGAAGAGTACCGAGTCGACGCCCTGAACCATGCGCGCGATCGCGAGGTCGGGTATCGACGGGAACGACTCCTTGCAGAAGCCGAAGAAGTCGAGATACGCCACATAGCCAAGGTTGAGGAACTCGAAGTGGTACTCCCAGTTCTGGTAGGCGAGCTGGATCAGCCGGTCGTAGTCGGCCATCATCTTCGCGGACGGGTCGATACCGAGCCCGCCGGTGATGACGTCAAGGTCGACCATTTCGGGAAGCGCTTCGAAGTTGATCGCGTCCATCTCCGAGATGGTGCCGAGCACCTTCTTCTTCCAGTTCTCGAGCAGGGAATCCCAATTTGCGAAGTAGTGACCGGCGCGCTCCATGAAGTGAGGAACGCGGTCGCCGATGAGTTCGGGTGCGACGGCAACCGGGCTCATGTAGCAGAAGCCGTTGTGGATGCGGAACTCGATGCCGTTGGCCGGCGGGATGATGTAGTGGCGGGTGTTGAATGCGCCGAGGCACCGAACCGCGAACTCAACGCCGACAGTCTCGAACGGCTTGAAGACATTCGGCCAGTGCTGGCTGTCACAGAACCAGAACTTGGCGTTTTCCTTGTCGCGCAGATTCTCTTGGAAAATCAAGTTATAGGGGTAGAGATCTCTCCAGCCCTCGGCGCCGGGCGGCGCTTCGAGGTCATAGGGAGAATCAAAACTCTTACGGGCGGCGGTGTGCGTCATTGCGTTGTGCCCTTCTCGGTGTTCGTCGTACTCGGGTGAAGACAGGGGTGTCCTGAGCCATCGGCGGTGGCCCTGAAGTATTCGGTCGTGTTCTAGGCTCGACTGCCCATTTGGGCGAGCAGCGACTTGGTGATCGCCTCGATGCCGGAGCCGCTCGACGTGTGATGTACGGGCTTCGCTTTTTGCGACCAGACGGTTTCGGGCCGGGACTGGAGCAGAAGCACGTTCTGCCCCGCGGGCAGGTCAGCGTCGATCGCCCATTCCACGTCCTGGACGCTTCCGTAGTGCCTCTCGGCGCTTTTGGCCAGGCGAGCGACGGCGACGATTTCTTCGTCGCTGAGGCTCGGGGAGTTGCGGCGCTCGGCATCCACTTCACGTCGTGCGACGGTGCCGTGTCCGGTCGGGACGAGTTCTTCATGCTTATCGCTGATGATGCGATCGATCACCTGCAGCAGAACCTTGTCGATGAGGTAGTTGTCGGGCGTTACTTCACCCGAGACAACGAGCTCGCCGAGCCCCCAGCTGGAGTCGATGACGATCTTCGAGCGGTCACCGTTCTTGGGATCGATCGTCATCGCGACACCGGAGGTGCGCGAGTTGACCATCTTTTGTACTGCAACCGCCATCGACAAGCCCTCGTCCGGGATCTTGTTGGCGGCACGGTAGGTGATCGCCCTCGCAGTGTAGAGGCTCGCCCAGCATTCGCGGACCTTCTGCAGGACATCCTTCTGTCCCGTAATCCACAGGTAGGTGTCTTGCTGGCCGGCAAAGCTCGCATCCGGCAAGTCCTCGGCGGTCGCGCTCGAGCGCACCGCCACGGGGACCTCTCCACCGCACAGCTGCATCAGCGCGTCGTACGCGGCAATCGTTTCGTGGCGCACATCGTCCGGAACCGTTTGGGTGAGGATGAGTTCGCGGACGTGGGCGGCGCGACGCTCGACCTCGGCAGTGTCATCCACGTCGAGTCCGTCGAGCACGCGCAGTATGTGCTCGCGCAGAGTCGTCTGATTCATGACCGCGTCGAAGGCATCGGTCGTGATCGCAAACCCGGGCGGAACCGGCGCACCGACCGACGTCATGATCGCGAGGCTCGTGCACTTGCCGCCGAGGCGCTCGTGAACGGGAGTCTCGGTGCTGTCGAAGGGGAAGGTGTAGATGCCCATGATCAGTTGCCCTCGCCCCAGGTCACGGCGACGGCGGTCGGCGCCCGGAAGGACAGGTTGTCGCCGAACACGATCTGCTGGTCTTCGATGAGCCTCAAACCGGGAATCTTCGCGGTGATCTCTTCGAGCACAACCTTCACCTGGAGCTTGGCGAGCAGGTTACCCAGGCAGTAGTGGATGCCGAAACCGAACGACAGGTGGCTGCGAGCGTTCTTCCGGGCGATGTCGAACAGGTCTGGCTCGTCAAACACCGTTTCGTCACGGTTCGCCGAACCCATGACCAGGAGCACGTTCGACCCCCTGGGGATCGTCACTCCACCGATCTCGGAGTCGGCGAGCGCCTTGCGCCGCCACGCGACAATGCTCGGACTGAACCTGAGAACCTCGTCGATCGCGGCGGGGATGGCTGTTGGACTAGCGCCGAGCTCGCGGTACTGGTCGGGATGACCGAGCAGAACACGCAGCGCGTTGGAGATGAGAGTCGTCGTGGTCTCGTGTCCGGCGAACAACAGACTGTAGAGGAACGAGGCGATCTCGTGATCGCTGATCTCGTTGCCGTCGGCCTGCAGGCGCACCATGTCCCCCACGAGATCGTCTTGCGGGTCGCGCTTCGAGTCAGCGACGAGCTTCTGGCAGAAATTCCAGTACGCGACGAGGTTGTGAGCGTGTGGCACCTGTTCCTCGTCAGTGAGGTCACCCCAGGTCATCGCCGCACGGCTTCCCGCCCATTCCTTGACCAGCGGGATCATGTCGGTCGAGACACCCAACAGGGTGAGGATCGTGATGGTCGGGACATCCCACGCGAGGCCGGCGACGATATCGGCCGGGGGCCCGGCGGCGAGCATGCGGTCGATGAGACGATCGACGTTCTCGCGCACGAGCGGTTCGAGCACCTTGTAGCGTCGGGGCGTGAAGGCCTTGGTGGCGACATTCCTGATGCGCGTGTGCTCCGGGGGCACACGGGCGGAGAGGCCGGAGTACGCGGTGAAGCCGCCCTCAGCCATGACCCGCTTGGCGGGCTCACCCGCGGGGCGGATTGGTGCTTGTGCGTTCTCCGAGGAGAAGTGCTCCCAGTCGGCGAACACAGCCTTGATGTCGTCGTAGCGGGTTATCACGAAGTAGCCGATATTCTCGTCGAACATCACGGGCTCTTCGCGACGAAGTTCCTCATACACGGGGAACGGATCGCCCATGGCGAATGCTTCGAACCCGTGGTGCTCATGCACCGCAACATCAACGCTCATCACGTTCCTCCTCGAACCTTGTGATGATTCATCGTGCGCCCCGAAACGACAGTCACCTAGCGGTGATTCCCATCCAGTGAGAATCGCTGCTCAGCGTCGCTGGAGGGTATGACGCAGCGGTTGTGAAAGCACGGCCGATTGCACGCGCTCAGCAGTCGACATAAGAAGGGGGAGGAATCGGCGCGCCTCGCCCGATCGCGCGGCTTCGATGACGACACCCGCGGCGGCGACGCAGTTACCCTCGACGACAACGGGCACCGCAATCGAGCATGAACCGACTCGCATTTGATTTACCGTGATCGAGTAGCCATCTGTGGCGGCACTTGAGATCACGGCCCTGAGCCCTTCCGGGTCGATGAGGGTTCGCTCGGTTGGCGCTTCCAACTCGCGCTGAACGTAAGCATCGACGAACCACTGGGGCTCCGCCGCAAGCAATACCCGTCCGACGGCAGTCGTATGAAGAGGTAACCTCCCACCGACCCGCGAGACCATCGGCACCTTGCGGGAGCCATAGATTTTGTCGATGTACAGCACTTGGGTCCCCTCCCGCACAGCAAGATGTACGTTCTCGTGGGTCAGATCGAACAAATCCTGCAAAAACGGATGCGCACGGTCACGAAGTCGGCGACCCGCAAGCTGACCGAGCTCCCAGATGCGCATCCCTACTTGATAGGTGCCGTCGGTGAGACGATCCACCCCACCCCACGCCTCGAGCTCGTGGATCAGGCGATAGGCCGTCGAAAGGGGGAGTTGCGCACGCTGGGCGATTCTCGCGACGGTCAATGGCCCGGTGGTGTTTTCGAACGCGGCAAACACGGCGAGCGCGCGGGACGTCACGCTGTGGCTGGTGGCCTCGTTGCTCACGATCTGCTGCGGCATCGCACTCCTTGTGCCCATTGTGGTCCTGCGGAGCGCGAGGGCGCAAAGGGATGGTCCGCAGGATTCTGCCATCGCGGAGCACGAAACCCCTCTGGTTCGTGAGGCCCCCGGTAATTGCGACGGTGAATGTGAACCGTCCGGATTTCATGCAGGTTGAACCGTCCCGGGTTTCGTGCCGCTTTCTTTCTGGTGAAAGGATGCGGTTTGTGCTTAAGAAATTCCCTGCCGAGGTTCATGATCGGGCCGTGCGGATGGACTTGGACCGTCTGAGCGATTACCCGACGGTGTTCGCCGCCTGCACGGCGCTGGCCCCGAAGTTGAATGTTGGGGTCGAGACGTTGCGCAAGTAGGTCGTCCAGGCTCAGGTCGATGCCGGAACGAAGTCGGGTCCTTCGTGCGCGGAGTTTGGGAACTCGACTCTCACCGCCACTGATCTGCCAATTCATCGATGAGATGAGGGCTGAAGGCCACGGAGTCGAGTCATCCTGCGTGAGCAGGGCGTCCGGGAACATCAAATGTCGGCAAAGTGACGTTCTTACGATCAGGTCCGCCGCAAGTGAGAATTGAAAGTGCGGGTTTTGTGCAGGGTCAGACCCCGACACGGGCGATCCAAAGGCAATAAATCAACTCTTCATTGCAACTTTGTAGCGAGGGCGGGACTCGAACCCGCGACACCACGATTATGAGCCGTGTGCTCTAACCACCTGAGCTACCCCGCCGGGTGCATCCGAGTGAAGGATGCGTGAGCCCCCTGTGGGAATCGGACCCACTACCTCTTCCTTACCAAGGAAGTGCTCTACCAATGAGCTAAGGGGGCGAAATCGGCACGCGGGTCTCCCCACAGCCAATTTGGCACCGTTAGAGAATAGCATCCGGCGCTCACGGCTCCGCACGCGTTACGGCGGGTGAGCTTGGGCCCCGAAGTGCAGGGTCGACCACCGAAGTACAGGCTCGACGCGCGCTGGGCGGCACGCGCCTCAGTCGTCGGTCGGGGGGTCGAGCGCCAGCACGGTACCCACGTCCGCGAAGTCGGGCAGCTCGATACCGGGGAGCGCGAACGCACCGAACGCCGGACCGGATGCGCTCAGCCTGACCCCGTCAGCGTTCACCGTCTGGGTGACCGCTCCATAGAGCCGCACGGGCGCGCCGGCCACGGCATCCGGCGGGAGAACCAGCGAGAACCCGCTGCGCGCGGCGACCACCAGCACGCACTCCGCCTCGCTCTCCCGTACGAAAACCAGCACCTCCTTGCCGACATGGAGCCAGCGGATACCTCCCCCATTCAGCGCCGGATGCCCGGTACGCAGATGGATCAGCTCCGAGTACAGCGCGATGGTCGGGGCCGCATCCGCGATGGCGTGCCACGGCAGCGGGGTGCGGGAGTGCTCGCCATCCACTCCGGTGAGTCCGAACTCGACACCGGCGAAGATCACCGGAATGCCGGGCAGCGTCACCGCGAGACCGAAGGCCACCGGCACAGTTCCGGGCAGCGCGTGCGTGAGAAAGCGCGGGGTGTCGTGCGTGTCGAGGGCGTTCATGTTGTGCAGCCGCACCCGCCACGGGAAGGCCGCGGTGAACCGCTGGTGAGCCTGGAAGACCTCCTCGCCGGTGTAGGTCGGCACTTTCCCGAGCGCCATTCCGATGCCGCCGGCGGCCGGGCTACCCGGCTTCGACAACCAGGCCCAGATCGGCCGGGTGAAGTTCGCGTAGGTCATCGCTCCGTGCCACGAGTCCCCGTCGAAATCGGGGGCGGCATCGTTCGTCGATTCGCCGAGGAGGATCGTGTCGGGGTTGGCATCCACCATCGTGTCCCTGATGACGCGGCGCACCTGCTGGTTGAGATCCTGATCGAGGTAGCGCCCGGTCATGTTCGACACGTCGATGCGCCAGCCGTCGAGGGAGTATGGCGGCCTCAGCCACTTCGAGACCACCGAGTCGACACCGTGGATGAATCGGCGCCGCAGCTCATACGAGTTCCAGTTGAACTTGGGCAGGCTCGGCACCCCGAGCCACGACACGTAGCGCCGCTGCTCCGAGTCGAGCCAGTAGTAGAACTCGCTCTCGGGAGCGCCCGGCTGCAGATGTGATGCCGTGAACCACTCGTGCGCGTCGCCGCTGTGGTTCGACGTCAGGTCGCCGATCACCCTGAGGCCGCGGTGATGCGCTGCCGTCACGAGGCTGACGAGGGCGTTGTTGCCACCGAGCAGCGGGTCGACCTCATCGAACGAGAGCGCGTCGTAGCGGTGGTTCGACTGCGCGGGGAACACCGGTGTCAGGTAGATCATCGTCACGCCGAGGCGTTCGAGGTGGTCGAGGTGCTCCTCCACGCCCTGCAGGTCGCCGCCGAAGAACTGCCGCGGGGTGTCGGGGCCGACGAAGATGACCTCGTCGTCCCACTTCGCCGGCTCCGCCCACGCCGGCAAAGCACGGGCATCCGCTGCCGCCGAACGCGCGAACCGGTCGGGGAAGATCTGGTACATCACGGTGCTGGTCGCCCACTCCGGGGCAGCCGGCCAGGTCACCAGGCGGAAATCCTCGGAGTCGAGGGTCTCGATCGAATGCAACCCGGTCGCGTTCAGCCACAGCCCGCGTCCGTCGTCGAGGCTGAAGAGGAAACGGTAGCGGTGCACCGGATTCTCGATCTCGATCTCCGCCTCCCACCAGTCCCAGCCGTCGAGGTTGGCGACATGGGACGCCACCGTGTAGCGCGGCTCGTGGTCGGGGTTCGAGCGGGTGTGCACGTCGAGCACCGCACCGAAGCTCTCCGGGATACGCACGCGAACCCGCACGCGGTCGCCGAGCGCCGGTGCCGCCTCCGAGACGTAGAGCGGCGAACCATCGTGATGAGGGATGAGGTGGTGGGGCGGCATCCGCCTGTCTCCTTTATGCCGGGATCGGTTCGGGACGGCCCTGTCCATTCTGTTCCGAGCGTACTGCCGACAGGCCCTTCGCCGACCACCCATGCTCTAGGGTTTTCGGATGACACTCGGCAGCGAATGGTGGCGCTCCGCCGTCATCTACCAGATCTATCCGCGATCGTTCGCTGACGGCCTGCGCGCCGATGGCATCGGCGATCTGCCCGGTATCACGTCACGGCTCCCCTCCCTCGTGCAGCTCGGCGTCGATGCGGTCTGGCTCTCGCCGTTCTTCACCTCGCCGCAGAAAGACGCCGGCTACGACGTCGCCGACTACTGCGACGTCGACCCGCTGTTCGGGACCCTCGATGACTTCGATGCACTGGAACGACGGATACACGAGCTCGGGCTGAAGCTCATCGTCGACCTCGTGCCGAATCACACCTCCGATCAGCACGAGTGGTTCCGTGCGGCACTCGCCTCTCCCGAGGGCAGCGTCGAGCGCCACCATTACATGTTCCGAGACGGCAAGGGTTCGGCGGGCGAGCTTCCGCCGAACAATTGGGAGTCAGTCTTCGGCGGCCCGGCCTGGACGCGCATCCACGACACCGACGGCTCTCCCGGCCAGTGGTATCTGCACCTCTTCGACACCTCTCAGCCCGATCTCAACTGGGAGGACCCGTGGGTGCATCAGCGCTTCCACGAAATCCTGCGCTTCTGGCTCGACCGCGGAGTCGACGGCTTCCGGGTGGATGTCGCACACGGCCTGAAGAAGGCGCCAGGGCTTCCCGACTACACCCCGCCGGTTCTCGCGGACGGTACGACGGCCGGCAGCATGGGCGCGGTCGGGCCCGCGGTGGATGATGCCGACCCGCCCACCCCGCCCTACTGGGCACAGGACAGCGTGCACGAGGTCTACCGCGAATGGAACGAGATCCTCGCCTCCTACCCCGGAGAGCGCGTGCTCTGCGCCGAGGCCTGGGTCGAGCCGCTGCCGAAGCTCGCGCGCTGGGTGCGTCCCGACGAGATGCACCAGGCATTCAACTTCTCCTACCTCGAGACGCCGTGGGATGGCGCGGCCCTTCGCACGATCATCGACGACTCGATCGCCGCCTTCGCCGGGGTCGGCGCGCCGAGCACCTGGGTGCTCTCGAATCACGACGTGGTTCGGCACGCGACCCGCCTCGCGCTCACCGGCGACCACCCACAGGGCGCCGGTGTCGGACCACTCAGCACCGGCATCCCGGATCGCGCGTTCGGCCTGCATCGCGCCCGCGCCGCGACGCTGCTCATGCTCACCCTCCCCGGCAGCGCGTACCTCTACCAGGGCGAGGAGCTCGGCCTTCCGGAGGTCATCGACCTTCCGGATGCCGCCCGCCAGGATCCCACCTGGTTTCGCACGAAGCACGAGCGCTACGGACGGGATGGATGCCGCGTGCCGATCCCCTGGGAGGCTGACGCGCCGTCGTTCGGCTTCAGCACCGGCGCGGGCGGCACGAAGAGCTGGCTCCCCCAGCCGGCATACTGGCGCGAGTACTCGCGGGATGCGCAGCTAGGTGTGGCCGGATCCACCCTCGAGCTCTATCGGGCTGCCCTTCATGAGCGGGCGGCGAGCGCCCTCGGTCTCGGCGGCATCGAGTGGCTGGACGGTTACCCGGATGACGTAGTCGCGTTCCGCAACGGTGCGGTCACCGTGATCGCCAACACCGGCACATCGTCGGTCACGCTGCCGGGGCTCGAGCTGCTCATCGCGTCGGACGCCTCCGCCGCTCTGCAGCTGCCGCCGGACACGACGGCCTGGCTGCGCAGCTGAGGCGCATCCACTTCCCGTATTTGCAAC
The DNA here is from genome assembly GCA_025362355.1 of Lacisediminihabitans sp. Taxonomy (GTDB): domain Bacteria; phylum Actinomycetota; class Actinomycetes; order Actinomycetales; family Microbacteriaceae; genus Lacisediminihabitans. The sequence continues at coordinate 12,370 of JANYGT010000098.1, read as the reverse complement.
CACGTGCCCGTGCGCACACGTCAGTGGTTGGAAAAACTGTAGGTGGTCGTTCAAACGCGGAGGTTAGTTCGCGTTCGCCTTCAGCCACGCGAACGGGTCGATCGGCACACCGTTCAGGTGCACCTCGAGGTGGAGGTGCGGTCCGGTCGCTTCCCCGGTCGCGCCGACCTGGCCGATCACCTGGGCGACTTTGACCGTCTCGCCGACGGTGACCTTCACCGTTCCGTCCATCATGTGGGCGTAGACGCTCTGCACGTTCTGGCCGTTGATCACATGATCGATGGTGATGTTATTTCCGAGGCCGGAGTGGCCGAGGGTGACGTTGCTGACGACTCCGGCGGCGATCGCTCCGATGGGAGATCCGTTTCCTCCGTCGAAGTCGACACCCTGGTGGAAGGCATTGCAGTAGAAGCAGCTGCTCGTCTTCGGACCGAAGCCCTGGGCGATCGGCACCTGCACCTGGAAGGGCCACTGGATCGTGCCGTTCGGGTCGTTGGTGTAGAGCCATTTGCTCGGTACGTTCGCCGCGCGCGCCAGGTCGATGATGGTCGCGACGGTGTACCCATCGCGGGCGCCCGTCGAGACGACGACGTTCTTGTTCACTGCCGCAAGCGACTGGGACTCGACACGGGAGGTGGATGTCGCTGCCGCGACCGAGCCGTTCATGAGCGCGTTCGCCGGCACCGACGTCGCAACGAGGAACGCGCCGACGCCGAGCATCGCGCCGATGCTGACGATTTTCGGCAGAACGTGACGGCGGAACGAGCGCTTCCGCGGCGACGCTGACGAAGGGTCCGTGGAGCGGGGCTGCTGCTTCGCCGAGCGGGCAACCGGCTTGGTCGAACGACCGGTCGGCTTCGCCGAGCGGGCGAGGGCCTTGGACGGGCGATCCGTCGCCTTCGGCTTGCGCTCGCGGACGGCCACTGGGGCCGGCTTCCTGGTGCGCGCGGTCTTCTTCGTTCGGGTGGGCTTGACGAGCTCGGCCGCCCGCAGTTCGCGTCGGGTGGCGAAACTTTCGGAGCGCCCCTCCCCACGGTTCGCAGAGTGGGTGTCGAGCCCGAGGAATTCGAGTCCTGTTGGCACTGACCGGCCGTTGTCTACCTTGCCCGGTGCGTCATCCTCAGCACCGAGATTCCACGAGAAGCTCATGCCTGAAGTGCCTCATCAAGGGTCGACAAGCGCGAAGTACTGCAGGTTGTAAGCGAGAGGTACACAGTTTTCCTTTGGCATTCGAAGCGCCTAGCGGGTGGTGGCGCTTCGCAGTGCTGTGCGGTCTATCGGGGTCAGCGTTTATAACGAATCCGTAAAGGCTATGCCATAACGCACCGTTCCCTCAAGCCGTCGACCCCCGGCACCGGCCTGTCTGAGCACTTTCTCAAGCGATTCCGCAATGGATGCCTCACCAGCGAGCACGAACTTCTTTCCCGCCCTTGCCCCGCCCAGCCCGCTCACACGGGCGCCTGCTTCCGTCGCGATGAGGGCGCCGGCGGCGAAATCCCACGGGTTCAGTTCGCGTTCGAAATAGGCGTTAAGGCGACCACACGCGACGGCGCAGAGGTCGAGGGCGGCGGATCCCATCCGGCGGATGTCGCGCACCCGCGCAATCAGACCGGTCACGACCGCGAGCTGCTCGCTTCGCACCGCGGCGCGATAGGAGAATCCGGTTCCGACGAGGCACTGCGACAATTCTGCAGGTGCTGCGACGGCAATCGCGACGCCGTCGAGGAATGCTCCGCCGCCGGCCGTCGCGGTGAAGACCTCGCCGTTCGACGGGTTGACGACCACGCCGGCGAGTGCCCTCCAGGTCGCCGGGTCGGGATCACCGTCGACCACCGCGATACTGATCGCCCACTGCGGGATCCCGTAGAGGAAGTTGACGGTGCCATCGATCGGATCGACGACCCAGGTGAGTCCGCTGGTCCCCGTCTCGGCGCCGCTCTCCTCGCCGAGGAATCCGTCGTGCGGTCGCTCCTCGCTGAGGCGACGACGGATGAGCGCCTCCGTCTCGCGGTCGGCGTACGTGACGATGTCCTCCTTCGACGATTTGCTCGCGGCCACCTCGACGCCCTCGCGGAGCCGCCGGCTGGCAAGCTCCCCGGCCTCGAGGGCGATGGATACGGCGATCGCGAGCAGTTCATCGTTCGTCAGCCGGTCGGTCGGGGCGGTCTCCATGCTGCCGACCCTAGCCGGTCACGCCCGACTCACTGGGTCGGGAGCTCACGGGGTCGGGCTGCTCCCGTAAAACAGAAAGGGCCCGGTCGAAAACCGGGCCCTGCTGTGTGGCAAGTGCGAGATTCGAACTCACGAAGTCGTAGACGGCTGATTTACAGTCAGATCCCTTTGGCCACTTGGGTAACTTGCCAGTGCACGTTAAACGCGCTCGTCAAGAATACAGGGTCGACGGCCGTCGCACTCAACCGGCTGCCTCTTCGGCATACAGCGTGGCGTAACGGATCACATCGGTCAGGTACTGATCGGAACGGTTGTAGGCGAGCACCGCCTTGCGCCAGCCGGCCTCGGTTGAGAGATTCCCGCCGGCCCGGCACAGGTAGTGGCTCGCCGCCAGCGTCGCGTCGTCGATGTTCTGCGGATCTTCCCTCCCGTCGGCTGAGCCGTCGGTATGCCAGTTTCGCCAGGCCTCCGGGATGAGCTGCATCGGCCCGACGGCGCGATCACCGGTCGGGTCTCCGTCGATCGCACCCTTGTCGGAGTCGGGCACGTGGGCGGTCGAGGCGCCGTCGAGCGTCACACCGAAGATCGGCGGGGTGGCGGCACCATCCGCTGCGAGAGCCCCGCCGAAGATCGTGCCGTGCCTCGACTCGACCTCCCCGATGCCGGCGAGCGTGTTCCACCCCATTCCGCAGGTCGAGTCGGCGTCCTGGGTGATTGCGGCCCCTGCGTACGCTGCGAGTGCCCGCGGCGGGATGCCGGTCGCCGCGGCAGTCCTGGCGATCCAGGCCGGATCAGCGACCACGGCGATGCCCACTCCGGATGGATGCTCGGCGGCCGTCACGGGCGCGGCCCTCGCATACCGCGCCGTCGTCGCCTGCAGCCCCGGAACGTACCTCTGCGCATCCGGCACCGCGAGCACGATGATCGCCGCGAGGAGCGCGAGGCCACCGACACTCGCCACCACGATGAGCACCACCCGCCGAAGGATTCGCATCGTGCATCCATCATGCCGCGAACGGCCCGTTAAACTGCTGGCATGGCAGATCCAACCTTTGACATCGTGAGCAAGGTCGACAAGATGGAGGCCGACAACGCACTCCATCAGGCTCAGAAGGAGATTGCCCAGCGGTATGACTTCAAGAACGTCGGCGCCGAGGTGGACTGGAGCGGTGAGAAGCTGCTGTTGAAGGCGTCATCCGAAGACCGGGTGAAGGCCGTTCTCGAGGTGCTCGAAGCCAAGTTCATCAAGCGCGGCATCAGTCTGCGCAGTCTCGACGCCGGAGAGCCCTATGCCTCGGGCAAGGAATACCGCATCGACATCTCGCTGAAGAACGGCATCTCGTCTGAGGACGCCAAGAAGATCTCGAAGATCATCCGCGACGAGGGGCCGAAGAGTGTCAAGTCCCAGATCCAGGGCGACGAACTCCGCGTGACGTCGAAGAGCCGCGATGACCTCCAGGCAACGATGACGCTTCTCAAGGGGTCCGACTCGATCGAAGTCGACCTGCAGTTCGTCAACTTCCGGTGAATCCGAACACGCTCGGTGCCGTCTATGCGGTGACGGTCATCGTCGTCGACGTGATCATCCGGGTGCTGGCCGTCGTGTACGTGCCGCAGAATCGAAAGCCGCAGACGGCGACCGCCTGGCTGCTCGCGATCTTCCTCATTCCGTATCTCGGCATCATCCTGTTCCTGCTGATCGGCAGCACGCGGCTGCCGAAGAGCCGGCGGGAGAAGCAGCGGGAGATCAACGAGTACATCCTCGAGACGACGGAGGGGATGGATCTCGTCACCAAAGACGCGACCTTCCCGACCTGGCTGAACCCGATCGTCGAGCTCAACCGCACCCTCGGGTCGATGCCGCTCGCCGGCGGCAATACGGCGGAGCTCTACACGGAATACGACGAGTCGCTCGCCGCGATGGCCGACGCGATCGGCACCGCAACCCACTACGTGCACGTCGAGTTCTACATCATCGCCCTCGACGACACGACGGCCCCGTTCTTCGACGCGCTCGAGGCGGCGATCAAGCGCGGGGTGACGGTGCGGGTGCTGATGGATCACATCGCGTGTCTCCGCTCCCCGCACTTCGGGCGCACCAAGCGACGGCTGACCCAGATGGGCGCGAAGTGGCAGGTGATGCTCCCCATCCAGCCGCTGCGCGGGAAGATGCAGCGACCAGATCTGCGCAACCATCGCAAGATCCTCGTGATCGATGGCGAAGAGGCGTTCACCGGGTCGCAGAACGTGATCGACCGCAGCTACAACAAACGGGGAAACATCCGCCGCGGGCTCGAGTGGAAAGACTTCATGGTGCGCTTCGAGGGCCCTGTCGTCGCCGGAATCAACGCCCTCTTCGTGACCGACTGGTACAGCGAGACGAACGAGCTGCTGCTGCGCGAGGCCTACGTCGACACGCGTCCGAAGCTGCGTCACGCCCTGGATGCCCAGGTGGTGCCGAGCGGCCCCGGTTTCGATCTCGAGAACAACCTGCGCCTCTTCAACGCCCTTGTGTACAGCGCGGAGCGGAAGGTCATCATCACGACCCCGTATTTCGTGCCCGACGATTCGATGCTCTACGCCATCACGACGGCGGCCTATCGCGGGCTCGACGTTCAGCTGTTCGTCTCGGCCGTGGCCGACCAGGCCGTCGTCTACCACGCTCAGCGCAGCTACTACGAGGCGCTCTTGCGAGCCGGGGTGCGAATCTGGCTTTACGAATCTCCGACGATCCTGCACGCGAAGCACATCACCATCGACGACGAGGTCGCGGTGATCGGCTCGAGCAACATGGACATGCGCTCCTTCAGCCTCGACTACGAGATCTCGATCATGATGCGCGGACGGGATGCCGTCGAACGGATGCGCGAGGTCGAGCAGTCCAACCGTGAAGACAGCCGCGAGCTCTTCCTCGAGGAATGGCTGAAACGCCCACTCCGCTCGAAGGTGCTCGACAACATCGCGCGCCTGACCGCCGCCCTTCAGTAGCCGTGACCGTCACCCTCCGCGACTGGCGGCTCGACGACATCCCGATCTACCGTCGGTGGCTCGACCCAGGGCACGAGTGGCAAAACTGGGACGGCCCCTATTTTCGCAGACCGACCGAGACGGAATCGGATGTCGCGGCCGCCCGCCTCACCCAGCGCGTCGCCCGCGGCGACTGGCCGACGCCCCGCCGCCAACTGGTCATCGCCGCGGGCCACAGCGATGCGCTGCTCGGCACGGTCTCCTGGTACTTCGAGTCCGAGGAGAGCGACTGGCGTCGCATGGGCATCGTGCTCTACGACCCGGCCAGCTGGTCGGGTGGCCTCGGCACCGAGGCCCTCGCGCTCTGGACCGACTACCTGTTCGCCACCACCGACGTGGTGCGACTGGATTTCTCGACCTGGTCGGGCAACGTCGGCATGTGCCGCATCGGTCAGAAGCTCGGCTTCACGGAGGAGGCCCGCTATCGCCAAGCAAGGTCTGTGCGGGGCGAGCGCTTCGACAGCGTCGTCTATGGGGTGCTGCGCGGCGAATGGAACTCCGCCATCCGACCCGGTGTCACTCCGCCCGCGACACCCTGACCATCTCGTCGCGTGGAACGACCTTGATGCGGGTGCGTCCGACCGGCGCGCCGAGCGAGAGCTCGTGCTCGTCGAGACGGTGCCAGCCGTCGAGGTTCGTGTACTTCACGTTGCGCGAGTCGAGAAGCTCGACGATGGACGCCTCGTCGGGGGATGACGGCATCCACCAGCTCGCCTCGTCGTTCATCAGGTTGCGGATGGTCTCCATCGCGTCGCTCTTGGTGTGGCCGATGAGCCCGACCGGGCCACGCTTGATCCAGCCGGTCGCGTACACGCCGTGCAGCTGCTCGGATCCCGCGTCGCTCAGCACCTGGCCCTCGCGGTTCGGGATGACGCCGCGGCGGTCGTCGAACGGGATCTCGTCGAGCGGCGAACCGAAGTAGCCGACCGCGCGGTAGATCGCTTGGATGGGGACCTCGCGGATCTCGCCGGTGCCGGTGACGCCACCCGCGGCATCCGGGACCATCCGCTCGTAGCGGAGCGCCGAGACGGAACCGCCGCTTCCGACGACCTCGATCGGATTCGCGTAGAAGTGCAGGTGCAGCCGCCGTGAGGCCGAGCCGGTCTCCCGCGTGCGCCACTGGGTGAGCACCTTGTCGATGACCATGACCTGTTTGTTCGCGGCGATCGCCGCCTTCGACGCCTCGTCGTAGTCGAAGTCCTCCTCGTAGAGGATCATGTCGACGTCGCGAAGCTCGCCGAGCTCTCGCAGCTCCAGCGGGGAGAACTTCACCTGCGCCGGTCCGCGTCGCCCGAAGACGTGCACGTCGGTCACCGGTGACGCCGCGAGCGCGCTGTAGACGTTGTCGGGGATCTCGGTCGGCAGCAGGTCATCCGCGTGCTTGGAGAGGATGCGGGCGACGTCGAGCGCGACGTTCCCGTTGCCGATGACGGCGACGCTCTCGGCAGTCAGCGGCCACTCGCGCGGCACATCGGGGTGTCCGTCGTACCAGCTGACGAAGTCTGCGGCGCCGTAGCTGCCGTCGAGGTGGATGCCGGGGATGTCGAGTGCTGCATCCCGGATCGCCCCGGTCGAGAAGATCACGGCGTTGTAGTGCGTCTTCAGGTCGTCGAGGGTGATGTCGCGACCATAGAGCACGTTGCCGAAGAAGCGGATCTGGCCGGAGTCGAGCACGTCACGCAGCGCCGTGATGATGCCCTTGATGCGCGGATGATCGGGCGCGACACCGTAGCGCACGAGACCGTAGGGAGCGGGGAGCTGCTCGAAGAGGTCGATCGAGACGTCGAAGTGCTTCTCCGCCTTCAGCAGGATGTCTGCGGCGTAGATTCCCGCAGGACCCGCCCCGACGATGGCCAGTCTCAATTTCGACACAGTGATTCCTCCAGGTGAGGCCGGAGCTTCTCCGACCCGCTCAGTGCTTCAGGCGCTTCGTTCGACGATCGATTCGGCGAAGCGGGTCATGGCCTTCTTGACCGGGCCGTCGGGTAGGGGGGCGAGCGCTTCGACCGCTTCGCGGGCCCACTGGCGCGCCTCGTCGAGCGTGCGCTTCGTTACCTCGTGGTCGCGGAGCTCCGCGATGGCCGCGGCGAGATCCTCTTCGTCGGTAGCGCCGTTCTCGGCGTCGCCGTAGTGCGCGGCGTTCACGTCCCGTTCGATGCGGGTGAGCAGGTCGGCGGCATCCGGATCCGTCTTCGCGAGATCGCGCAGATAGAGCAGCGGAAGCGTCGAGACTCCCGAGCGCAGGTCGGTGCCGGGGGTTTTGCCCGTCTGCTCCTGTTGAGCGGCGAGGTCGATGACGTCGTCAATGAGCTGGAAGGCGATACCGACCTTCTCGCCGAAGACCATGACCGGTGCGCGGTATTCGGCCGGCGCGTTGCTGAAGATGATCCCCATCTGGCCGGCGGCCGCGATCAGCGACCCGGTCTTGTCGGCGAGCACCTGGATGTAGTGCGCGATCGGATCCTCGTCGTCCCGTGGTCCCATCGTCTCGCGCAGCTGGCCGAGGCACAGTCGCTCGAAGGTGTCGGCCTGCAGCTGGATCGCACCCTCGCCGAGGCTCGCCATCAGCTTGGAAGCCCGGGCGAAGAGCAGGTCGCCGGTGAGGATCGCGACCGAGTTGCCCCAGACGTTCTGCGCGGTGGGAACCCCGCGGCGCATGCTCGCCTCGTCCATCACGTCGTCGTGGTAGAGGGAGGCGAGATGGGTGATCTCGAGGGATTCCGCGGCCTTCACGACCGCGTCGTTCCCGCCGTCGCCCAGCTGTGCGGTGAGGAGTGCGAGCGTCGGGCGGATGCGCTTTCCGCCCGCCTGCAGCAGGTAGCGTGTCGTCACGTCGGCGAGCTGGTCGGCGAAGGTCATCTCGTTGAACAGGCCGACCTCGACCGCATCGAGTCCGGCCTCGATCGCGGCGGCGAAACGGCGCTCGCTCGGGGTTGAGAAGAGCTTGTCGCCGAGACCGAGAGCCGAGTTCAGGGTGCTGCGGCGAGCGAGCGGCATGCTCGGGGTCACTGTCTCACCTAACCGTTCGCTCGTATCGATTCGCACTGTGACGAAGTACTAGGACTTCGTAGCCTCGGGCTCAGTGGGAGGGATGTCGACGGAATCCCGTTCGATGGTCTCCGTCACGACGCGCTTGCGGGCTGCGCGCTTGGCCGACAGGCGTGCCGGCTTGTGGCCGCGGTGCAGCGCGACGACCCCGACGGTGAGGTTGCGGTAGGCGACGCGGGTGAACCCGGCCCCGCGGATCCACTGGCTGAGGGTCACCTGGTCGGGCCATTCGCGGATGGAGTCGGCGAGGTAGGTGTACGCCTCGGGGTTCGAGCTTGTGGCGTCTACGACCGCCGGCATGATGTAGCGCATGTAAGCGTTGTAGCCGGCTCGGAAGAGCGCCCGCGGCGGCTTGGAGAACTCGCAGACGACCAGCCGACCGCCGGGCTTCAGCACCCGGAACATCTCGGACAGCGCCTTCTTCGGGTCTTCGACGTTGCGGAGGCCGAACGAGATGGTCACCGCGTCGAACTCGTCGTCGGCGAAGGGGAGTGCCATCGCGTCGGCCTCGACGAAGGTGAATCCGGGATGCTTACGGCGGCCCACCGCGATCATTCCGGCGGAGAAGTCGGCGGCCGTGACATCCGCTCCGGTCTTGGCGAGTGCGACGGAACTCGTGCCGGTGCCGGCGGCGAGGTCGAGGATCTTCTCGCCGGCTTTCGGGGCGACGGCCTTCACCGTCGCGATGCGCCAGATGAGCGAGTTACCCATCGACAGCACACCGTTCGTGCGGTCGTAGTGCTTTGCGACCTCGTCGAACATCGCCGCAACCTCATCGGGTTGCTTTTCCAGGTCTGCTGTCGCCACCCGACAAGTCTAGTTGAGCGTTGCTGTATGCCGACGGGCCTTGACGGCGGCACGGATAGTCTGGATGAGTGCCAGAATTTCCCGCGCTGAAAGTCGTGACGACCGAGACGGCGGACCCCGGCGCGCTGGTGCCGTTGCTCGACCGGGAGCATCCGCTTCTGTGGTCACGGCGCGGCTTCGGACTCGTCGGACTCGGCGAGGCGCTGAGGCTCGAGTTCACCGGACCCGATCGGTTCGCGGATGCCGCGGCGACCTGGCTGTCGGTCGTATCGGCTGCCACGATCACCGACCCGCTTGCCCGCACCGGAACCGGCCTCATCGCCCTCGGCAGCTTCGCGTTCAGCGACCACTCGGCGGAGAAGAGCGTGCTCATCGTGCCCTCCGTGATCATCGGACGGGATCACGACCGCTGCTGGGTGACGACCGTCGACAGCACCTTCGCCGGGCTGCCCCCGGCCACGCCGCTCGGCGAGCCGTTCTCGGTGGTGCTCGACCAGGGAAGTCTCGACCGGGCGGGGTACGTCGCCGCGGTCGCGACGGCGGTCTCCCGCATCCAGCACCACGAGCTGAGCAAGGTCGTGCTCGCCCGCGACGCGACGGCGACGCTGCCGGCGGGAGCCGACATCCGTCGCATCATCGACAGCCTCGCGACCCGGTACCCGGACTGCTGGACCTTCTGCGTCGACGGCTTCCTCGGCGCGAGTCCGGAGACCCTCGTGACCGTCGACCGCGGTTCGGTCACCGCCCGCGTTCTCGCCGGGAGTGCCGCCCGCGGAACGGACGCCGAGTCCGACCAGGCCGCGGCGACGGCCCTCGCCACCTCGGCCAAAGACCAGGACGAGCACCAGTTCGCCGTGCAGAACGTGCTCGCATCCCTGCGGCTCCACAGCGCGGATGTCACCGCGAGCGAGATGCCGTTCACCCTCAAGCTGCCGAACCTCTGGCACCTCGCGAGCGATATAGAGGGAGAGCTGACGGATGGCTCGACCTCCCTCGATCTCGTGCGGGCGCTGCATCCGACCGCCGCCGTCGCCGGCACCCCCACCGCGAAGGCGCTCGAGGTGATCGCCGAACTCGAGCCCTTCGACCGTGGTCGCTACGCGGGCCCCGTCGGCTGGCTCGGAGCGGATGGCGACGGCGAGTGGGCGGTCGCACTCCGCAGCGCCCAGGTGCGGACGCCACACCTCTCACCGCCCGTCATCACGGCCTTCGCCGGCGCCGGGATCGTCGCCGAGTCGGTGCCCCAGCGCGAACTGCTCGAGACGCGGATGAAGTTCCGCCCGATCGTGGAGGCGATCGGGCCGGGCTGAGCCTCGACCACCGCGATGGTTGCTGCGGACCGATGTCCGCTACGTCGACTCGCGCTCGATGAGCTTCGTCGGCAGGGTGATCGTCGCCGGTTGCTCGCCGCCGATCGACTCGAGCAGCATCCGCACCATCTCGGAGCTGATCCGGTCGAAGGGCTGCCGCATCGTCGTGAGCGTCGGAGTGGTGGATGACGCGATCGCCGAGTCATCGAATCCGCCGACGGCCACGTCCTCCGGAACCCGTCGCCCAGAAGCCTGCAGCACGCTGATGGCGCCGGCGGCCATCACGTCATTGGCGGCGAACACGGCGTCGAGCTCCGGATGCGCTGCGAGCAGCGCGGTCATACCGTTCACCCCGCTGGCGCGGCTGTAGTCGCCGTGCACGACCATCCCGGGGTCGAACGCGGCACCGAGTGCCGCCCGATACCCGGCCAGGCGACCGACGCCGCCGGGGGTGTCTTCCGGGCCGGCGATGATCGCGATCTTCTTCCGACCCTTCTTCTGCAGGTACTCGACCATTTTGCGGGCGCCCGCGACGTCGTCCGCAGAGACGCAGCCGAGGCGACCCTCGAAGCCGAGCGGCTGCCCGCAGGCGACCATCGGGATCCCGGCCGTCAGCAGGCTCTCGATCAGCGTGTTTCCGTAGTGCGATGAGAACGCCAGCAGCACCCCGTCGACGTGCCCGGCGGTGATGTAGTCGGTCGCGCGGGCCTGCTCGGCCGGGCTTCCGGCGATGATGAGCACGAGCGAGATGTCTTTCGCGGCGAGCGCCTGAGCCGTGCCTCTGACGAGCATCGAGAAGTTCGGATCCTCGAACAGCAGCTGCTGCGATTCGGTGAGCAGGAACGCGACCGAATTCGAGCGGCTGGTCGCCAGGTTTCGGGCGTGCGGATTGACCCGGTAGCGTGTCTTCTTGATGGCGGCCTCGACCGCGGCCCGGGACGCCGGGCTCACCCACTTCGCACCGGTGAGCACCCGGGAGACGGTGCCTCGCGAGACTCCGGCGACCAGTGCGACATCCCGGATCGTGGGTCGCTTCGCGTCGGGGGTGCTCATTTGCAGAATTCTATTGCCCGGGACGTACCGGGCTGCGAGTCGTCAGGCCTTGACCGCTCCGGCACCGAGATCGACCTTCCAGAATCGCTGAAGACCGAGGAAGAGCACGATGAGCGGGATGATCGACAGCAGCGCACCGGTGATCACCAGCGAGTAGAGCGCCGGAACGGTCGACCCCTGGTTGAGCAGCCCGCTCAGGCCGACCGTGATGGGGAAGAGCCTGTCGTCGCCGAGCATGATGTACGGCAATATGAAGTTGTTCCAGATGCCGACGAACTGGAAAAGGAAGATCGTCACGAGCCCCGGCATCATCATCGGCGTCGCGATGCGATAGAAGATGTAGAAGTCCCCGGCGCCGTCGGTGCGCGCGGCTTCGATCACGTCGTTCGGCACGGATGCCGCGGCGTAGATGCGGGCGAGGTAGATGCCGTAGGGGCTGATGATCTGCGGGAGCAGCACCGCCCAGTAGCTGTTGGTGAGCCCGAACTGGGCGAGAAGGAAGTACTGCGGGATGGCGAGGATCACGCCGGGAACGAGCACGCCGGCGAGCAGGATCGTGAAGGTGGCTCCCTTGCCGGCGAAGGAGTATTTCGCGAGCGCATACCCGGCGAGCGAGGAGACCACCGTCGACAGGAGCGCGCCGACACCGGCATAGAGTGCCGTGTTGAGCATCCATCGCCAGTAGAGTCCGCCCCGGTAGGCGGTCAGCTGCGCGATGTTGTCGAAGAGGTGGCCGCTCGGCACGAAGGTATTCGTGTTGAAGAGCTCGCCGCCCGATTTGGTGGAGGCGATGAGCACCCAGGCGAGCGGCAGCAGGCAGTACAGCGCTCCGAGAAGCAGAAGCGCTGTAGAGAGGTAGCTCGTACGGTCGCCGATCCCCTTCACGAGGTCGCCAGAGCGATCGAGCCGTGGCTTGGCCGCCGGGGTCCGGGTTCGGGTGCGGGTGATGGTCG
>JANYGT010000075.1 GCA_025362355.1 Lacisediminihabitans sp. | reverse complement strand
CGACCATCTTCCGCACGGTCTCGGCCTGGGCGCTGTCACCGTACTTGAGCTTGTCGAGCTTCGTCACGCCGTCGACGAGCATGGCGATCTCTTCACCGAAATCGTGGCGAAGAAGGTCGAGCGTGTAATCGGTGTCTTCGACGGTGTCGTGCAGCAGGGCCGCAGCGAGGGTCTTCGGTCCGATCCCGAGATCGGCGAGTATCTGGGCGACCGCGACCGGATGTGTGATGTACGGTTCGCCGCTCTTGCGCAGCTGGCCTCGGTGGGCGAGCTCTGCCGCTGCGTAGGCGCGTTCGATGATGGAAACGTCGGACTTCGGATGATGCATCCGCGCCGTTTTGATCAGGCGGTCGACGGCCCCTGCCGGCTGAGCCTTCGAGAAGATCCGTGGAAGAAGAGTGCGGAGAGAGCCGGTGGGCGGGTTGCTCGAGGTGGATCCGACGGGCTCGGGCGCCGGCGCCGCCTGGCGTGGTGTCGTCGTCTCGGTCATCGCCCTGCCTCCCCCATCAAAGCTATCACCGGCGGATGGGCGCCTCGCCGCCGTTCGCTCAGAACGCATACCTCGCTGTGATTCGGTGCCGGGTCACTCGATGCGGGCAGCGCCGGGACCGTCCGACTCGAGTGGCCCGTCGGCTGCTGCCCAGGCACTCGACCCGCCGGCGACGTTGACGGCGTCGTATCCCGCGGTGACGAGGGACCGCGTCACCCGGGCCGAGCGCCCGCCGGAATGACAGACGACGAGCACCTGACGGTCCTTCGGGATGTCGTCGACCAGTTCGCCGAGTCTCGACATCGGCACGAAATGAGCCCCGGCAGCGTGACCCCTGTCCCACTCGTCCTGCTCGCGCACGTCGATCAGGTATCTACCGGCTTTGACGAGGCGGATGGCCTCGGTGGCGCTGATCTCGGGAAGTGTGTCTGGCATCCGTTGTCCTCGGTTTGTTCGGTCTGGTCGATCTACTTGGCGATGCTCGCCTCGCGCGCGGCGAGCGAGCGCTTGTCACGCTTTTTGATCTCGACCTCATTGCTTCGCAACTGCGCATAGAGCGGGGCGGCGATGAAGATCGTCGAATAGGTTCCGACGATGATTCCGATGAAGAGCGCGAGCGAGATGTCGCGGAGTGTTCCCGCCCCGAGCAGGACTGCCCCGATGAACAGAATCGACCCGACAGGGAGGATGGCGACGACCGACGTGTTGATGGACCGGACGAGGGTCTGGTTGACAGCGAGGTTGACCGACTGACCGAAGGTGCGCCGTGACTGCTCACCGTCTTCCGACGTGTTCTCCCGGATCTTGTCGAACACGACGACCGTGTCATAGAGCGAGTAGCCGAGAATCGTGAGGAATCCGATGACCGCGGCCGGCGTCACCTCGATTCCGAACACGCCATAGACCCCGGCCGTGATGACGAGGTCGTGGAGCAGCGCGACAATCGCCGCGGCCGACATCTTCCAGGTCCGGAAGTAGAGGGCCATCACGATCGCCGCGAGCACGATGAAGATGATGAGACCGGTGAGTGCCTGACGGGTGATGTCCTGTCCCCAGGTCGCCCCGATGAACGAACTGGTCACCTGCTTCGGGCCGATGTTGTAAGCCTTGGCCAGCGCGTCCCTCACCTGGACGCTCTGGGCGGAGGTGAGCTGGTCGGTCTGGATGCGAACGGAGTCTGTGCCGACGATGGTGACGCGGGGATTCGAACCGGCCACGACACTCGTCACCGCTCTATCGGCGAACGGCTGGCTGAGATTCGTCGTGTTCGAGATCTGGAACTGCGACCCTCCGAGGAACTCGATGCCGAAGACGAAGCCGCCGCGAAGGATCGGCACGACGATGACGATGAGAAGGAGAAGCCCCGAGATCGCGTAGAAGATCTTGCGACTGCCGACGATGTTGTACGAGCGTTTGCCCGTATACAGGTCGTTTCCGAACTGGGAGAAACTGGCCATCAGGAGTTCTTCCCGTCTTTTGTCGTTTTCGGCGTTTTAGGCGAGATGGCGGAGCCCGTCTTGTCTTTCGCCGTAGGGGGCGCCGCAAGCTCCGCCGCTTTCCTCTCGGCTATGGTCTGGCGTCGCTGCGCCTCGCCGACCGCGCCCGCCTTCTTGCCGGCCACCGCGACTTCCGGCGTTCGGAACGTGGCGCGGCCACGATAGATGGCCCCGAGAGCCTTTGGATCGAGGCCGCTGAACCGGTGCCCCTCGGAGAAGAAGGGCCGCTGGGCGATGAGCCGCAACATCGGATGCGTGAAGAGGCTGACCACGACGAGGTCGACGAGCGTCGTCAGTCCGAGGGTGAGAGCGAATCCCTTGACGTTTCCGACGGCCACGATGAAGAGGATCGCAGCGGCAAGGAAGTTGACCGTGTCCGAGGCGACGATGGTGCGGACGGCACGCTTCCAACCGGCTTCCACCGCCGAGACTAGCGGTCTGCCATCTCTCAACTCGTCGCGTATTCGCTCGAAGTACACGATGAACGAGTCCGCGGTGATACCGATGGCGACGATGAGGCCCGCGACCCCCGCGAGCGAGAGCCTGAACCCTTGCCGGTTGGAGAGGAAGACCACCACGAGGTAGGTGATCACCGCGGCGACGACGAGTGAGGTGATCGTGATGGAGGCCAGCGACCGGTACTGCAGCAGCGAGTAGATCACGACGAGGATGAGCCCGATCAGCCCGGCCAGCAGTCCGCTCTGCAGCTGTGTCTTTCCGAGGGTCGCCGTGATCGAGTCGTTGCTCTGCACCTTGAAGCCGATGGGAAGCGCGCCGAATTTCAGCTGGTCGGCGAGCGTCTTGGAGCTCGCCTGCGTGAAGGATCCGGAGATCTGCGGCTTTCCGTTGGTGATGACGGCGTTGGTGGTCGGGGCCGAGATGATGCGGCCGTCGAGCACGATGGCGAACTGGTTGCGAACATCCGTCGTCGGGAACTTGTTCAACCGGGTGGTGACTGCGGAGAACTCCTGTGTTCCCTTTCCGTTGAAGACGATGTTGACGACCCAGCGGCCCGTGCTCACGCCCTGCTGATTCGTCTCGATGGCATTCGTGGCATCGCTGATGGTCTCGCCGGCCACCTCGACCGGTCCGAGGAGGTATTTGTACTGGGAAGAGCTGTCGCAGGTGATCAAGGGTTTCTTCGGGTCGGCGACGTTCGCGTTCGTCGAGTCGACCTGGTTGCAGCTGAAAGCCGCGAACTGCGCCGCGAGCTTCGGGGTGATGTAGGCGAGGTCACTTCCGTCTGTCGGTTTCGTGCTCGGCGTCGACTGCAGACCGCTCAGGTCGGAGGGTGAGGGAGTCGGTGACGCTGACCCGCCGACGGAGCTCGTCGGTGCCGCCGTCGACTGCAGCACGGCGCGGAACTCGAGCTTCGCCGACGACTCGATGCGATTGATCGTCGCCTGGTCGGGGCTGCCCGGAATCGAGACGACGACGTTCTGGCTTCCCTGCGTATTGATTTCCGCTTCGGACACACCGCTCGCGTCGATGCGTTGGCGGATGATCGCCACGGCCTGGTTCAGCTGGTCGGTGGTCGGCGCCGCCTGCCCGGAGGCGACCTGCGGCTGCAGGATGATCTCGGTACCACCCTGCAGGTCGAGTGCCAGTTTCGGCACCCAGGTCGTGCCCGCGATCACGGCTTTCGGCCCTCCGGCGGAGAGTGCTTGCCCGGCATTGGCGACCGCAAGGCCGGCAACGATGACCAGGAGCCAGGTCAGCGAACGAAGCGCCTTCTTGACCGGGGTCGTTCTTGCCAAAGGGAACTCAGCTTTCTTCACGCGGGTCGACGGGCGACGCGACACACTGGAGGGCACGCCCGCGATCCACGGGCGAGCACGTTCAGGCTAGCGGTTAGTCGTCGACCTTTTTGGACGGGGCCTTCTTGACGGGTGTGGTGGTCGGCGTCACGTCGGGGTCGGTGCGCTCCCCGAACTTCGGCTCGCCGTTGTGGATGGCGTTGTCTTCGTTCAGCTGGTACGGAGTGGCGGTCTCACCGCCGCCTTCGCTCTCGAGCTCGCCCTCGGTCTCCGGGGCGACGATGTCATCCGCAGCCTTCAGGATCGTCGACTTGTGGATCTTGATGACGTTGCCCGGCGAGATCTCGATGAAAGCGAAGTTGTTCTCGTCGTCGATGGAAATGATCGTTCCGAAGAGACCGTAGTTGGTCATGATCTCGACGCCGGGCACGATCTGCTGCTGGCGCTCCGCCGTGGCCTTTGCGCGCTTGCGCGAACTACGGAACTGGAATATGACGAACACCGCGAGTGCCACGGCGATGAGAATGAGGGTTGGGTCGAACTTCATACGAAAAGAGCCTTCCGAGCTGTGGGGGGAACCGCGAGTCTAACCGGATGCCCTGTGTGGCCAGCTTGAACTATAGGTCATCGCCGAAGAGGATCCCGCTGCTCTCCGAAAGCCCGAAATGCTTCCAGGCGAGTCGGGTTGCGACCCGCCCCCGCGGCGTACGGGTGAGCAGGCCGATCCTCACCAGGAACGGCTCGACCACGGATTCGATCGTCTCGGCTTCCTCGCCGACCGAGACCGCGAGCGTGTTGAGGCCGACGGGACCCCCGTCGAAACGGGTGAGGATGATGTCCATCACGGCTCGATCGAGACGGTCGAGCCCGAGTTGGTCGACGTCGTAGAGCTCGAGAGCGGCGTGCACCGATCGGAGACCGACCTCGTCGTCGTGCACTAGCGCGTAGTCCCGAACTCGCCGAAGAAGACGATTGGCGATACGCGGCGTGCCCCTGCAGCGGCCGGCGATCTCCGCTAGAGCTCCGCGGTCGACGGTGAGCCCGAGCAACGCGGCGGCTCTGGTGAGCACCTGCTCGAGCTCAGGCTCGGAATAGAACTCGAGGTGCGCGGTGAACCCGAATCGGTCTCGAAGCGGATTCGGCAGCATCCCGGATCGCGTCGTCGCGCCGACGAGCGTGAACGGTGCGAGATCGAGGGGAATGGATGTCGCCCCCGCGCCCTTGCCGACCATGATGTCGATGCGGAAGTCTTCCATCGCGAGGTAGAGCATTTCTTCGGCCGAACGGGCCATGCGGTGGATCTCATCGATGAAGAGGATCTCACCCGGCACGAGTGAGGAGAGCACCGCCGCAAGATCGCCGGCATGCTGGATCGCCGGACCACTCGACATCCGGAGGGGACGCCCGCTCTCCTCGGCGACGATCATCGCGAGCGTCGTCTTGCCGAGCCCCGGAGGACCGGCGAGCAGGATGTGGTCGGGAGTTCGGTTCTGGATGCGGGCCGCGTCGAGCAACAGGTGCAGCTGGGCGCGCACCTTCGCCTGCCCGACGAACTCGGCGAGAGACTTCGGCCGGAGCGCGCCCTCGAAGGCGAGTTCGGCATCCGATTCAGGTGTTGGGCGCACGACGGCCACGGAAGGATCGTCTGCGAAGGTCATCGACTGCTCACACTCGAGGAGTGCTGCGGTCCGAGTCGCGTGAGCGCGAGACGCAGCAGCAGCGGCACGGTCGACGCCTCGTCGCCCGTCGACTCGGCGACAGCCTCATCGACGGCCTGCGCCGCGACTCGCTCCGACCAGCCGAGCCCGACGAGCGCGACGAGCACGCTGTCGCTGACGCTCGACTTCGCAGCGGAAACGAGGGTGGATGCCGTCGAGACAGCCTGCATCTTGCCGGCGAGCGAGAGCACGATGAGCTTCGCCGTCTTCGGTCCGATTCCCGATACCTTGCGAAACGCCGAGTCGTCTTCGGTCGCGACCGCGGTGGCGATCTGTGCGGGCGACAGCGCTGCGAGCACCCCCATTGCCGACTTCGGGCCGACCCCGGTGACTCCGCGGAGCAGGTCGAAGACGACGAGCTGTTCCGTGTCGGGAAATCCGAAGAGTGCGAGGTCGTCTTCGCGCACGATCAGGGCCGTGCGGAGCGTCGCCTCGGTGCCGACCCGGAGGGAGAGTGCGTGCTGCGGGGTGACGCTGACCGAGAGGCCCACTCCCCCGACCTCGACGACCGCCGTCGTTCCGGCGGCGTGAAGCACGACACCGCGCACAGAGGAGATCATCGGGCCAGCCTACGTTTGGGTGCCGACTTTGCCGCGGAACGTTCCGCGGCGAGCCATGCCTCCTGGGCCGGGGTGAGTTGCCCTCCCGTCGGGGCGAGAGTCGCGACACCCTTCCAGGCATGACAGATGGCGATGGCGAGAGCATCCGAGGCATCGGCCGGTGTCGGCAATTCGGCGAGGCCGAGCACTTTCGCGACCATCGTCGCCACCTGTTTCTTCTCCGCCGACCCATAGCCCGTGATTGCGGCCTTCACCTCCGACGGGGTGTGGAGGCCGACGGCCAGCCCCCGCTTGGCGGCGAGATGGAGCGCGACGCCGCTGATCTGGGCGACCCCCATGACCGTGTTGAGGTTCTGCTGGGCGAAGACCCGCTCGATCGCGACGGCCTGCGGTGTGAATTCGTCGAGCAGTCGCTCGATCTCGTTGCCGACATGCAGGAGCCGCTGCTCGAGCGGGAGGTCGGGCGAGGAGCGGATGACGGTGACCTCCACCAACGTCGCGATGCGGGTCGCCGTGACATCCACTATCCCGACCCCGCACCGGGTGAGGCCGGGATCGATGCCGAGCACCCTCAGCATGCCGGCCTCATCGCCCGATCCCCGTGACTACGGATGCGAGCGCTACTCTTCCTCGTCGAGCTGCGCCTGCACCTCGGCCGGCACCTCGAAGTTGCCGTAGACGTTCTGCACGTCGTCGTCATCGTCGAGAGCGTCGATGAGGCGGAAGATCTTCTTCGCGGTTTCGAGGTCGACCTCGATCGTGAGACCGGGCACGAATTCGACGTCGGCGGAGTCGTAGTCGATCCCCGCATCCTGGAGGGCGGTACGTGCGGCGACCAGGTCGTGAGGCTCGGTCACGATTTCGAAGCCGGCGCCTCGGTCGTTGACCTCTTCCGCCCCGGCATCCAGCACGGCACCGAGCACATCGTCTTCCCCCATTCCGTCGGTCTTCGTCACCGAGATGACGCCCTTACGGCTGAAGTTGTAGGCGACGCTGCCGGGGTCACCCATGGTGCCGCCGTTACGGGTCATCACGGTGCGCACGTTCGCGGCGGCGCGATTGCGGTTGTCGGTGAGGCACTCGATCAGCAGGGCGACGCCGCCCGCCGCGTATCCCTCATAGATGATGGTCTGGTAGTCGACCGCTTCGCCGAGTTGGCCGGAACCACGCTTGACGGCAGAGTCGATGTTCGAGTTCGGAACAGACGTCTTCTTAGCCTTCTGGATGGCGTCGACGAGGGTCGGATTTCCCGACAGGTCGGCGCCACCGAGCTTGGCTGCGACTTCGATGTTCTTGATGAGCTTGGCGAACGACTTGGCACGGCGAGAGTCTTTGATCGCCTTCTGGTGCTTGGTGGTTGCCCATTTGGAGTGGCCTGACATGCTGAACATTCTAGCCAGCACGCCGACTGGCCGGCCGCGACGGGCTTGATCGGATGCCCGGCTCGCCCTAGCCTCGCTGCATGTGCCGAAACATCCACACCCTTCACAATTTCGAGCCTGCCGCCGACCATGACGAGGTCGAGGCCGCCGCCCTGCAATACGTGCGCAAGATCAGCGGATCGACGAAACCGGCGAAGGTCAACCAGGCGGCCTTCGATCGTGCCGTGCACGAGATCGCGCACATCACGCAGCATCTCCTTGAAGACCTGGTGGCCACCACGCCGCCGAAAGATCGCGAGATCGAGGCGGCGAAGGCGCGCGAGCGCTCTGCGAAGCGCTTCGCGACGACCTGAGCAGCGCTCCCGGTCTACTGGGCCGCACGCACCCGATCGAGGAAGTACTCGTGAAAACGGGTGTCTCCCGTCATCTCCGGATGAAACGAGGTGCCGAGGAGAGAACCCTGCTCGACCGCCACGACCCGACCGTCCGGCAGCGAGGAGAGCACCCGCACGTCGGGCCCGGCTGCTTCGACGATCGGAGCCCTGATGAACACCGCATGCACCGGCGGTGCGCCGAGTACCGGGATGTCGAGGTCGGTCTCGAAGGAGTCCAGTTGCGACCCGAAGGCATTGCGTCGCACCGAGATGTCGAGACCACCGAGGCTCTGCTGCCCCGAAATGGCGTCGAGCACGGTGTCGGCGATCATGATCAGCCCGGCACAGGTGCCGTAGACCGGCAGGCCGGAACGGATGGCGTCTTTCAGCGGTTCCGCGAGCCCGAAGGCGCGCGAGAGCTTGTCCATCACGGTCGACTCGCCGCCCGGGATGACCAGCCCGCCGATCTCGGACAGTTCGGCGGGTCGGCGCACCGGTCGGGCATCCGCTCCGAGTGAGCTCAGAACGGCGAGGTGTTCGCGGAAATCGCCCTGGAGGGCGAGGACCCCGACGACCGGGCCGGTATTTCTCGAGACGGAAGGCCTACCAGCCACGTTCGGCGAGTCGGTGTGGCGCCGGCTGGTCGGACACGTTGATGCCGACCATGGCCTCGCCGAGCCCACGCGACGCATCCGCGATGACCGAGGGGTCGTCGAAGAACGTGGTCGCCTTGACGATGGCGGCCGCGCGGGCCTCCGGGTTTCCGGATTTGAACACGCCGGAGCCGACGAAGACACCGTCGGCGCCGAGCTGCATCATCATCGCCGCATCCGCCGGGGTCGCGACACCGCCGGCGGTGAAGAGCACGACGGGGAGCTTTCCGGTGCGGGCGATCTCAACGACGAGGTCGTAGGGGGCCTGCAGCTCCTTCGCCGCGACGTACAGCTCGTCGTGGGTCTTTGCAGTCAGCGCACGGATCTCGGAGGTGATGGTGCGGATGTGCTTCGTCGCCTCTGAGACGTCACCGGTGCCGGCCTCGCCCTTGGAGCGGATCATGGCCGCGCCCTCGTTGATCCGTCGAAGCGCCTCACCGAGGTTCGTCGCACCGCAGACGAAGGGAACACTGAACGGCCACTTGTCGATGTGGTTGACGTAGTCGGCCGGGGAGAGCACCTCGGACTCGTCGATGTAGTCGACCTTCAGCGATTGCAGGATCTGGGCCTCGACGAAGTGACCGATACGGGCCTTCGCCATGACCGGGATCGAGACCTCGGCGATGATCGATTCGATGAGGTCGGGGTCGCTCATGCGAGCGACACCGCCCTGGGAACGGATGTCGGCCGGAACACGTTCGAGCGCCATGACGGCGACCGCCCCGGCGTCTTCGGCGATGCGCGCTTGCGCGGCGGTGACGACGTCCATGATGACGCCGCCTTTGAGCATCTCGGCGAGCCCGCGCTTGACGCGGCTCGAGCCGAGGCTGGTTGTGTCGGAACCGGGGGTGGTGCTGTCAGTCACTTCATACCTCTCTGAAGCCCCGAGGATGCCGGGGCACGCTCATTCTATTGCGGGCGCCAGGGCACTCGCCGTGTCAGGCCGCGGCGCCCGGCCAGGCCCTTGCCACTTCTTCCCGCACTTCGCCGAGAAGCTTCGGAATCGCCTTCGTGCCGGCGATGATCGGGAAGAAGTTTGCATCCGTCGCCCACCGCGGAACGACGTGCTGGTGCAGATGACCGGCGATCCCGGCACCCGCGATACTTCCCTGATTCATTCCGATGTTGAAGCCGTCACAGCGGGAGGTCTCGGTCAAGACCCGCATCGCGATCTGGGTGAGCAATCCGATCTCCGCCACCTCCTCCGGCGTGGCCTCGTCGTACAGCGCGACGTGACGGTACGGACACACCATCAGATGGCCGGAGTTGTAGGGAAAAAGGTTGAGGAGCACGAAACAGTGCTCGCCGCGCGCCACGATAAGGGCTTTCTCGTCGGTCAGCGTCGGGGCGACGCAGAACGGACAGGCCGTCTCGTGGGGTTCCGGACCGGCCTCGATGTAGACCATCCGGTGCGGCGTCCAGAGTCTCTGGAAGGCATCCGGAATCGCAGCGAAGTCGCGAGAGGACTCGACCTCCATCAGACCTGCGCCCTCGTTGCGATGGCGGTCGTGATCCTCTCGATCGCGTCGGCGATCGGGATGCCGTTCTCCTGCGTCCCGTCGCGGAAGCGGAAGCTGACGGCATCCGCAGCACGATCTTCCTCGCCGGCGATCAACTGGTACGGAACCTTCGCCTTGGTGTGCGTGCGGATCTTCTTCGGCATCCGATCGCTCGAGTGGTCGACCTCCGCGCGAACACCCACCGACTTCAGCTGCGCGATGACGCTGTCCAGGTAGGGGCCGTACTCCTCGGCGACGGGGATGCCGACGACCTGCACCGGCGACAGCCAGACGGGGAACGCGCCGGCGTAGTGCTCGGTGAGCACCCCGAAGAAGCGCTCGATCGAGCCGAAGAGCGCTCGGTGGATCATCACGGGGCGCTGGCGGGATCCGTCGGCTGCCGTGTACTCGAGCTCGAATCGCTCCGGGAGGTTGAAGTCGAGCTGCACGGTCGACATCTGCCAGGTGCGACCGATGGCATCGCGGGCCTGCACCGAGATCTTCGGTCCGTAGAAGGCGGCTCCGCCCGGATCGGGCACCAGCTCGAGGCCGGATTCGGCGGCGACCTCGGCGAGGGTCGCCGTCGCTTCTTCCCACACATCGTCGTCGCCGACGTACTTGTCGGGGTCTTTCGTGGAGAGCTCGAGGTAGAAGTCGGTGAGCCCGTAGTCGCGAAGCAGATCGAGGATGAAGTTCAGGGTGCCGGTGAGCTCCTCCTTCATCGCCTCCCTCGTCGTGAAGATGTGCGCGTCGTCCATCGTCAGACCTCGCACCCGGGTGAGGCCATGGATGACGCCGGACTTCTCATTGCGATAGACCGTGCCGAATTCGAAGAATCGCAGTGGCAGATCGCGGTAAGACCGTCCGCTCGAGCGATAGACGAGGATGTGGAACGGGCAGTTCATCGGCTTCAGGTAGTAGTCGGCTCCCTGCCGGGTGATCTCCCCCTCCTCGTTGCGTGCCTCGTCGAGGTGCATCGGAGGAAACATCCCATCCGCGTACCAACCGAGGTGACCGGAAGTCTCGAAGAGGTGCGACTTGGTGATGTGCGGGGTGTAGACGAAGTCATAGCCGGCCTTCTCGTGCGCGATGCGGGAGTAGTTCTCCATCTCGCGCCGGATGATCCCCCCCTTCGGATGGAACACCGCGAGGCCGGACCCGATCTCGTCGGGGAAGGAGAACAAATCGAGCTCGGCTCCGAGTTTGCGATGATCGCGCTTGGCCGCCTCCTCCTGACGTGCCTGGTAGGCGCGGAGATCGTCCTTCGTCGCCCAGGCCGTTCCATACAGTCGCTGCAGCTGCTTGTTCTTCTCCGAGCCGCGCCAGTAGGCAGCGGCGCTTCGGGTGAGAGCCCAGCCGTTGCCGATCAGCCGCGTGTTCGGAAGGTGCGGGCCGCGGCAGAGGTCTTTCCAGACCGTCTCCCCCGTTCGTGGATCGACATTGTCGTAGATGGTGAGTTCTGCTCCGCCGACCTCGACACTCTCGTTGTCATCCGTTCCGCCGGCTCCCTCGGTCGGGTGACCCTTCAGACCGATCAACTCGAGTTTGTATGGCTCGTTCGCAAGCTCCGCTCGCGCCTCGTCCTCGCTCACCACGCGGCGCACGAAGCGCTGGCCCGCTTTGATGATTCTTTCCATCGCCTTGTCGACCGCCTTGAGATCATCAGGGGTCAGTGGGGTCTCGAGGTCGAAGTCGTAGTAGAAGCCGTCGGTGATCGGCGGGCCGATGCCGAGTTTCGCCTCGGGGTTGATCGACTGCAGTGCCTGGGCGGCAACGTGGGCCGCCGAATGGCGGAGGATACCGAGGCCGTCGGGCGACGAGATGAGGATGGGCTCGACGACTGTTCCGGGAGCCACGGATGCCGCGAGGTCCAGGAGCTCACCGTCGACCCGCATCGCGACGATCGAGCGGTCGGAGAAGATATCGAACCCGGTCGCCTGCTCTGTCGCCGTGACGGTCTCGGTTCCCGAATTCTGCGCTGCGGGGGCGGATTCCGGGGTTGGCGACTCAGACACTGGTGTGGTGCTCCTTCGGTGCGGGCGGGCGTTCTCCCACTGTACCGGCGCGCATCCCGCGCTTCGGTTGACAGTCGCCGGCGGCGCGAGGGCTCAGCCGAAGAACCAGCGCCGTTTGCGGCTGGCGAGAACACGGTCGACGGCGGCACGGATGTCGAGGGACGTCGCGACAGCGAACTCGACGGGCGATGCGAGAGTGGCCACGATCTCTGCGGTGCGCTCCGGATGGGGTGCTCGCGCGGTTGCGACGAGGACTGTTCCGTTCGCCTGGTCGTGCACCGGCATCCAGTTGTCGCCTATGTAGAGCGAATGGGGGCCGTTCCGCACGAGATCGGGATCGATCCACTCCGTTTCCAGATCGACGATCGCGATCCCCCACGACCGCGACATCACCCGCCTGAGCAGGTCGGGGTCGACTACCCCCTCGGTCACGAGCGTCTCATCGACGTGTGCGCCGGACGAGTCTTTGCGGGCGCGCGCGAGGTCGAGCTGATCCTGTGTGACCAGCCCGGACTCGAGCAGGAGGGTGGAAAATGCGTCTCTGCGAGCCGGAGTTCTCCCCGCGGTCGTCATGCCGTCAAGCGTGGCGGTAGGCGGTCCGTCCGACAACACCCCAGTCCGTGTGCCACCCGCACACGGGAGGCCCGGCCAGGGTTGAAATTTGGTTATAACCGATGCGAAGAGCGGATGCAAGCCCTCGTTGTGAGGACTGCCCTTCGTTATCCCCGCTGATAATCTGACGATGTTGTCCAAGTCCCCGGCAGCGAACAAAGTCTGGGGGAGACGAAATGAGCCGTGTGGAGAGCCGAGATTCGGCGTCAATCCCGACACTCGAAGAGCTGATCGCTCGAGTTCGTGAGGGTGACAAGAGGGCATTCGCCGACTTCTATGATCAGATCTCTTCCCGGGTCTTCGGGCTGATCAAAGGCATCCTTCGCGATCCGGCCCAGTCGGAGGAAGTGATGCAGGAGGTCTTTCTCGAGATCTGGCAGACCGCGTCTAGATTCGATGAGAACAAGGGCCGAGTTCTGTCCTGGGTGCTGACCATGGCGCGCCGGCGAGCGATCGATCGCGTTCGAGCGTCTCAGGCAAGTCGAACCCGCGACGAGAAGATCGGGATGCGGGACATCGACGTAAGCTTCGACTCGGTCGCGGAATCCGTCGAGGTTCGCGTCGAGCACC
>JANYGT010000063.1 GCA_025362355.1 Lacisediminihabitans sp. | reverse complement strand
GTCGGTGGTCACCGACGTGACCTTCCCCAACCCATCCGTCGTTGACACCGGAATCGACGCCGCCGAATACGCCACCGACTGGATCCGACCCACCGGATCGGTCGTCTTCACCAACAGGCCAACCGTGTTGTACGCGTAGGTCGTGGTCTTCGCCCGAGCATCCACAAACATCGCCGCAGTCCCATTCGCGTTATACGTCCAGGATTGCTTCCGCCCCGTCGGGGACGTGGCGGTCAACCGGTTCCCGGTCGCATCAAACGTCGCCGACGCGACCCGCCCCAACGGGTCCTTCACCGTAAGGGGATCCCCGAGACTGTCATACGTCCACGTCGTCACCCGACCCAACGGATCCGTGGTTGTCAGCTGGTGCCCTTGGGTGTCGTAGGTGGAGATTGATACCTTCCCCAACGGATCAGTGACCGACGCCACATTGTTGCCCACATCGTAGGTATACGACGTCGTCGCGGCCAATGTCGTCCCGAACCCGGAGGTCACCTTCGTGAGGCGACCGAACTGATACGTCTCCACCACCGCCGAGCCATCCGGTTTCGTGATCGTCGTCCCCGTATCCGCATACCCGAACGTGGTCACCCGACCCAACGGATCCGACTGCGACACCACCCGGGACACGGTGTCGTAGGTGTTCGTCGTCACCCCACCACCAGGTTTCGTCACCGACGTCATGTAATGCCCCGCGTCATACCCATACCGGGCAGTCGACCCATCCACCCCAACCACCGCGGTCAGATTCCCGGCAGTGTCATAGGTGTATGTGACCGACCGGGTAGCCGAATCGGTCACCTTCGACACATGGGCACCCGACCACGTCACGGTGAGCACCCGCCCACCGGATCCGGTCAACGAGGTCACCTGGTTGGACGCATTCCGGGCCACCGTGACCGTGTTCCCATGCACATCCGCCACCATCAGCAGCAACCCGGACGCATCGAACGTCAGCACTTGGGCGTTATGCCGGGTAAAGGTCCACCTCTTCACCGTCGCATCGAAGGTCAACGTTGCCTGCACCCGCTCCGGCGGTGAGTAGGTTTTATCCGGATTCTCGGCAAACCTGACGGTGGACCCGTTCTCCTGCGTCACCTGCACAGTGCGAGGGAGCGGATCCGCTGTATTCCCTGCGACTAAAACGCTGAAACTGGATGAGAAGCTGGCCGACCAGCCATAACCGAACGGGCTATCCGTACCGGCTGTGGTCGTCGAATAGGTGCGCCCCACTGCTAAACCTGGACCAACACCGGCAAGCCCAATATCTGTGCTGGAAAGATAAAACTCACCCGTCGCCGTGTTCACCGGATCGGCATGCGAACATTGACACCCCGCCTCCGCCGGGTTAGATCCACCCCTCGACTCACCCGGCAGAACCGGACCCTGACTGACCCACGCAGTCTTCGACGACAGCGACGGTCCCGGGCCGCTTCCTGACACGAGGGCATACACAGAACTAATCGGGGAATCTGTAGAAGATATTGTTTTTGTACCGGTGAAATGATTGATCAGCGGGTAAACCGCTGCATCGTTCGAACCCACGCCAGTGGATGTTATTACCGTCTCGGACCCGTCGGCTCGAGTTCCGATCAAATAGACCGCACAGCCTCCGCTGATCCCGCACGCCCCGTCAGGTTGCGCATAGAACGAACTGGTCACCGTCGCATCAAAGGCCAGGGTTAGAGTCGTTGCACTTTGACTAGAAACAGATAACGACGATACCGACACCGACACCGACGGTGTCGGATACGGATCCGACACCACCACCACCGGCGACTTCACCTTTGAACCTGGACCGGATCCTTGCACGAAGGCATAAATCGACACGAACTTCGTCGACCGGAAACTGCTCGCGAAATGGACCACCAACGGATAAGTAGCCGCATCGCTCGACGACACGCCTGAAAAATTAATCCCGGTCTCAGACCCATCAGGATGGATCCCGATCAAATAAACCGCACAACCTCCACTGATCCCGCACGCCCCATCGGGTTGCGCAAAATACGAACTCGTCACCGTCGCGTCATAAGTCAAATTCCCCGTCGACGCATCCCGACCCAACGACGCAACCGACACCGACACCGACGGCGTCGGATACGGATCCGACACCACCACCACCGGCGACGTTTGGGGCGTGCCATTGCCTGAGATGTATCCGTAAACGGATGCGATTTGGGATGTTCGAATGGAGCCTTGAAAACGTTTATTCATCGGATACGTTGCGGAACTACCCGCTGTAATCG
>JANYGT010000022.1 GCA_025362355.1 Lacisediminihabitans sp. | reverse complement strand
GCCTCCGTCGAGTTGCTCGATCGTCCGGAGCTCGCCCACCTTCCGGTCGTCGTGGCCGGCAGGTCGCTGCGGTCGGTGGTCACCGCAGCCAACTATCCGGCCCGCAAGTTCGGCGTGCGTTCGGCCATTCCGCTCTCGCAGGCGCTTCGCCTCTGCCCAGACGCGATCGTGCTCGAACCCCACTTCGAGAAGTACCGCCACTTCTCGAAGAAGGTCATGGCGATCTTCGACGACGTCACTCCCGTCGTGGAACGTCTCGGCATCGACGAGGCTTTTCTCAACGTTGCAGGCGCGCGCGGTGTCTTCGGCCCACCAGCGGTCGTCGGCGAACTGATCAGGCGACGCGTCTTCGAAGAGACGGGCCTTCGATGCTCTGTCGGGGCGGCATCAACCAAGTTCGTCGCGAAGCTCGCATCTGGGCGTGCGAAGCCGGACGGACTGCTCGTCGTGCCGGCATCCGAGACCCTGGCGTTCCTGCATCCGCTTCCGGTCGGAGCGCTCTGGGGTGTCGGGGCGGCAACGGAGGAGACGCTGACGAAACGCGGACTGAAGACGATCGGCGACATCGCCCGAACCCCGCTCGCGACGTTGCAGCGCGCCGTCGGTGAGGCGTCCGGGCGAAAGCTCCATGAGCTCGCGAACGGCGTCGATCCGCGCTCGGTCACTGCGGGGGTCGCCGAGAAGAGCATCGGTCACGAGATGACCTTCGAGACGGATGTCACGGATGTCGAGCACCTGCGCCGCGAACTGCTCCGCGAGGCGACCGCGGTGGGGGAGCGCCTGCGAACGGGCGGCTGGGTGGCGCGCACCGTCGTGCTGAAGCTGCGCTATTCCGACTTCAGCACCATCACCCGATCACGCACCCTGGCCGAGCCGACGGATCTCGGGCGCCGCATCTACGAGGAGGTTCGCGCGATCCTCGACGCGGTGGGCTCCCACCCGCCGGTGAGGCTGATCGGCGTGCGCGCCGAGCAGCTCGCCTCGGCTGATGGACAGCAGCTCGGCCTGTGGGACGCCGATGAGGGCTGGCGCGAAGCCGAAGACACCATGGATGCCGTCAGCGCGCGGTTCGGTCGTGGTGCACTCGGTCCCGCAGCCCTGTTGAAGGCGGGAAAGCCCCGTGGCGATGCGAGCAACGCGCACCGCATCGACTACTGACCTGCCCGACGAGAGCGTGGCTACGGGGCAGGCGTGGCGAGTGCCTGTTTCGCCGCGTCGATCGTCAGCTGTTGAAGCGCGCCGAAGATCGACTGCTCGAGCACCTGCTGACCCTCGACGGTCGGGTGTACATCGTCGGACTGCATGAGGTCCGGACGCCCGTCGAGCGGTTGGCCGACATCGAGATAGGTGCCCCCCACCTGCGCGACGGCCGCCGAGACCTGCGCGTCGATCGTCGCCACCTGTGCCGGGGGAGTGGTGTCGCCCCAGAAGGTGTTCAGCGCGATGATCCGAGCCGTCGGAAACTGGTTTCGAAGGCGGGTGAAGGAGTGGATCGTGGATGCCTGCAGGGCCGCGTTGCCCTGTCCGATGTCGTTGCTGCTGCCCGCGATGAGAACGATGGAGGGGCTGAGGCCCGCCGAGCCGGCGATGATCTCGGGAAAGTCCTCGTCGCAGTCGTTGACTCCGACGGTGAGGAACCCCGCACCATTGCAGGCGTCGGAGGTGAGGGTCCACCCGTTGTCACCGGCGAGGAGTGTCGGCCAGGCCCGGGATTCGTCCAGGCCGTGGCCCTTCATGATCGAATCGCCGACGACGAGCACTTCTGGGGGAGGCGGCGCGACGGCCGGCGGCGGCGGGGGAGTCGGGCTCGGAGTCGGAGTCGGGGTCGGGCTCGGTGACCGGGTGGGGTGCGGCGATCGAGTCGCCGTCGGACCCACGGCCGACGGCGCGGCATTCGCGTGGGTGATGATCTCAGTTCCTCCGAGACCGAGCGCGGCGATTGCAAGCGCCGCAACCACGAGCGGAAGAGGAATCCGGCGCGCCCCAGGTTTCGATCGCCTCCCGTGCCGGGCCTTGCGATCGAGTCTCATCTTCTTTCTTACACGCTTGTCGATACCCGGCAGCGTAGTCCTCCCTTCACTGGGGTCCCCAAATCCGTGGGTCCGCGACACCGGTCGGGGTGGGGGATTCGAATCGACCAGCCGAAGCACTCCGCTGCTCAGCGCGCGAGGATCGCCGCCGAGTGGGCCGGGAGCACGACCGCGGTCGACGAGGCTGCGATATCGCTCTCCGTCGCAAGCAGCACTCTCCCCCCGACGGCGAGCACCGCGGGGTGGGCAGCGAAGTTGACGACGACGGATGTCGCCCCGCGATGCATCATGAACCACTTCTCGTCATCGTCGAACTCGCAGGTGGTGTGACCGAATCGCGGGTCGGTGAGGTCGGGGACCGTCGCCCGCAGTCGCGCGAGGGAGCGGTAGAGCTCCAGCAGTCTCGCGTGATCGCCCTCCCCGGATTCCGACCAGTCGAGTTTCGAGTCGGCGAACGTCGACGGCTCCTGGGGGTCGGGTACGACATCCGGATCCCAGCCCATCTTCTCGAATTCGGCGATGCGCCCGGTGGCGGTCGCCTCGCCGAGCTCCTTCTCCGGATGCGCGGTGAAGAACTGCCACGGAGTCGAGGCGCCCCATTCCTCGCCCATGAAGAGCATCGGGGTGAACGGGCCCGCGAGCGTCAGGATGGCGGCGATCGAGAGCTGCCCGACGTCGAGCTGGGCGGTGAGGCGATCCCCGATAGCCCGGTTGCCGATCTGGTCGTGATTCTGGTCAGCGACCACAAGGCGCCAGGCCGGCATGTGCTCGGTGTCGATGGGTGAGCCGTGGTCGTGCTCGCGGAAGGACGAATACGTTCCGTCGTGGTAGAAACCCCGGGTGATCACCTTGGCCAGCGACTCGAGATGCTCGAAGTCGGCGTAGTACCCGGTGATCTCGCCGGTCAGCGCGACGTGCAGCGCGTGATGGAAGTCGTCGCTCCACTGCGCGTGAACACCATAGCCGCCGGCCTCCCGCGGCGTGACGACCTTCGGGTCGTTGAGGTCGCTCTCGGCGATCAGGGTGAGGGGGCGTCCGAGGAATGCCGACAGCGCATCCGTCTCCGTCGCCAGTTGCTCCAGGATGTGCACCGGCGACTCGTCGACGAGGGCGTGCACGGCGTCGAGGCGGAGTGCGTCGACGTGGTAGTCCCGCAGCCACATGAGGGCGTTGTCGACGATGTACGACCGCACCTGGGGAACATCGAGGTTGACCGAGTCGCCCCAGGTGTTCGATGACCCCGACCGCAGGTAGGGACCGAAGCGGGGGAGGTAGTTTCCGCTCGGACCGAGGTGGTTGTAAACGACGTCCTGGATGACGGCGAGACCGCGCTGGTGGCAGGCGTCGACGAAGCGCTGGTAGGCGATCGGGCCTCCATAGGTCTCGTCGACGGCATACCAGAGCACGCCGTCGTAGCCCCAGTTGTGGTCTCCGTTGAAGGCGTTCATGGGCAGCAGTTCGACGAAGTCCACCCCGATCGACACGAGGTGGTCGAGCTTCTGTACAGCGGAATCGAGGGTTCCCTCCGGCGTGAAGGTGCCGATGTGCAGTTCGTAGATCATGCCGCCGGCGAGCTGCCGACCGTTCCACGACGCGTCGCTCCACTCGAATTCCGCCGCATCGAAGGTGTGCGAAAGCTCGTGCACCGAGACGGGCTGCCTGCGCGACCGCGGGTCGGGGAGCGGATGCTCGTCATCGTCGAGCAGATAGCCGTAGTCGGAGCCGCTGAGGCCGGCATCCGCTGCCCACCAGCCCTCGCCGGTCTCGGTCATCGGATGCCGTTCGCCGTCGAGCAGCAGCGTCAGTCGCGAGACCTCGGGTGCCCAGACTTCGAAACTCATGATTCCTCCCCGGTAGTGGAGCGCAGCGCCTTCGACGGCGCCAACAGGGCGACCGGGTAGCTCTCGAACACCTCGGCGAGGGAGAGGGTTCCGCCGGGGAACTCGCGCCCGGTGAGCACGTCGGTGACCGGGCGACCGGCGAGCACGATGGTCGTGTCGTGCCATCCGCCGCTCCTGGCGAGGCCGAGCGGCAGGCGGGTAGCGAGGGTCACGACCTCTCCGCTGTCGAAGCCGACGAGGTGCTTGCGGGCCTGGCCGAACGCGGTGATCGGCGCGTAGCGGAAGAAGAGCTCGGGATGATCTCGCCGGAGTCGAAGAGCGCGGCTCGTCACGAGCAGCTTCGCGGCTCCCGTCTCATCGATCTCCGGCCGGCTGCCCGCGTCGATCGCCGCGAGATAGAGCCGGCGGATGTCGAAGTCCACCGGTCGACGATTGTCGGGGTCGACGAGCGACGTCTCCCACAGCTCGCTTCCCTGATAGACGTCGGGAACGCCCGGCGCGGTGAGCTGGATGAGCTTCGCCGACAGCGAATTCGACCAGCCCGGCTGTTCGATCGTGTCGAGGAGTCCCCGAAGGATGCCGACCACGCGCTCGTCGTCGAATGCCGAGTCGATGAGGGCGTGCATCCGCTTCTCGAAGTCTTCACGAGGCGCGTTCCAGCGGGTCGAGTTACCGGCCTCGCGAGCCGCTTTCTCGGCGTAGGCGTGCAGTCGCTCCCGGCTTGCGGGCCAGGATCCGACGATCGCCTCCCACAGCAGTGCTTCGAGGGGACCGTCACCGAGCGGGGACTCCCCTCGCAACTCGCCGAGGGCCGTCTCCCAGTCGCTCGGCACCTCGGCGAGCACGGAGATGCGCGCACGCACGTCTTCCCCGCGCTTGGTGTCGTGGGTCGACAGGGTCGTCAGAGACGACGGGAAACTCGCCTGCCGCAGCTGCTGGCGGCGGTGGAACTCGGTCACCCCGATCGAGAATTCGCTCGGGTCTGCACCGACCTCGGTCAGCGATCCGAGTCGCGTGTAGCGGTAGAACGCCGTATCTTCGACACCTTTCGCCATCACCATCCCCGAGGTCTGCTGGAAGCGGACGGCGGCCGGATGCGCGGGGTCGAGCAGCACGGGAACGAGCGTGTCGATCGTCTCGGCGAGCTCCGGTCGATGCTGCTTCGCGGACTTCGCCGCCTCTCGGAGGTGCTCGGCCCCGACCGGCAGGTAGGAGCGGTAGACCGGGAAGCAGGCGAGCAGTTCAGCAAGAGAGTCGGCCGTGGGGGACAGTTTCCAGCCCTCATCGGCGACCGTCTGCTCGACGGACGATCCGAGATCCCGCTCGAGACGCAGCACCTCTGAGCGGAGGATGCCGTCGGCGATCGAGCGCTTCGTGTCATGGATGAGCTCCGACCACGACACGCGCCGGTCGCTCTCGCGCAGGCGGCTGTCGAGTTCATCGAGCGCCTCGCGGCCGGCCGGGTCGACCAGCACGCGATCGACATCCGCGAGTGCGTCGTAGCCGGTGGTTCCGGCCGTCGCCCAGGAGGTCGGAAGCTGCTCGTCGCCCTCGAGGATCTTCTCGACGAGCACGTACGACTCGTTCGTCGCTGCGGCGAGGGCATCGAGGTACCCGCCCGGATCGGCGAGCCCGTCCGGATGATCCACTCGCAGCCCGTCGGCGAGACCCTCGGTGATCCAGCGCAGGATCTCGCGATGCGACTCCTCGAAGACCTCTGGGCGCTCGACCCGGATCGCGGCGAGGGTGCTGACCGCGAAGAATCGGCGGTAATTGAGTTCGGCGTCTTCGCGGCGCCAGTTGACGAGCTCGTAGTGCTGGCGATCGTGCACCTGCTGCGGTGTGGCGTCGTCGTCTGCCGTGCCGGGAGCGACCGGATAGTGGTTGTCGAAGTAGTGCAACTCCTCGCCGACGATCTCGAGGTCGGCCAGCGAATCGTCCGCGAGCACCGGGATGCGGATGCGGTCGCCGCCGAACTCCCAGTCGATGTCGAACGCGGTCGCATACTTCGACTCGCGGCCGAGTTTCAGGAGATCCCACCACCA
Organism: Lacisediminihabitans sp.; assembly: GCA_025362355.1. Classification (GTDB taxonomy): domain Bacteria; phylum Actinomycetota; class Actinomycetes; order Actinomycetales; family Microbacteriaceae; genus Lacisediminihabitans. The sequence continues at coordinate 2,684 of JANYGT010000022.1, read as the reverse complement.
GGGATTCTGGGCGGGGGTGGCGACGCCGACGTGGTTGGGCACGATGTCGACGAGCACGCCGAGGCCGAGCCTGCGTGCCGCGGCGGAGGCGGCATCCATTCCCGCTGATCCACCGCGCGTCGGGTCGATGAGCGAATGATCGGTCACGTCGTAGCCGTGATCCGACCCCTCTTCGGACTTCAGCAGCGGCGAGAAATACAGCCAGTCCGCGCCGAGCTCATGCACGTAGTCGGCGATGTTCGCGGCGGCGAAAAGATCGAATCCCTCGCGGATCTGAAGGCGGTACGTCGAAATCGGGATACGCATCAGCCAACCTCCGGCATGTGGGGGAGCGACGTCGGCGTGTTCGCACCGGCCGCCGCGCTGAGGGAGGATGCGACCGAGTGATCGACCTCCACCTCCGGGGCGACGTACTCTCGAAGGATCACCAGCGACTTGGCGGTGACCGGGATGACATCACCGGCCGTGCGCGGAGCCGAGTCGGCCTCGTTGCCCGCCGTGTCGACGACGACCTCCCACATCCCGCCGAATTCCTCGGAGGGAAGGGTGAAATCCACCGCGTCGTCGTGGGCGTTGAAGAAGATGGCGAAGTTCACGTCGGTCACCCGCTGCCCCCGAGAGTCACGCCCGTGGATTCCGTTGCCGTTGAGGAACACGCCGATCGAGCGGCCGAAGCCGGCGTCCCAGTTCTCCTCCTCCATCTCCGAACCGCCCGGGGTCAGCCAGACGATGTCGGACAGGGGTTCACCCTGACCTCGCTTGACCGGTCGGCCGTCGAAGAAGCTGCGCCGGCGGAAGGTCGGATGCTCCTTCCGCAGCCGGGCGAGAGCCGACACGAAGTCGGAGAGCGAATGGTCGGCCGTGTCCCAGTGCACCCACGACAGCTCGGAATCCTGGGCGTAGGTGTTGTTGTTGCCCTGCTGCGTTCGACCGAATTCGTCACCGTGCAGGATCATCGGAACGCCCTGCGAGAGCAGGAGGGTCGCCAGGAAGTTGCGCTCCTGACGTGCCCGGATCGCGAGCACGACCTTGTCGTCTGTCGGTCCCTCGACCCCGGAGTTCCATGAACGGTTCGTCGACTCGCCGTCGTTGTTGTTCTCGCCGTTCGCGTCGTTGTGCTTCTCGTTGTAGGAGACGAGGTCGGCGAGCGTGAAGCCGTCATGAGCGGTCACGAAGTTGATGGAGGCGACGGGGCGGCGACCGTCATCCTCGTACAGGTCCGCAGATCCGGTGATACGGGAGGCGAACTCGCCGAGAGTGGATGGCTCGCCCCGCCAGAAGTCGCGCACGGTGTCGCGGTACTTCCCGTTCCACTCCGTCCACTGCGGGGGGAAGTTGCCGACCTGGTAGCCACCCGGCCCGACATCCCACGGCTCGGCGATGAGCTTCACCTGGGAGACGATCGGATCCTGCTGCACCATCTCGAAGAAGGTCGACAGCTTGTCGACCTCGTAGAATTCGCGGGCGAGCGTCGACGCGAGGTCGAACCGGAAACCGTCGACATGCATCTCGATCACCCAATAACGCAGGCTGTCCATGATCAGCTGCAGGGTGTGCGGGTTGCCGGCGTTCAGCGAGTTTCCGGTGCCCGTGTAGTCCATGTAGAACTGCTTGTCGTCGTCGACGAGGTGGTAATAGGCCTGGTTGTCGATGCCACGGAACGAGATCGTCGGGCCGAGGTGGTTGCCCTCCGCGGTGTGGTTGTAGACGACGTCGAGGATGACCTCGATGCCGGCGTCGTGCATCGAGCGCACCATGCCCTTGAACTCCTGTACCTGCTGACCGAGGTCGCCGGTGGAGGAGTAGCTGTTCTGCGGGGCGAAGAACCCGATGGTGTTGTAGCCCCAGTAGTTGCGCAGGCCCTTGTCGAGCAGCGTCGAATCCTGAACGAACTGGTGCACCGGCATGAGCTCGAGCGCGGTGATCCCGAGCTTCTGGAGGTGCTCGATGATCGCCGGGTGGGCGAGCCCGGCGTAGGTGCCGCGCTGGTCGACCGGAACGTCGGGGTGCAGCTCGGTCAGGCCCTTGACGTGGGCTTCGTAGATGACCGTCTCGTTGTAGGGGGTGCGCGGATGGCGGTCGCCGGCCCAGTCGAAGAACGGGTTGATGACGACGCCGAGCACCATGTGCTTCGCCGAGTCGAGGTCATTCTCCGAAAGCGGGTCGCCGAAGTTGTAGGCGAAGAGCGACGGGTCCCAGTCGATGTCGCCGCAGGTGGCTTTCGCGTAAGGGTCGAGCAGCAGCTTGTTCGGATTGCCGCGCTGCCCGGTCTTCGGGTTGTAGGGGGAGGTCACCCGGTAGCCGTAGCGCTGCCCGGGTTGGATGAGCGGGAGGTAGGCGTGCCACACATGGGCATCGACCTCGACGAGCGAGACGCAGGTCTCCTCGCCCTTCTCGTCGAAGAGACAGAGTTCTACTTTTTCCGCGACCTCACTGAAGAGTGCGAAATTCGTTCCGCTACCGTCGAAGGTCGCTCCGAGCGGATACGCCGATCCTGGCCAGGTTTCCATGGTTCTCCCTGCTTGGTTCGTGAAATAACCGTAGTCGGAAGGGGTGTCTTGAGCGAACCGATCCACCCCCCTTGACAATCGCCGTCCATCGCGGGGGTGCCCACGCGCGGGCGAATCGGCGTAATATTGCGACAGAACACGGGAGTCCGGTGAGCCGGGCTGAGAGGAAGCTTC